>CAZSPX010000157.1:0-7755 GCA_964608885.1 uncultured Anaerolineaceae bacterium | reverse complement strand
CATGCTCATGCTCCGGGTTTGGGGATGTAATCGCCTTCGACCCAGTGCCCGCCATCCGGACTGACTTCCTTCTTCCAGACCGGGACAATCTCTTTCAAGCGGTCGATGCCATAGCGGGCGGCCTCGAAGACGCCGGTATCCCGGTGTGCGGCGGTACAGGCGATCAGGACAGTGGGTGTCCTGGGATACAGCCGCCCAACGCGCTGGACGATGGCGATCCCCTCCACCGTAGGCCAGCGCGCACGGATCTCATCCGCCACCTGGCGCATCTTGGCTTCGGCCATGGGCACATAGGCCTCATATTCCAGGTAAAGGGTCTGGTGGGGATCCGTGCGACGGGTCAGACCGCGAACCATGCCGGTGAAGACGGCCGCGGCCCCGGTGGACTCCAGGGTGATGGATGCCAGCAGGGCATCCAGGTCCAGCTCGTCCTCAGTGATGGAGCAAAATGTCGGAGACTCGCCGGGCTGCATGCAAGCCTCAGCCGCCGCTCACCGGAGGGAACATGGCAACCTCGACGTTCTCCGGGATCACGGCCTCATCGAAAGCATATTCACGGTTGATGGTGATGAGCACACTCTTCATGGATTCTGCAAGATTGGGATAGGCCTGCGAGATGTGGGCCTTTAACCCCTGGACGGTCATCCCGGCGGGGATCTCAAGCTCCATCGAGCGGGTCCCGGCACGGTCCCGCAGTGTGGCGAAGAACAATAGCTTGACCTTATTCATTGACCACATCTCCGCTCAGGCCGCCGTGCTTTTCCAGCAAGCGGATATTCTGGATGCGCATGGTTTTTTCGGCCGCCTTGGCCATGTCGTAGACCGTCAGTGCAGCCACCGAGACCGCGGTGAGGGCTTCCATCTCGACCCCGGTCTTGCCGGTGGTCTGCACTGTGGCGGTGATGACGACGCCGGGGAGGGACTCATCCAGGGCAAGCTCCACGTCGATCTTCGTAAGCGGCAGGGGGTGACAAAGGGGGATCAGGTCCGAGGCGCGCTTGGCGGCGGTAATCCCCGCGATCTGCGCCACGGTCAGGACATCGCCCTTTTTCATTTGCCCGAGGCGGATGAGGTCAAAGGTGGACCTTAGCATATGGACTTCACCGCGCGCAATGGCCTTGCGCTCCGTATCGGGCTTTCCGCCCACGTCCACCATGTGGGCGCGACCATGCTCGTCGAGGTGGGTCAGTTTACCGGACATGGGGGCGATTATACACTGGTATAATTTTCACTTCATGGAAAACGTCCTCGGGCATCAGGTGAGTGGATACAAGGTGCAGACGCCTCTCTATGAGGGGCCGCTGGATCTTCTTCTGAGCCTGATCGAGCGCGCCGAGCTGGATATCACGACCATCTCGCTGGCCATGGTCACCGACCAGTATCTCAGCTATATCCACAACCTGGAGGGCCAGGCCAGCCCCGAGGAGCTCTCGGCCTTCCTGGTGATCGCGGCCAAGCTGGTGCAGATCAAGTCAGAGGCGCTGCTGCCGCGCCCGCCCGAACGTGAGCCGGGAGAGGAAGACACAGGCGCCTCGCTGGTGGAGCAGCTCCGGCTGTACAAGCGCTACAAGGAGATCGGCGCGTGGCTGCTGGAAAGGCAGAACCAGAACCTGCGCACCTACCTGCGGATCGCCCCGCCGCCCAAAATTGAGCCGAAGCTGGACCTTTCCAACCTGACTCTCCAGGACCTGCACGACGCGGCCGCCGCGGTCTTCCACCGCGAAGAGGAGAAGAGATCCCTGGGAACCGTGATCGGCCTGCCAAAGGTGACCATCCGTGAAAAGATCGAACTTATCACGCGCACGCTGAGAGAGACGCAGCGCGGCAGCTTCCGCGGGCTGCTGGGAAACAATCCCAGCCGGGTCGAGGTGGTGGTCACCTTCCTGGCGCTCCTGGAACTGGTCAAGCGCTACCACGTCGATGCGCGCCAGGAGAGCCTCTTCGGCGAGATCGAATTCGAACAATCCGGTGAATGGAAAGAGGGCGAGGATTTCGAGACCGAGTTCGATTAGGGGGCGGGGCAAAAGATCATTCAAGCTTCTGGAACAAGGCGGCGACCAAAATCGCTACGACAACGGCGAGGAGGGAGGAACCTTACGGCTATAATACGTATATGCCGCCAGGGCGATCAACGCGCCCAGGCCGTCAAAAACCAGCACATCCCAGGCAGAGGGATGACGGCCGGGAACCAGCGATTGGTGGATTTCGTCTGTAATGGCATAAGCAAAGGCCATCAGCCAGGCTGCCGCCTGATTCCCACGCTTCATTCCGAGCCCGCGCCAATAGCTCAGAGCCAGCAGGCCGTAGCCAAGCATGTGGCCGCCCTTTTTGACGTATTTATCAGCCCAGGAGAAGCTCGGAAGGGCGGATGGCGGCCTCGAAGAAAAGGCGAAAATGATGGCCATCATCAGAAACGCCGGCCCCCAACGCCACACCCATCCCCGAAAATCTCGCATGGCAGGATTGTACTCCACCGGCCGCTTCAAAGGAGAGTAAGCCCGTATGCGTAAAACCGTTCCCATCCTTGCGCTCTTCGCAGTTCTGATCGTTTCCCTGGCCTGCCAGGCCACCGCGGGGACGCCCACCCCGGGATTCGAGATGCTGGAGACCATGGTCGCCGCCACCCTCCAGGCGGGCGGGGGCCAGGTCACCCCACTGCCCACCTTTGCCATGCCGACCGCACTCCCCACGCTCACCACCGCCCCACCGACGGCGGTCGTTCTCCCCAGCCCCACCTTTGCTCCGCCTGCCGCACAACGCATCCAATTCCTTTCGGGCGCCACCGAGAACGTGACCACCGGGACCGTCCCGGCAGGGCTGAGCAACACCTATGTGCTCAGCGCCCAGCAAGGGCAGGCCCTGATCGCCTCCGCGGATTCGCCAAACCCCAATATCAAGCTGGCGATCTACGGAGCGAACGGTGTGGTCCTGCTGCCGGCCAACCAGGGCTCCAGCTCGTGGCAGGGCCTACTGCCCTCCTCCCAGGATTACTATTTCCAGGTGATCGGCACGAACAGCACCGAGAACTTCTCCTTGAACATTATCCTGGCCGCGCGCATCCAGTTCAATGCGGGCGAGATCAAGACTACGCTCAAAGGCCGCACGGTTAACGGCTTTGCAGTAACCTATGTTGCCTATGCGCAAAAAGGCCAGAAAATGGATGTGATCCTGACCGTCCCCGGCGATAATGCCGGATTGACGATCTGGGGCTTCAGCGACGGGCAGCCCTACGCCCGCGCCCAGAATGGCGTGAAGGATTTCAGCCTCACCCTCCCCTCCACACAGGATTACATCATCCAGGTTGTCCCACGTGCGGGTCAGGTGGTGGACTACAGCGCGCTGGTGCGGATCAAATAGTCGTCCATTCCATGCTTACAGAGCGGCGGTCAGTGGATCGCCGCTTTTTTATATGTACTACAGCAAGAATTTAGAGTAATATTGTCCAAATATTAAGGAGGTTGATGATGAACATCAAAGAACCATTGGATCAGATCCTTAAGGAATGGGATCTCTTGAAACATCCCTTCTACCAGGCCTGGAGCGCCGGGACCCTGCCCGTGGAGGCTTTACAGGTATATGCGCGTGAATACGGTGAGCTGATCTCTGCCCTCCCGCTCGGCTGGGAAACGCTGAAAGATGAGGAGACCGCCGAAGAAGAGCGCCAGCACATCGAGCTTTGGAACAATTTTCGCCTTGCCCTTGGCGAGGGCGCAGAAAAAGGCCCCATCCCCCAGGCAATCGGACTTGCGGAGACCGCGCGCAGGCTCTTCTCCTCCTCAGCCTCGGCCCTGGGAGCGCTGTATGCCTTCGAGGCCCAACAGCCTGCCACCGCCAGCTCGAAGCTGAAGGGCTTGCAGATGCACTACCAGCTACCAGAGGAAGTCCAGCCTTATTTCGAGACACACTCCTCCAACTGGCACGAATCAGAGAAATTGCTTGGATGGATGGAAACTCTATCCGCGGAGGAACAGGTAACGGCACGCGCGGCCTGTGAGGAGATGGCTCAAGCACTCTGGAATGCCCTGACGGGTATTCACGAGGCGACCTGCATGAATTAACCCCAGCAATGGAACCAGACCGCCTGCCCAAACCCGGGCAGGCGGTCTTTTTTTATTGCCAGGTGGCAGTTTTCAGGACACCGGGTGGAACATGAAAGAGAGAACGATGGCCAGCATGGCAAGCGCGGCGCCAATGGCAGTAAAAATGGCCGTGATCTCAGCCTGCTCCTTCACGGTGATGAGGTAGGTTGGAAGCTCCTTGAAGACCTGCACCAATTCACCGGCGCTGGTGGCTGAATAGTACTGGCCGCCAGTCATGTCGGCGATCTCCTGAAGGGTGCGCTCATCGATGCCGCGGAAGAACCCACCGCCGCCCCCGCCAAATTCGCCCTGAGGCCGGAAGAAACTCAGGCTGCCATTGCAGTCAGGCAGGGATCCCGGGTTTGCGGTCCCAAAACCGATGGTATAGATGCGGATCCCGCGTGTTACCGCTTCCTGCGCGGCATCCAGGGGCAGAGGGCCCGAGTTGCTCACGCCATCCGTCAAGAGAACGATGATGGCCGGGATGAAATCACCTGTAACCGGGACTGGAGCACTCGCGGCCTGGCCGTTGGGATCCAGCGGGGGAACATTCGGATCGAACTCGGCCAACCCTTCAATACTCTTCAGGATGCCGCTCCCGATGGCGGTCCGGCGGGCAGTGGTCAGGCTCTCCACCGCATCGCGCAGCAGCTCCTGATCATTGGTGGGAGGCTGAACGAGCTCCGCAAATCCGGCAAAGGCAACGATGCCGATCTGGGTGCTGGGCTCCTGCTTCTCGATGAAGGAAAGGGCGGCAGCCTTGGCAGCCTCCATGCGGTTCGGTGCTATATCCGTTGAGCACATGCTGCGCGAGACATCCATCGCCAGCAGGATGGTGGCACGCTTGGAGGGCACCTGGATCTCAGCAGCCGGGCGGGCCATGGCGCCGACCAGGGCCATCAATGCCAGGATGAATATGGCAAAGGGCACATGCCTGCGCCAGCGCGAGGACCGCGGCAAGGCCGCGCGCACGAGGCTCAGGCTGGAGTAGCGCACCGCGTAACGCCGCCTGCGCCGCAGGATCCAGACATAGGCGGCCACCAAAAACGGGATGAACGCCAGAAGGATGAGAGATGTGGGCCAGAGGAATTGCATAGGTCAGCTCCTTGGATCACCGGAAAGCGCCGGTGATCTCACGGGACGCGGCCGAACCACAGCAGCGAAAAGGCACCGCCCAGCAGCAGGAGCAGCATTCCCAGGGCGGTGAAGAGCGAAGTGACCTCGATCTTCTGCTCGTTCATGACCAGCCGGGGCTGGATGCCATCAAAGACGGCGCGCAGATCATCACCACTGCGGGCATTGAAATACGTCCCGCTGCTGAGGCTGGAGATCTGCTTGAGGGTCTCCTCGTCCAACTGGGTATGGATGACGAACCCATTGATCTTCATGGTGACGCCTTCCGGGCTGCCGACCCCGATCGTATCGATACGCACGCCCATATCGGAGGCGACCTGGGCCGCCTCCAGCGGGTCAGGAGACATATTATTCTCCCCATCCGTCAGGAGGACGATCACGCCCGCCGAGCCGGGCGCGGCCGGCGGCAGAGGCGCGCTGTCCGGCGTGGCAAGCGCCTCCAGCTGGCTTTCCTGTCCCGTGCTTCGAGCGATCAGGTCCAACCCGGAGTGGATGCCGCTTGCCAGCGAGGTTCCTCTTTGTGGTGACAGGCGGTTGATGGCAGCGATCAGATCAGCCTTGTTGTTGGTGGGCGGCACCACGGAGATCCCGCCGTCGCTGAATGCCACCACCCCCACCTGGACTGTGGCCGGCTGGCGATCCACGAACCCGAGGGCTGCCTCACGCGCCGCATCCATGCGTGTGGGCTGGATATCGGTCGCGGACATACTGCCCGAGACATCAAAGACCAGGACGACAGTGCCCTCCACGGTCGGAAGGTTCACAGTCGATTGCGGCCGGGCCAGAGCAAAGGTCATGAAGGCCAGGGAGGAGATGAAGAAAACGGGCGGGATATGCCGGCGGACACCAGGCCCCTTACCGGCTGCGGCCTGCGGCATTCCAAAGCCTCCCAGCCCCGCCAGGGCCCGGCGGCGGCGGCGTAACAGCAGAAGGTACACCACGGCCAGGAGAGGGATCAGCAGCAGCAAGGGGAGGAGAGCCGGCCACAGGAACGACATGTTCATATTCATCTCACCTGCGGCGCTGCTCGCGCAGCATCGCAAACCGCACAATGGCTCGCACCAGGTCGTCTCCAGTCGAAAGAGGCATCACATCCACGCCGGCACGCTGAAAAGCCGTGCTCATCTCCTCCTCGCGCTTCTTCGCCAACTCCATGAAGGCTTTGCGGAACTTGCGGTCGCGGGTATCCACATACAGCTGCTCACCCGTCTCGGCATCTTCCATGATGATGGGCCCCACATCGGGCAGATCCACCTCGCGCGGGTCCCACAGCCGGATGGCGATGACCTCATGCCGCTGGTTGAGCAGGCTGAGCGGCTTTTCCCAGCCCGGGACGCTGATGAAATCGGATACCACGAAAACCAGGGAGCGCTTGCGGAGGGCGTTCAACGCGGCACGCAGCAGGGGCGCGAGGTCGGTCATGGGCAGGCCGGAGAGGCGGGGCTGCTTGAGCAGGTCATTGGCGAGCCGCAAGACCTGGAGCTTGCCCCCACGGGCCGGGATGGTTTTTTCCACACCGCGGCCGTAGAACATGGCCCCCACCCGGTTGCCGTGGCGGGTCAGCAGGCGCGCAAAAGTGGTGACAAACTCCACCAGCTTCAGGCGCTTTTCGCTGCCGGTCGTGCCGAAATCCACGGAAGGCGAGAGGTCCAGCAGGAACCAGGCCGTGATCTCACGGTCCTCCACGTACTGCCGGACGTAGGGCACTTCCATGCGCGCGGTCACGTTCCAGTCGATATAGCGGATGTCATCCTCGGCCTGATATTCACGCAGATCGGCGAAATCCACGCCGTAGCCGTAGAACAGGCTGCGGTAATCCCCCTGCAGCAGCCCGTCCAACCGGCGGATCACCTGCCAGTCGAGGCGCTGAAGGATGCGCTCAGGCGTTGCTGCGGAGTTCTGCGCGTTCATGCATGGGCACCACGGGGACCGGGATGCGGTCAATGATCTTCTTTAGGACGTCATCCGAGCTGACGTTATCGGAGAGCGCCTCATAGGTCAGGACGAGGCGGTGGCGCATGACATCCAAAGCCATGTCCAGCACATCCTGTGGAAGGACGTAGCCGCGTCCGCGCACAAAGGCCAGGGCGCGGGCGGTGAGGATCAGGTTGATGGAAGCACGCGGGCTGGCGCCGAACATAATGTAGGGCTTGAGCTGCGCCTGCCCTACATGCTCGGGCGAGCGCGTGGCCGTAACCATCTGGACAGCGTATTCGATCAGCGCCGGGTCTACATAAACCTTGTCCACTTCCTTTTGCAAGCCGACCAGTTCCTCCGTGGTCAGCACCTTCTGCACTCCCTGCAGCATGCCGGTCATGCGCTCGACGCTCACGAATTCCTCGGTGGAGCTGGGATATCCCACCAGGACCTTGAGCATGAAGCGGTCCACCTGCGCCTCGGGCAGGGCATAGGTCCCCTCCGTCTCGATCGGATTCTGGGTGGCCAGCACCAGGAACGGCACCGGCACCTTGAAGGTCTCCCGCCCGATGGTCACCTGGCGTTCCTGCATCACCTCAAGGAGGGCGCTCTGAACCTTGGCGGG
>CAZSPX010000156.1:0-7781 GCA_964608885.1 uncultured Anaerolineaceae bacterium | reverse complement strand
GGTCGAGTCGTCCAGGATCAGGATGCGCGGGTCGGTCAGGAAGGCGCGCGCCAGGGCCAGGCGCTGGCGCTGGCCGCCGGAGAGGGTGACGCCGCGCTCGCCGATGACAGTATCGTAGCCGTTCTCGAAGCCGCGGATGAACTCATCTGCCTGGGCGGCGCGCCCGGCCGCCTCGATCTCCTCGCGTGAGGCCCCGGGTTTTCCGAAGGCAATGTTATCCGCCACCGATCGGGAGAACAGGAATATATCCTGCTCGATCATCGAGATCTGTGAGCGCAGCGCCGCAAGGTTCCAGTCGCGCACGTTCACACCGTCCACCAGTACCTCCCCGCAGGGAGCCTCGTAGGTGCGGTTGATCAGCTTCACCAGCGAGGTCTTGCCCGCGCCGGTCTGCCCGACGATCGCCACGGTCTGCCCGGGTCTCACTTTCAGGTTGATGTCCTGGAGCACCTGCTCGCCGGGCTCGTATTCGAAGCATACGCCCCTGAGTTCGATCTCGCCGCGCATCGGAGCGGAATGGCCGGCGGCGTTCTGGTCCAGCTTGCTCTCGCGGTTCATCAGCTCGAGGATGCGCCGCGCGCTCGAGACGCCCAGGGAGATCTGGGTATAGGCCATGGCCGAGACGTTGGTGGGAAAGCCCAGCATCTGCAGGATGCCAAAATAAGCCACCACCGCGCCCGCGTTGATCAGCCCGGCGCGGAAGAGCAGCAGGGCGTGGATCAGCCCGAAGGCCAGCGCCAGTCCCAGGAACAGGATGGGGGTGAAGCGCGCCTCGATATCGCCCTGCCGCACGAAGGCGTTCCGGACGCGCCGCGCATTGGTGACAAAGCGGTCGATCTCCGGGCCTTCCTGGGCCGCCCCTTTCATGACCTCCACCCCGTCCAGCGCCTCGGAGAGATGGGTGTTCATCTCGCCAAAGGTGCCGCGCACCTCATCCGTGACCGGCGACATCACGCGCAGATAGCGCCTGAGGGCGCCGAAATAGGCGATCACGAAGACCGCCGGGGTGATCAGGAGGGAGGGATGGTACTGGCCCACGAAGAAGAAGGGCATGATGATGAACATCGCCGAGCCGATCACCAGGTTTAAGCCCGGGCTGAACAGGTAATTGACCTCGCGCACATCATTGGTTGCGCGCGCCATCGTGTCACCCACCGGCTGGAGGTTGTGGAAGGTCATGCTTTTGCCGAGCAGGGAAAGGTACAGTTCGTCCCGGATATCCCGCTCCATCCGCTGGGCGAGCAGCTCCGCGCCAAAGTTGCGGCCGAACTGCAGGATGCCGCGCAGGATCTGGGAACCGCCGATAATGAGCGCCAGGGGCAGCAGGACGCTCGTATCCGGCGTGGGCGCCAGCATGGCGTTGAAGGCGTTCCCGGTGAGCACGGGCACGACCGCGGCCAGGGCGGCGTTGCCAACCGCCCCGAGCACCATGATGACGATGATCGGCCAGTAACGCGAGGCATGCGACCAGATCCAGCGGACCGGTCCGCTTTTATCGGTGGTATGGGGGCGCGCAAGCGTAAATTCTGCCGGCAGGGGGACGGAGGACATGCGGGAAATTGTACCATCCGGGCCGTAACATATTTTTTCCGGTCAAGTTAAACAAATCGAACGCACCCATCTTTTATGGAGGTCTGAATGCGCAGGTATGCTTTTCTCGGTTACGTTCTGTTGGGCATCTATCTCATCATCGTCGGGCTTGGGATGTTGGGCGTGGCGCTGCCCGCCTTTTTCACCACCATCGCCGGCATTTGCGCCCTGATCGCCGGTATCCTCTTCCTCGTCAACCGTTGATCTAACCCCCTGAAAGCAGCAGCCCGCCGTCCGGCGGGCTGCTGCTGTGTTACGGATCAATCTTTGTTTCCAGTAAGTCGCAGCGTGACGCTGGGCGCTCCCTCCCTGCGGTATTTCAACACCTCGGGGTGCTTCTGTGCGAAGTCCTCAATGCCTTTGTTGTCCCATGAGATGCGTCCCTTTGTATAGGTCGCCCGGTAGGCTCCGCCCGAGACGCTCTCCCCGCGCATCAGCACTTCCGTCCTGATCTCGCTCTCCAGCTCTTCGATATTCTCCTTTACCGAGTCAAGCAGCGGCTGGTATTCCACTTCCAGCGCATCCAGCTCCGCCTGGACCTTCCTGAGGATCTCCTGCTTTTTGCCCTCGTAATCCAGCCGGGTGGCATCTTCCGCCTCGCGCAGGTTGCTGAGACGCTCCAGCAAGCCGCTCACATGCTCGCGTTCCGGCTTTTCCCCTGCTTGAGCCAGCTGTTGGATGGCCAACTGTTTAAGGTCCTTCTTCAGGTTTGCCTGCATGGTCCGGGTCCTGCAGTGGTCGAGGGCCTGGCCCCACATCCTGCCCAGCTCTTCGCGTTCGAAGCCGAGCTCCTGCGCGGCTTCATCCAGGGTTTGAGGCGGTTCTCCTTCGAGCCCGTAGCGCCGGCTCAGCAGCATGAACCAGTTGTCCAGGCCCGTTGGGCTTGTCATGCGGCGGTGGAAGGACTCCACAAAGGCGGATGTCATGGCTTGGAGGGGAGCCCCCTCCAGCCGGTCGATCCGCGCCTGCTCGAAGCCCAGTTCATGCAGCACTTCCGGCAGGCTGGCTTCCGCCCCATAGATCGCGGCCAGCAGGGCATCCAGTCCTTTGCGTTGGATCTCGAAATCCATATCCAGCTCCTTTCCTGATATCCTCAGGAGGGGAAGATCCTCTCGAATACTTCGGGGCAATACTTCTGTACCATCGCGGAGGAGAGGCCGTTCTCCTTGCAGATGGCGGCGTACAGGTCCGCGGAGGGACGTTTGACGCGCTTCTGGGTCTCCGGGTCCAGGCTCCACAGGCCAAACCGCTGCGTCCAGCCGCGCTCCCATTCAAAATTGTCCACCAGCGACCAGTGGAAGTAGCCCTTGATCGGCCAGTTGAAGTTCACGCCCCGCCACATCTGGTGCACGTGCTGGGCAAGGTAGCGCGGCCGCATGTGGTCGTCCAGGTCCTCCGTGCCATTTTCTGTGATCAGGATGGGCAGGTCGGGATAGGTCCGCACCGCCCATTGGAGCGAATCGAACAGGCCCTCCGGGATGGAAGCGATGAAGCGCGTGCCGCTCAGATCTGCGTCCTCAGGAAAGCCTGAATGTGTGAACATCTCCTTGCGGTTGGCCAGGTTGAACGATATCGTATCCACCGAATAATAGTTCAATCCCAGGAAGTCCTGTTTGCCCTGCGCCTCCGGAATGGCCACATTCCCGACCGGGGAGCGCAGCACCCCGCTGCTGATGGCGGAGGGGAAGGCCATGTTAACGCCCTGGTAGCGCAGGCGGCGTGTCAGCTGGTCCAGCGGGGACCAGGCCCTCTTCGGGACCATGGGGCGGTAGTGCAGGGCATAGCCCACGCGCGCCTCGGGCTGGAGTTGGTGTATGGCAGTATAGGCCAAAGCATGGGCGCGCAGCATGGCCGCCTCCACCTGTACTGCCCGCCGGATGTCTTTCACTCCCGGCGGGAAGTCTCCGGTGGCATAACCGCTCAGGGCATACACATTCGGCTCATTGATCGTGCACCACAGCGTGCAGTATTCCTTGAGGGCGTCCACCGTCTTTCGGACGAATTTCTCGAAGAGGGCGGGCGTCTCCGCATGCTCCCACCCGCCCAGTTCATACAGCCACAGCGGGTCGGTGAAGTGATGCAGCGTGACCATCACGGCCATGTCGCGCTCGCGCAGGCCGCGCAGCATGGCCCGGTACTTCTCCAGGGCTGATTCATCCCACTGGTCGGGCGTGGGCTGGATGCGGCTCCATTCCACGGACAGGCGATGGGCGTTCTGGCCAGATTCAGCGGCACGGTCGAAGTCCTCCCGCCAGCGTCCGCCCCACCAGTCACAGGCCAGCCCTGAGGTCCCGTTGGTATGGCCCTCCTGCTCCCACTGCCACCATTGGTTGTTGGTGTTGCTGCCTTCCACCTGGTGGGCGGCGGTGGCTGTCCCCCACAGGAAGCCGCGCGGAAAATGATAGGTTGCTTGCGGCATGACAGAGCTCCTCTGATCTATTTGGACGGCTGCCTGGCGAGCAGGGCCAGGTAGAGCGCCACGGAGCCGGCCGCCGCGGCGTTCAATGATTCCACCTGCCCGCGCATGGGCAGCTTGACGAGGATATCGCATTTGGAGCGCACCAGCGGGCGCATCCCTTCGCCCTCCGAACCCACCACCAGTCCCAGCGGGCCTCTCAGGTGGCGGCTCCCCGCTTCCAGCTCCGACCCGGCCTGGTCCAGCCCCACGATCCAGACCTCTGCCTCCCGCAGGATGTCCAGCGCCTGCGCCAGGTTCCAGCGCGCCACGCGCAGGTGTTCGCTGGCGCCCGAGGAGGCATTGACCGCCGCAGGCGTCACCTCCACGCTGCGCGCGAGCGGCAGGATGACCCCGTGGACCCCCACCGCTTCGGCGGTGCGCATCAGCGAGCCGAAGTTCTGAGGATCGTTGAGCGAGTCCAGGATCAGGACGAAGGGCGGCTCGCCCTTGCCGCGGGCGTGTTCCAGGATGTCGGTCATATCGCTGTAGGGATAGCTGCTCACCTCCGCGACCGTTCCCTGATGGTTCTGGTAGATCTTGGCCAGCCGGGCCCGCGGGACCCTCTCCACCGGGATGCGCCGCTCCCGGGCCAGCCGCTGGATCTCCTCCAGCCGGCCCTTCTCCTGCGCGCCCTCGGCGATCAGGATGCGGAACACCTCCCTGCGCCGCGCGCGCAGCACTTCGTAGACGGCGTTGCGGGAAAAAAGGAATTCCTTCATGGCGTCTGCGCCTCCGACCCTTTCAGCCGGTAGATTCCCAGCCCCTGGAATTTCCGCTCGAGGTAGTAATTCTGATCGATGAAAGCGAACACATCGTCCAGGTTGGGGGGCAGGTATACCCATCCCAATCCGGCAGCCCGGCGCTGCTCGCGCTCCACCGGGTCCAGCGAAAGAGACCATGCTTCGTCCATATCCACAATGACAGCCGGTCGGTTCGTCTCCAGTTCGTTCAGGAAGCGCTGCTCCAGCCGGTGGGCGATTTCCGATTCCAGGTACAGGGGGTAGACGATCTCGGCCACCGGTGCGTCGCGCCGCGACATGTAATTCTCGTTGGGGTAGCCGCCCCAAAATAACACCTTGTCGCCGGGCTGCGTGTGCGCATTGATATAAATGGCCAGGTCTGACCTGGCCTCGCTGCCTGCCACTCCCTGCTCGCGTATGCGCCTCAGCACCTTTTGATAGTCCTGCACCATTCCATTGGAGATGAAGAACGCCAGCACTAGGAGGATCGCGGTGGCCAGGCTGGCCAGCCGCAGAGCCGGGGAAGGCTTAAGCCGGGGAAGCAGCAGCCTCTGCACGGCATGAAAAGCCAGCCCGGCGAGCAGTCCTGTGAAGGGCAGCCAGTTCATATAATAGTGTGCATAGTTCCTGCGGGCCGGGTCGCTCATGAAGATCACCATGGGCCAGCCGATCAGCAGGAGCGCGTACAGCCAGGGCTGTGCCTCCCCGCGCCACAACCTCCAGGCCGCGACCCCATATCCCGCGACCGCCATCCACAGCGCCGGGCCAAGCAGATCTGCCGCCCGCTCGAACGGTGAAGAGGCGCTGAGCGGTGTCCCGCTGTATACCAGGTTGAAAAGAACCGAGGCGTCCAGCAGGTCCTGCAGCAGCCCGTGGGCCTGGAAGTATGCCGCAGTGACTGCCAGGGGCAGTGCGGCCCCCAGCCCGATCCAAAAAAACTGGGATAGGAGCCCGCGTGCATCCCTACGGGTCAGGCGCGCGATGAAGACCGTGACGAGGATGGCGGCTTCCACCACCGCATTGTTTGGCCGGAACAGGAAGCACAGGGAAAAGAGCAGGCCCATCACAAAGTCGGGCCATTTCTTGTGCTCCCGCTGTACGAGGGCGGGGAACAATGCCAGCGCCAGGAAGTGCAGCGGCAGGGGATATTCCTCGGTCAGGTTCCCACCTTCCAGTGTCCAGTTCAACCCGTAGGTCCAGGCCAGCAGCCCTGCCAGGGCCGCCCCGGTTCCCCATATTTTGCGCATGAACCCAAACGAGATGGCGATGGCGGCCAGCAGGCAAAGAGCCTCCACCGCCCAGACTCCCCAACGGGTTCCGCCTCCCAGCGCCAGCCCCAGCGCACCCATATAGAAGACCCCCGGCGGCTTGTGGTCCCAGGCAGATTGGTAGGGAAGATTGCCTTTCAAGATCTGCGCGCCGCCATACAAATAGATGCCGTAATCGCGGGCCGGGGTCTTGCGGCCCGGATTGGATTGGTTCAAAACGGTGATGGCGAGCAGGACGGCCAGCAGGGCAAAGAGCAGGGTCTGCCCGAATGTGCTCCGCGGGGATGGCATGTCATGATTGTACCTGATGCAGGCTGCCGGCCTGCCGGGGGATCAGAGATAGGGCTGGTCCGACTGCTTGATCCGGGCTTTCAGCTCCTCCAGCAGGGAACTGGCGATATCCTTGCTCGTATCCTGCAGCTCGTTCAGCTCTTCCGGGTCGGCCTGGATATCGAACATCCGTACCAGTTCCCCGTCCCCCGTGTTCTTGAGCCCGTAGCTGTACATCAGCTTGTGCTGCCCGCGTACGATCATGGCGGAGGCGTGCTCCAGCGGTGCATATTTGCCGTTCTTATCGGCCTTCACAGCATATACGCTGTTGGGCGCTTCCGGCGCGAAAGGCGGTATCACCCTCCCCTCGCTCCAGTCCGCAGCGGGCAGCCCGGCCAGGGACAGGGCGGTCGGCAGGATGTCCACCGCGCTGGTGGGGGTGTGTACGTCCAGGCGCTCTGTGCGCCCTGGCTCGAAGATCACCAGCGGCACGCGGATCACCGGCTGGAATAACGCGTCCGTGCTGTGAGCGGTAATGCCGCGCTCGAACATCTCGCCGTGGTCGGAGGTCAGGATCAACCAGGTGTTCTCCAGCAGGCCCGAGGCCTCCAGCCTGTCATAGAAGCGCCCAAACTGCTCATCCACGTACAGGAGGTATTCATCGTATTCCTGGCGCTTCTTCCGCATGCCCGCCTCGGATACATGCCGTGAGAAGACATCCTCCGGCTTGAGCGGCGTCTGAAAGCCATCCCCTGCGAAGTGGTCATAGAACTTGAGCGACGTGTTATAAGGCCCGTGCGGCGGCAGGAAGTGGAAGTAGCCCGCGAAGGGGCGCGGCAGTTCGGGAAGGCGCTCAGCGATCCGGTCTATGCCCTCTTCCAGCAGGTACTCACTGCCGGCATTGCCTATGGAGGGCAGGCCGCGCGGGAAAGACTTCTTCAGGCCGGCGTACTTGTATTCCAGCAGCGCGTTGTAGAGGCGCGACAGCAGCAGGGAATAGGCATAGCCCGCCGTGGCATCCATCGTGCGCGTCCAGCCAAGCTCGGCGATGTCGGTGTCCTTGCGGAACAGCGCCGGGATGAAACTGTCTACCTGGTCCAGGAACAGGCTCTTCCACGGGATCAGCTCCTCCAGGTCCGCGCTAAACTGCTCCAGCAGGATGTTCGCCCAGCCGTTGTGGGTATAGGCGATGCGGTAATGGTCCTTGAAGGCGCTGAAGATATTGCGTGTGACGAAGCGGTCGATCACGGTCCCCTTGGGTTCCAGCGCGCGGTGCGTCCAGGGCAGCGTACCGGTGAGCAGGGAGGCTGTCCCGGGTGTGGTGAAGCTGCTTGTGGCATGGTGGTTGTGATAGACGATCGCCCGCCTGCTCAGGCGGTCAAGGGTGGGCGTGGTCGTTCTGCCGTAGCCGGATAACGAAGCGTTATACGCTGAGAAGGCGTCAAAAACGAGGAT
>CAZSPX010000155.1:0-7818 GCA_964608885.1 uncultured Anaerolineaceae bacterium | reverse complement strand
CAGGGCTTTCACCAACTGCCACGCCTTGTCATCGGCATCCAGCATGACCTTGAGCCTCTCGCCAAGGTTTTCCAGATCCTTGGCGGTTTTCACCGACTCAAAACGCGGTTTGGTTGGCGGCATATGCTCAACTTTTTCAAGATCCAGAGGGTGAAATTCCTTCTTCCCGTCTTCTGTACGCACCTCCCTGTAGAAACCGACCTTGGTCTTGTTTCCAAGCCATTTTCTCTCAACCAGGGTTCCGATTAACCGATTGGCAGGTATTGAACCAAGATATTTTTGGGCGAGCTTGTCATGCCGGATGGCTGGAGCCAGGTTTTTTCCCACATGGTCCCAGACATCCACCCCGACGAGATCAATGAGGCGGAAAGTGGCTGTCTTGGGGCGTCCAATCAATGGCCCTGTCACCGCATCCACTTCATCCACTGTGTATTGATTTCCGAGTATATAGTCAAGCGCGAACGCGCCTGTCCCGAAAGCGATCCGGTTTCCGATGAAGTTCGGGGTATCTTTACACAGCACAATACCCTTGCCCAGCCGCATCTCGCCAAAATGGCTGATGAACTCGACCACCTCCGGTAAAGTATCCGCGGTCGGAATAACCTCCAACAGCTTCAGATAGCGGGGCGGATTAAAAAAGTGGGTCCCAAGGAAATGCCTTTTAAATTCCTCGCTTCGCCCGGCGGCAATATCCTTTACCGGGATACCTGAGGTATTGGTACTGATGATCCCAGCCGGCTTGCGGATGTCGTCGATCCGATCCATCAAATCCTGTTTGATCTTCAGATCTTCTATGATCGCTTCTATTACCCAATCCGCCTCGGCAATTACGTCGAAATCATCCTCAAGGTTTCCCAGCGATACCAGGCTCTTCAACTCGGAGGCCATCAGGTTGGCCGGCTTTGCCTTAAGACAGCGATCCCAACCCTCATTCACGATTTTGTTGCGCGATGCCCAATCACCCGGAGCTGCATCCTTGGGAACAATATCCAGCAACGTGACCAGGACCCCTGCATTGGCCAGATGTGCCGCCAGTGCCGCCCCCATTGTCCCCGAGCCGATCACAACCGCTTTGTGGATCTGATATTTCATCTCTCACTCTCCCTTTGGGGTTCGGTTTATCTCAGCTCTGAGCCCGAGTATCCAAGGATCTGCCGGGCTACCACCAAACGGTTGATCTGGCCTGTGCCCTCATAGATATCGGTGATCTTCGCATCCCGGAACCACTTTTCCAGTAGATGCTCCCTGCTGTATCCAAGGGGGCCCATGATCTCTACAGCTTTTTGGGTGATGCGCGTTACCACATCCCCGGAGCGGACTTTGCTCATGGAGGATTCCAGTGCATTGGGTTTTTTGTTATCTGCCATCCACACTGCTTTTATGACCATCAACCAGGCTGACCGAAGCATGATCTCCATATCGAGAACATCACGCTCAACGGAGGTCAGCTTTTGGCGCGGCAGTCCGTAACGGATTTGCACTCCCTGTTCAGACAGTTTTTCTTTCACGAATTCCACCGCAGCCCGTGCCACGCCAATTCCGGACGCTGCGACCAGGGGCCGTGTTGCATCAAAAGTCGCCATTGCGCCCTTGAATCCGGTAGTGCTCTTTTCTACAGTGGGGCTTCCCAGAATATGGTCAAAGGGGACCCGAACATCTTGCAGGGAAATTGATGCCGTATCGCTGACCCGTATGCCCATTTTATACTCAAGCTTACTAATGGACACTCCTGCCGTTCCGGAATCGATGACAAAGGCTCGCATCCCCGCGCGCCCTGCGCTCGGATCGATCGATGCCCAAACTACGATAAATCCCCTGCCCAGCTTGTCGTATTCACGAAAGGACTTATCACCCGCTGTCACGAAGATCTTCTCACCGTTGATCACCCATTCACGGGTTGTCTCATCCAAAACGGCGCGTGTACGGATCGCAGATGTATCTGATCCCGCCCCGGCCTCGGTCATGCACATGGCGGCAAAGGTGGGCTTCTCTTCGCCAAAACGGGCCAGGAATTTGGATTTTTGCTCCTGGGAGCCGGCGGACTGCACCGCAGCTGCACCCAAGCCTCCTCCGGGGGTCACCAGGTACATGCCCACGTCCCCCCAGGACAGGGTCTCGATCTGAGAGGCGAGCAATTGATAACCAATGGGCGGGCGCTTGGGTTTTTCCCCGTCACCGTCATGCCCGTTGGGCTTTTCCTCCCTTGGGGCAAGCGACCCGCTCCCCATGGATTTCATGGCTGTATGCATGAATTCGATGTAATCCCAGGGGATCTCATGCTCATGTTCGTCAAAATGACGTGAACGAGCCCGCATCATCTCCTCGGCAACAGTTTTCAATACGAATTGCATCTGGACCATGGGTTTGGGGGCTTCAAATTCGATGGGCATTTTTCTCCTTCCACTTCCCGCTAGACGATCGCAAGACCGGTCAACATGGCAAAGCCGCGGCCATTTCGCATCCACATTTCCACAGGATGATCGCGGATATATCCATGCCCGCCGAGGATCTGGACTGCTCGATCAGTGACCATCATGGCCATATCGGCCGCGCCGGTCGCAGCCAGATAGGCTTCGGTGAAGGCGTCCTCCTTGCCAACATCCAGTTTCCAGGCTGCTTCCCAGGTAAGCAGGCGCATGGCTTCGATCTCCGTGCCCATTTCGGCAAGCATGAAAGCAATTGCTTGCTTCTGGGCGATCTTGACACCAAAGACCTCCCTCTCTTTGGCATAATCCCGGCTGTATTCAAAGGCCGCCCGTGCCACCCCGACTGCAGCAGCAGCGGATGCAACCCGCATGGAAGCAAGTATGGGCGAAAAATCGTGTCCTGCTTCTCCTCCCAGGCGTGCTTGAATCGGAACCCTGATTCCATTCAGCCTGACGCGGAAAAGCGGAAGCGCATTCATGCCCATGAGCTTTTCGCGTCCCTCGATGACTTTCAAGCCGCCCGCTCCGCTCGGGATGATAAATCCCTGGGTTTTGCCCTCCAAATTGGCATATACAAGGATTGCTTTTGCTTCCGCGGCAAATGGCACATAGGCCTTCTCGCCCTCGATAACATACTCCGCCCCTTCACGCCTGGCGGTGGTGCGCAATTCATTGGGATCGAAGTCATATGCGTACTCAATCAGTGCCGCTGTGTAAGGATTCCAATCCCCGCCAAGGATCAAAGGCAGATATTCCAGTTTTTGATCCTCAGTTCCCGCTAGAAGAATCGGGATTGCGAAAAGCGATGGGGTCATGACTGTATAGGCGCCGGCCAGATCTCCAAACGCCATTTCCTCAGCCGCCAGGACTCCCGTAACCACTGATCGCTCTCCGAAGCCCCCGTACTTCTCTGGGATGGATGCTTGCAGCACTCCCAGCTCCCAGCCTTTTCCAACCAGCTTTCTGGGGAGCTCATGCTCCTCCTCAGCGTCGTGAGCAACGGTTCGCAGGTCGCTTCGTGCAAACCTCCCTACTGCCTCCACCAGCATTCTCTGTTCTTCATCTGGCTCGAATGAATACATATATCTGCTCCTTTTCTCTCCGGCTTTCTATTCCCACCGCACCTGAAGGTCCGGACTGGTCTCTGGCGTCTATCTAAGCAGACCATTTAACATCAACTCTGCGTATTCCTCCGCTATTTTCTCCATGCTCTTGCCCGCGTCTGGCCTGTACCAGGTTACTGTCCAGTTCATCATCCCCATCAGGCCTCTCACGGCCAAACCAATATCCGGGCATTCAAACATTCCTTCTTGAACTCCCTGGTTGAGGACATCCCTCCAAAGGCTTTCAAATTTATCCCGCTGAGGAACGTGCCGCGCATGTGATTTCTTATCAAGCGAACGGTGCTCAAATAACAATACAGAGGCCAGGTCTGCATTTTCAGATAGTGCAAGGAGGTAGGCTTTCATCATTTGCTTGAGTTTCTGATCTGCCGGGATTTCCTGGCTTGAGACCCCCGCAATATGCTCGGTCAGCAACCCGAGCGCTCTATCGAGCAGCGCCAGGAGGATTTCCTGCTTGGAAGTCACATGATGATACAGGCTGGCTTTCCGGAGGTTGACCGCCGAAGCCACGTCTTCCATAGAGGCGCCATGGAATCCCTTCTCCCGAAAAATCTGTGCGGCTGCGTCCAGGATATCATCGCGGGTCATAAAGGCTCCCTACCGAACGGTCGGTAGTTTAAGCTTACACCTTTTGATGGCTAAAGTCAAGATGGTTTATCCGGGGATTCTGCCGATATATCACAGCAGCGCATCCTCTTCTCAGCCCGATTTCTTTTCCTCGTTTAATCATATGAAATGAGCCTATGCTATAATATTTCCATGGAACTTCCCCTGACCGAATCTTCCTCCTCCCCGCCCCCTTCAAATGATCAAATCACGGCTGCCCGCGAGGCCGAAAGCAAGCAGCGCACTATCCTGATAATCTTTGTGGTTGCCGTTGTCGTTTTGATCGCGCTCATTATCCTGGCCGTCTATTTCCTCCTGCAGCCCGGCACACCCACCGACAAGATACGAGACATATTTTTGATCTTTATGGCCCTTGAGTCGCTGGTCCTGGGCGTGGCTATGATCGTCCTTATCATTCAGCTGGCCAGCCTCATAAACCTTCTACAAAATGAGGTGCGCCCCATTTTGCATGCAACCAATGAAACGGTCAACAATCTGCGGGGCACCGCGGAATTCCTTGGGGAAAATGTTGTTGAACCAGTCATAAAACTCAATGGCTATCTGGCTGGTTTTCAACGTGTGATAGAATTAATGCGGTTCAAACAAAAATAGTCCACCTCGGGAAAAGGAGATCAACATGTCGGATCGTGATGAATTTGGGGCTTTCCTGGTCGGGTTTTTGGTGGGTGGATTGACAGGCGCTGTGGTTGCCCTCCTGTTCGCCCCCCAGACTGGCGAGGAAACCCGCGCACTGATCAAGGACAAAGGCATCGAGCTTCGCGATAAGGCCGGCACTACGGCCGAAGAAGCTATCGCCCGTGCCGAAGCTGCAGCGGCTGAGGCTCGCGCCCGCGCCGAAGAGCTTGCCAAACAGGTCGGGGATCGAGGCAAGGTCGCCCTGGAAGAAGCACGCACCCGCGGCAAGGAAATGGTTGATTCGGTCCGCAAGCCGAAGAAGACCGCCGACGAGTCTGCTGGATAGAATCAGCGGATGATCAGGAAGCGCAAGGGTTTGACATCCGTCAAACCCTTGTTTTATTAGAATGATATTTTCACGTCTGCTCCGTATTTTTTTCCGTTTGCTGTACCACCAATTTGCCTTTGCCTATGACCTGGTGGCATCTGTGGTCTCCTTCGCCCGCTGGAATGAATGGATACTTACCGTACTTCCATTTGTAGAGGGCAAACGCATTCTCGAATTGGGGCATGGGCCCGGTTACCTGCAGCTTGGGTTGCGTAAAAAATACAGTACGGTCATTGGGATCGACGAATCCAGGCAAATGGGCAGGCTCGCGATGGACCGGCTCAACAAGGAAGAATATCGGAGCGCTCCCTGCCTGGTTCGGAGTCTTTCACAAGCCCTGCCCTTCCCGAGCGGAAGTTTTGATTGCCTGGTTTCAACCTTTCCATCGGAGTACATCACGGATCCTCATACCTTATCCGAGGTGAGCCGGGTTCTCTTACCGGGAGGGCGACTTGTTGTTCTACCGGCTGCATGGCCTCGCAACCCCCTGCTTGCATGGCTCTATAGAGTCACTGGAGAGACCCCAACCGGAGCCCTGGAAGTTGTAAAGGAGCGTCTACTGGCCCCCTTTCAGAATTCAGGATTGAAGCCCGAGATTCATACTGTGCAGATACATTCCGGGGTTGTGATGATCCTGATTGCTCGCCTGGAGAATGGCATTGCAGGGAATATTTCGCGGGATCACAATTAAGCTCGGGCGGAAGAATCTTACAATTTATTATCCCAGAGGTACTCATACTTATTCGCGCGGCCTCTAGCTGGAGATTTTGGCGGTGCGGAAGGCAATTCCAGAATCAGCGGGTCTCCGTTACCTTATGGATACCGCGCGGGTGATCCACGTCATATCCCTTAACCTGGGTAAGATGATAAGCGAATAGCTGCGCAGGCACTATACTGACCAGAGGCGTCAGCCACTCGGGGATATCTTCCGGGATCGAGAATGGAACCTGGGCAAGAGATAATGCTTTACGTGCATTTGAGATCACAAGCAGTTCTGCCTGGAATTGCCTTCTTAGCTGCGTCATCAATTCCAGCAGCGGTTGAAGCACTCGTCCTTTCGGCGCCACCACCATGACAGGGAAGCCTCGTTCAACAATGGCAATCGGCCCATGCTGGAAATCTGCCGAGGAATAAGGCTCGGCCTCAACATAGGTAAGTTCTTTTAGTTTCAAAGCCCATTCAAAAGCGGTCGCGTAGTTGTACCCGCGTCCCAGTACCACACACTGACGCATGTACCGGTAACGTTGAGCTGCCGCCTTTACTTGCGGTTCCTGCTTCAGTGCCTGGCGCATCCATTTCCCCACCTTGCTCAGTTGCTTCCACGCATCTTCCTCCGCATTCATGGCTGCCGACAACATGGCAATGACCATCAGCTCGGTCGTATAGGTCTTGGTGGCAGCGACCGCTTTTTCCGGTCCGGCCTGGATATCCAGCACAAAGTCGGCTGCCTGGGCTAGAGGCGAGACAGGTTCGTTGGTAATTGCCAGGGTCAAGCATCCCTGTCGTTGTCCTTCCGCCAGGACACTTACGATATCCGGAGATTGACCAGATTGTGAGACACCCACGACAAGGGCACCTCCCAGGCGTGGCGGCTGCTGGTAATAGGTAAACAACGAAGGTGTCGCCAGGGCCAGAGGAAGACCGTTCCGGCTGCCCCATAAATAATTGGCATATCGACCTGCGTTATCCGAGGTCCCTCGAGCCGCCAGGAACACATAGGAGATATTCCTTGCAAGTACAGCCTTCGCGATTTCCTGGACGGATTTCTTTTTCGCACTGATCAAGGCCTGGATGCGCTCCGGTTGCTCCATAATCTCAGTGTACAGTGACATGGTCACCTCTCCGTATGAAATTCCAATGGGTGCATTCCGTGATCTCAACGGCCTCATTTGGGTGTGCCGCCTGGTAGGCCAGGTTGATCTCGCTCTTCAGCCAGGCGATTGAGTCGGGAGTACAGCCCAACAGATAGACCTTCAGGACCGCCGGCCGTGTGGGTAGACGGCTGAGCCGCAGGCCGTGCGAGGCAGGCTAATAACCATCACTACAGAAAACAGGACAGATATGTTGTTGCGCAACGCTTTTTCTCCTTTTATGATCGCGGGTCTGGCCTTTCAAGCTCATCCGAGTATGGCGTGAGGTCTTTCTCCTTATTTCAAGGCGGTCGGACAAAACCACAACCCGTGTCAGTGCAGCCTGCGGATCCGCTCTTCCACCTCAAGTGAAAACCGCTCAATAAATCCCTGGATAAAGGGGAGCGGGGATCGCCCATTCTCATTCATCAATGGGCTCATATCCATCCCATAAGAGAGTCCACTGGCCTGATCCACGCCATGCGACTCGTAATAAGTGGCGTTGGCTCGCCGCCTGCCTGCGGATGCCAGATCGTAGCGTTTTCCTCCAGCAATCTGCGAATCAAAGACACCTAATAGAGCCATTTGGAGGTTTTCTCCAGCCGAGAGGTCCATTGAGACCTTATCTGCATCCACGGTCCAATCCAGAGACCGCCAGACCTCACATCCGATCAATTTGACAGGTCTCTCCTCGGGATGCAATCCACGTACCGCCTGGATAACCCGCAAAGCCGTTGCCACATGGGTGTCATGCTTGTCCGCCAGGTTATGGGTGAATATGATTTCGG
>CAZSPX010000154.1:2557-7825 GCA_964608885.1 uncultured Anaerolineaceae bacterium | reverse complement strand
CCCCAATTCCGCCAGCCGTCCAGCGATCGCACGTCCAACCATTCCGGTACCAAAAACTCCGAACTTCATGATTCCTTCCTTCCGGCCTTGCCGATTTTCGTGAGATATGTTACGATACAGACCTGTATCGATTTCGTCAATCATACGATACAATTCTGTATCGTGTCAAGAGGCAATTTATGAGCAAAAGTCCCTCCCCGAAAGAGCAGTTGCTGGATACGGCTGCGAGGCTCTTCTTTCAGAACGGCTACCGCGCGGTGGGCGTGGATACGATCTCGGCTGAATCGGGGATCGGCAAGATGACTCTCTATCGCCACTTTGATTCCAAAGATGAGCTGATCGCCGCCTACCTGAACGGGAGCGACCGGCGCTTCTGGGAGGAGTTCGAGGCGGCGGTGGGTGAGGCCCTCACGCCGCGCGCGAAGCTGTTGGCTTTTTTCGAGTCCCTTGCCTCCTATGTGACCGACACGGCCTGCTTTGGATGCCCCTTTCTGAATGTTGCCACCGAATACCCCGAACTCGACCATCCCGGCCATGAGGTGGCCCTCCGGCATAAGCAGGCTGCGCTGGAGCGCTTCCATGCCCTGGCAGAGCAGGCCGGCGCGCGCGACCCACAGACCATGGCCGCCCAACTCTTCCTGCTGATGGATGGCGCTTATATGGCCGCGCGTATGTTCGGACCGGACAACCCGGGCGCGGACGTTGCTTCTGCGGCTGCGCTCATCATCGAAGGGCATCTGGGAAAGGAATAGCGGTTGAACTGAACCGGCCAGTCATCCCTCACTGGAAATACGCAATCAGCGCCCTCCGCTTATCAAGCGGAGGGCGCTGCCGTTAATGCTTTGCGTGGGGCGGGCCGGGTCAGCGAACTACGAGCAGAAGCATCCCAAGACCGATGACCACGATCAGGGCCAGGCTGGAAAGGTTCCTGGAGCGCTTTGCCCCGGGACTGCCAGCCCTGCGGGCGGCCTGGCTTCGCATGCCTTCTGCGCGAAGCTCCTTCAATTTCTCATTGCCTCGTTGTTCGTAAAAGAACTGGTTCATGGTCTCTTCCTCCGTGGTTGTTGAATGGATGGATCCGGTTCCAATGCTTTTTCAGCGAGCTTGCAGGTAATACTTGGCCATCGCTGTCCAGCGGGCCGCATCGGCAGCTCGAGCGCGTGCCTGATTTTGCACCTCAGCTTTGGCCAGTTTCTGGTAATACTCCGCCATTGCGGACCAGCGTGCGGTGTCTGCAGCCCGGCTTCGGAGCAGGTTCAGGCTGGCACCGCCGCCAGGTTGCTGATAGTTACGGGCCATGGCTTCCCACCGTGCGGTATCTGCGGTGCGGGAACGAATAAGATTTTCAGCATCAGCCCGATTCAGATAGTACTCACCCATGGCTGTCCAGCGTGCCGAGTCAGCGGCTTGGCTGCGGTGAAGCCTGGATTCCTCCAACTTACCGTAATACTCTCCCATTGCCGTCCAGCGGGCTGCGTCAGCAGCTCGACCACGCTCAGCGAATGCTGGCGAATTGGAGCGCGGGAATGAAATCGCCATCGCCACCAAAAACAGGGACAGAACGCCGAGCACAAGAAGAAAACGAGTTTTGAACATTTTGATTTCCTTTCTGCTTCAATCAGGCTAGGCCAGGGAACGAATGGAGGCCTGGCAGGCATTCCTTGCCGAGAGCAACTCGATCAGGCCGCCGTCCACGCCGGTTACGCCCTGGGCGGTGCGGGGGAACCACGCGTGGGCACCCTGGATATAGACCGAGCTCAGGGAGATGCGGTCCCGGGCCGAAAGGCAGGCGGCGTTCCCCTTGGAGACGGGTTTTCCGCTGCGGTCGATCCTCAGGTTTTCGACCGGATCATACGAGCGATCCACAGAGGCAGCATGGGCCGGGGACCGAACTTCCGGAGGCAGGATCGAACTGGTGGCATAGACCTCACCGAAGGTGAGAGCGGTGACTGCAGTGAGGGCAGCGATGATCAGAACGGTTGAAAAGCGGACTGCGGACATTTGAAGCTCCTTCGGCCGGTTGAATTTGCGCTTCTGAGGTGCGCCCCGGGCCGTTTGATACCCACACTTTAGCTCGCCGGGGGTTACCGTACTTGCCATTTCCTACCAAAATTCTCCAAAACAGAAAAAGGTGTGCTATTCTTTTCTCCAGATAGACAAATCCTGGCGTTCTTATCCGTGGCGGTGAGGCAAGATGTCAAATCTGGTACCCCCTGCTGTATTGGAAAAATTCACCACCTTTGGCGATCTGCTCCGTTTCTTGAGACGGCGCGCCGGGATCACCCAATTGGAGTTATCCGTTGCGGTCGGGTACAGCGACGCCCAGATCAGCCGGCTGGAGCAGAACCTGCGGCTTCCGGATATTCCCACGATCGAGGCCCGCTTCCTCCCGGCCCTCTATGTGGAGGACGATCCCCGGGCCGCGGCCCGCCTGCTGGAACTGGCGGCCAATGTCCGGCGCGAGGATGCGCCCGCCCTGGGTCTCTCACCCTTTAAGGGGTTGAGTTATTTTGAAGAGTCGGATGTGGACCTGTTCGCCGGGCGCGAGGAGTTGACCCAAAAGCTGGCGGACCGCATTCTCTTGCTGGCGGGAACCCCCCTGAGATTCCTGGCAGTCGTGGGCGCTTCAGGCAGCGGAAAATCCTCCCTTGTCCGGGCGGGGATCGTTCCGGCTCTGAGGTGGAACAAGGCCTCGGCCGACTGGCCGATCTATATATTCACCCCCACCGCCCATCCACTGGAGAGCATATCCCTTGCACTGACCCAACCGGCAGGCTCCGTCACCTCGGCCGCGCGCCTCATGGACGATCTCGCGCAGGAACCTCGCAGCCTGCACCTGCATGCCAGGCGCCTGGCGGGGGACCAGCCTCAGATGCTGCTCGTCGTGGACCAATTCGAGGAGCTGTATACGCTGTGCCGCTCAGAGGACGAGCGGACTGCGTTTGTGGATAATCTGCTGGCTGCTGCCGCCGAACCGGACGGGCCGGTGATGGTTGTAATAACCTTGCGGGCCGATTTCTACTCTCACTGCGCCAACCACGCCCGCCTGCGCGAGGCGCTTGCGCAGGAGCAGGAGTACATCGGCGCGATGAGCGATCAGGAACTGCGGCGCGCCATCGAGGAACCTGCCCGCCTCGGTCACTGGGAATTTGAGCCGGGCCTGGTGGACCTGCTCCTCCATGATGTGGGCCATGAGCCCGGTGCATTGCCGCTTCTTTCTCATGCGCTCCTGGAGACCTGGCACAGGCGGCGCGGCCGGCTGATGACCCTGAGCGGATATACCGCCTCGGGAGGGGTCCGCGGCGCGATCGCCGAGACGGCTGAAGCGGTATTCACCGACAGGTTCACTGGTGAGCAGCGAACGATCGCCCGCCGCATATTCCTGCGCCTGACCGAGCTGGGGGATGAGACTGCAGGCGGTGACACGCGCCGCCGCGCCCGGCCCGGCGAACTGATTCTGAGACCCGAAGAAACCGAACTGACCCGCACGGTCCTAAACCAGCTTGCGGAAGCACGGCTGATCACCCTGGCCCAGGATGCGGTGGAGGTGGCGCACGAGGCGCTGATACGGGAATGGCCGACCCTGAGGGGCTGGCTTGAAGATAACCGCGAGGGCCTGCGGCTGCATCGTCACCTCACGGACGCGGCCCAGGAATGGTCTTCCCAGGGGCATGAGCCGGATATTCTCTACCGCGGCGCGCGCCTGGCGCAGGTGCAAATGTGGGCGCTGGACCATCAGGACGAGATGAACCCCCTGGAGCGGGAGTTCATGGAAGCCTCCCTCCAGGCCCGGGAGCGGGAGGCATTCGAGCGTGAAGAACAGCAGCGCAGGGATCTGGAGACCGCGCAAAGACTGGCGGAGGCCGAGACAAGCCGTGCCGAGGCAGAGACCCGGCGCGCCGAGGAGCAGGTGCAGAATGCGAAGCAGTTAAGCCAGCGTGCCCGCTGGCTCACGGCCGCGCTGGGCATCGCCCTTCTGATGGCGTTCATTGCGCTTTATTTTGGCTCCCAGGCCCGCCGGACGGCCGTCACCGCGCAGACCGAACGCCGGACCGCCACCGCCCGGGAACTGGCCGCGGCCTCGCTCAACAACCTTTCGATCGATCCCGAGCGCAGCATTTTGCTTGCGCTGCAATCGGTCTACACCACCCGCTCTGTGGACGCGACCGTCCTCCCTGAATCGCTGGAGGCCCTGCACCAGTCCCTCGTTTCATCTCCGATACGCAGGACGCTCCAGGGTCCGGGGCCGAAGGTCTTCTCCACGGCTTTCAGCCCGGATGGGAGCCGCCTGGCGGCGATCGGGGCCGATGGGAGCATCTATGTGTGGGATGCAGGAACATACGCAGAGGTCCTGCGTATTCCGGGGACTACCACACCGGGGGACCTGATCTCTGCCAATCGCATCGCATACAGCCCGGATGGCACGCTGCTCATCGCCCCCGACCGCGATCTCGTCAAGATCTATGAGGCTGCCTCCGGCAGGCTTGTCCGGCAGCTGGAAGGTCACGGGACCGATGTGCTGGCCATCGCCATCAGCCGGGACGGGAAACTGATCGCCTCGGGCGACCTGGAGGGAACCGTCCGGTTGTGGGATGCAGCCAGCGGCAAACTCCTACACCTGCTGACGGGTCACACGGATTGGATCGAGAGCCTTGCCTTCAGCCCGGACGGAGATTGGCTTCTGAGCGGCGGTAACGATGCTGCCCTGAAGGTATGGAATGTTCAGAACGGGGAGTTGGTCCAGGATCATAACGGCTTCGATTCGGTCGTTGACAGTATCGATTTCAGCCCGGATGGGAGCCGGGTGGCGTTCACCGACGGTTTCCTGCACGTGTGGAAGTTTGACTCCCAAAATCCGGAGGGTCAGATCACGGGCCCGGAACTTCTCAAGATTCCGGGGATGATCTATGTAAGGTTCAGCCCCGATGGCAGCACCCTGGCCTCCGTCAGTGGCGCCACGGAAGCCGCAGTATGGGACGCATCCACGGGGAAGAAGTTGATCTCCCTGGTCGGCCATACAGAATGGGTCATGGGTCCGGCGTTCAGCCCCGATGGCTCGGAACTGGCGACCGCCAGCCTGGACGGGACCGTTAAAATTTGGAGCGTTCTACCCGGACGGGAAACGATCACCGTCTCGGGACCTCCGGGGGATTATGGGACGCGGGTAACCTACAGCCCGGATGGGCGGGAGTTCGCCTCCAATGGCGGGGATGGGAATACCACCATCTGGGATGCAGGCACCGGCCAGCCCCGGCTCAGGATCACGGG
>CAZSPX010000154.1:0-2457 GCA_964608885.1 uncultured Anaerolineaceae bacterium | reverse complement strand
CACGGGTGGACTGGATGGTATGGCGTTCGTCTGGGATGCCGCCAGCGGAAGGAAGCTGGCCACTTTATCCGGCCACCAGGATGGCATTCGTGATATTGCCTTCAGCCCCGACGGACACCTGGTTGCGACCGGGAGCTTTGACACCACAGCCAGGGTCTGGGATCCCGCAACCGGCGAGCAGCTTCTCGTGATCCCCCATGAACGGCTGGTCATCGGCGTGGCCTTCAGCCCGGACGGGGGCCGCCTTGCAACCTCCAGCACCGATGGGCTCGCCAGGGTATGGGATGTAAAGACCGGCGGCCTGTTATTGACGCTCACGGGTCACGCCGGCGTGGTCGCAGACCTCGCCTACAGCCCGGATGGGAAAACGATCGCCACTGCCAGCCCGGATAAGACCGCCCGCATCTGGGATGCCTCCACCGGAAAGGAACTGCTCACCCTGGCAGGAAGCACCGCGGGATTCCGTGCCATCGCGTTCAGCCCGGATGGTCAGTGGCTTGCCGGAGCCGGCGATGATAATACGGCCCCGATCTGGGATCTTGCCACCGGGCAGGAAATTCTCTCCCTTACGGGAAACGCCGGTGGGGTGAGCGGCGTCGCCTTCAGCCCGCAGGATGGAGGCTCTCATCTGGCCGTTTCCAGCAATGACGGCGTGGTACGGATATTTACACTGCCGGTGGATGATCTGCTGAACCTGGCCCGATCCCGCGTCACCCGATCCTTCGCGCTGGATGAGTGCCGGAAGTATCTGCACCTGGATCAGTGCCCCGGGGATGCAGCCTCGCCGTAGAGCGTCATTGGCTCCTGGCGGGAATCGCGCCTTAAAACCCGTAGGCTAAAGACCGGCTGACCAGCAACCCAAAAAGGTAAAGACCAGCTCCAAATACCACATGATTCATCAAACTGCGAAGCCTTGCCTGCGCGGGATTCGCAGTTTTGGAGGCGGCAGCCCCAAATCCAAATGAAGGCTGCATGATGAAGAATGGCGCCAGGACCGTGACGGCCCCGAAAAGGATTGCAGGGATCAATGCCGGGTGTTGGATCCAGCCTTCCCGGCCCGTGAATGCCAGGAAAGTCACGGCAAATAGGATGCCGGTCGTGTAGTGTGCCATCCATCCGACAATACATTCCGCATTCTTTTGGGGGGTCAGGTTGATATTTGAATGCCTGAATACACCCTCCGGCATGTATAAGATCCAACGCCCCACCAGGCACATATTGGATGGAGTGATCTTGAAGGTGTATTTGAGGAACAACCCCCAAAGATCAAAAATCAGGGTTGCGCCAAGTCCGATAAAGACAGGCTGGAGGACGTGGAGAATTGAATTATTCATCTTTAAGCTCGCCGGCATCTTCCTCGCGCGCCTCGTTGGGATCGCCGGAATGTAGCGATAGCAGCGGCATTCCCAGGTCGCGTATCTTCTTGAGGATGCCATGCAGGGCGGACTGGTCGATCACCACGCCGGTCAGGAGTGTACTCCCGTCCTCCTCCAGCATGATGGTCATGCCCTCGAACCAGTCCGCCCACTGATTGCGCAGGTGGCCCTTGAGCCTGATCTGATAGACCCTGGGCGCATCCGGGTCATGCCCCGGGCCGCGGCTGCCGGACATGCTTCTATCCCACGGTGATGACAACGTTGCCCTGCTTGTGTCCCAGGTCAAGATAACGGTGCGCCTCGACCATCTGTTCCAGCGGATAGCACCGATCAATGACCGCTTTGATCTCACCCTTCTCGATCAAACCCTTGATGAAGATCAGGTTGTTCATGTGTTCCTTCGTGTCCAGCCTGGCCATTGACATATAGGTTCCGTTCGGCGCGAGGACTTTCGAGTATCGTTCTTTTGGAAATTTTGCGAGCGTATCGAAAATGACATCGTAGCGCTCCTGCACGGATGAAAAATCCTCTTTGGTATAGTCGATGACGTGGTCGGCTCCCAGGGATTTCACCATGTCCAGGCTGGCCGTGCTGCACACTCCGGTCACTTCCGCGCCGAAATACTTTGCCAGTTGAATGGCGTATGTGCCGACACTCCCAGAAGCGCCGTAGACCAGCACCTTTTGTCCGCGCTGGATATTCCCTTTCCGAAGCAGGCGCAGTGCCGTGGTGGCCCCGATCGGAAAGGCGGCAGCTTCTTCATAAGTGATGTTAGCCGGCTTGATTGCCATCATCGCTTTTTCAGGCAGGCACTTGTATTCGGCATAGCCGCCAAAATTCTCTGTGAGGGTGGATGCGAAGACTTTGTCACCGGCTTTGTATTTTGTGACATCCTTGCCAACCGCTTCCACTTCCCCGGCGAGTTCCATCCCGTAGATCGGCTGTTTGGGTTTTGTCAGACCCAGGGAGATGCGAGCGGGGAGCCAGAGCAGCGGAGGAACCGTAAAGCTCCGCATCCGGAAGTCGCCCATTGTGACGGTGGTCGCATGTACCTTGATCAAGACCTCATTGTCTTTCGGCG
>CAZSPX010000153.1:0-7846 GCA_964608885.1 uncultured Anaerolineaceae bacterium | reverse complement strand
GCGGTGCTGGTGGACCCGCCGCGCGCCGGCCTGGACCGCCGAGCCCTGGATGCGCTGCTGTCCCTGCGGCCGGGACGGCTGGTCTATGTCTCCTGCGACCCGTCCACACTGGCGCGCGATGCCCGCCGCTTGATCGAAGGGGGATATGAGCTGGTCGAGGCGACGCCCTTCGACCTTTTCCCCCAGACCTATCACATCGAGAGCATCAGCTTCTTTGAACGCAGCGGCGCTTAATTTTCGGCAATGACGATCACCTTGTCGCCGGATGAGAAAGTGACAGGTGCGTCCTTGCGCGGGTTGGTATGTACCCCGTACGCACGGGAGGCGTCTGTGGACTCGCTCATCAGGCGGTAACCGATGGCGGTCTCCCCGCGCAGGCGGGCGGCTTCAAGAACGGTGCGGAAATTGACCGGCTCGCCCGTGACCACATAGTCCCCGGCGGGCTTCAAGTAGATCTCTGAGCCTTCCGGATCGAAGAGATCGGTGAAAATGGGGAACAGCTCGCGGTTTTCCGCAAGCTGGGCGGTCATCAGGCTGACCAGGTGCTCGCTGACCACGAAATCGTCCACGCGGGCGGCCTCGGCCAGCCGCCGGTTGCGCAGGTCGAGCATCTCGCTGACAATGGAAAAGGGGGTCTCGTCCTTCTCGGCGATATCGCGCAGGTGCAGCAGGGTGACAAGCGTTTTGGCATCCGCCTCCTGCGGCTCGAGGTGGCTGTAGGCCAGCACGATGACATGGTCGTATTCCGGGGCGGACAGGCTTTCCAGCAGGAGACGGTCGGTTGTATCGCCCTCCCTGACGGTCACTGTCTGGTTGACCAGAGGACCGGCCTGCCGTCGGATTTGCTCATCCAGGTTGTAAAGATCGGAGACCACGGTGATCTGCGAGCCGGGAGGCACATAATGGTCCAGCTCACGAATGATGGTCGCGCCGCAGCGGTTCCAGCCCAGGATCAGGCCTCGCTCAGGCGAAGGTTGGCGGGTCGGTCGGTCGGAACGCAGGACATTCCCCGGAATGGGTGCAGCCGCGGGCATTTCGAAGCGGAAGCGGTCATCATCCTCGGCCAGTCCAAAGACCTGGTCGCCGGCTTCGAGGCGGGTGTCCATGGGCGGGTTCATGCGGAGGCTCCCATCCGCTTTGCGGATCCCCATCAAGGTCGAAGCTGCTCCGGCCATCAGCGCCTCTCCATAGGTCCGGCCGCCCAGAGGTGCGGCGTCCGCGAAGTAGATCTCATCGCCCCCGAAGTTCATCAGCTCAGTGTAGATCACCGAAAGCCCCGACTGCCGGGAGGTCTGCGCGACCACGCGCGCGATCAGGTCGTTGACCAGGACCGGCAGGATATGGTCGCGGCCGCCCAGCATGCGCACCACTTCCATGTTCTTTGGATCGCGGATCTGCGTGACGATGTGATAGGGCTCTTCGCGGCGGGCAGGGTTGTTGGTAAGCGCCAGGACCGCCTTGATCACATACGCGTCGGGGTCGGGCTCTCCCGGCAGGACGATGATCGCGCGGGCGGTATGCGGGCTGGCCAGCTCCAGGTCGGTGAGGTCAATCGGGCTGCCCGAGCGGCAGATGATCTTCGTGTTCCGGCTGTCGGGGATGCGTTCCTGGATCGCATCCTCCATCTTCACCTTGTCCTGGTCGGCCAGGACCACGATGACCGCCCCCTGCCGGCGGTTCTCGTTGGCGAAGACAAGCTCCTGCAGGATGGTGAAGACCTGGGGCGACCAGCCCAGGATGACGGTGTGCCCGCTCTCGATGACCAGGGAGCGGCCCTTGCGCAGCGCCTCCAGCTTTTCCTGGAGAGAGTTGTTGAGGATGCCGATCAGCGCGCTGACCACGAAAACACCGCCCAGCGTCACCACGAGCATCATGAACAGGAAGAAGACCGAGCCGGTATCGCCGCCCATCGTCCCCGAGTCGAGGGTGCGCAGCAGGCCCATCCAGGCGACATCCCAGAAGGAAAGCCCTTCGGGGGCGCTGCCGGTCATCCGTACGAGGGCTGCCGCGGCGAGGATGATGAGGGCCGAGATCAGGAACAGCCCGGTGATCAGCGCTGGCGTGCCGCGCGCCATATAATTATCGAACCAGTACTGGATCCGCTGCCCGAGGCTGTGTTTGCGCATTCTCCATCTCCCTGTCAATATTCCCGAATTATAGGTGCATTCGGGGGAGGGGGCATGGCAACTTCATGACGGAGCGTGTAAGGAAACCGTAACCTCTTGCGGGTAACATTGGGCCGGGCCGTGAAGTCCAACCCACAGCGCGTTTTGTTATAATTTCGACAGGAGTTTTATTATGTTCAATTTTGAGGGACCCGATCGCCGCAAGGAAGAGGAACGCATCCGACAGGAAGGGCGGCTGCCACCCGGCCAGTCGCTGACCTTTAAATTTCCCGTGCTGCATTACGGGCCGGTGCCGGCCTTCAATCCCGCCTCCTGGGATCTGCGCGTCTGGGGCGAGGTGGAGGAGGAAAAACGCTGGAGCTGGGACGAGTTCAATCAGTTGCCGCGCAGCCGCATCCAGATGGATATCCACTGTGTGACCCGCTGGAGCAAGTTCGATACGGTCTGGGAGGGCGTCTCGGTCAAGTCGCTGGTCGAGAACGGGCTGCTCAAGATCAAGCCAACCGCCACCCACGTCATGCAGCATGCCGAGTACGGCTTTACCGTGAACCTGCCGCTGGAGGTGGTGCTCCAGGATAATTTCCTGATGGCCACCCATCTCAACGGCGAGCCCATCTCGCCGGACCACGGCTTTCCCTTGCGCGGGGTCGTGGGGTTCATCCCTGGTGAAAAGGGCCTGGAGACGCCCTACTTCTGGAAGGGCGCCAAGTGGCTGCGGGCTCTGGAATTCATGCCGCGCGACCGGCGCGGCTTCTGGGAGCAGGCGGGCTATCACAACCGCGCCGATGTCTGGCGCGAGGAGCGCTTTGGTTAAGCAGCGGGCGGGCTTTGAAAAAAGCCCGCCCGTTCTTTTCCACTTCATGCGCCCGCGGACCTAGGGCCGCTTTTCAAGCGTTACGGTGATATCCGTCTTCTCGCTGCCGCGCATGACGGTCAGAACGACGCTGTCACCCGGCGACTTGTTGCCGATCAAATAGGCCAGCAGCTCGTCGAAGCGGCGGATGGGTTGGCCATCCACTGCCACGATCAGGTCTCCGCCGGCCAGCAGGTTGGGAATATTGGTGGCCTTCGTGCCCGCCTTGATCCCGGCCTTGTCGGCCGGGCCGCCCGGCACCGTGGAGGTCACGTAGGCACCCGTGAACGATTTCAAGCCCAGGGCCTGGATGACGCCCAGGCTCATGTCGTCCATCGAGGTGACGCCCAAGTAGGGATAATCATATTTGCCATCGGCGATCAGCACCGGCACCACCCGCTTGACCACGTTGACAGAGATGGCGAAACCGATCCCGGAGTTGACCGGCTCCCCCGTATCTGTGAAGTTGGTGGTGCGGATGGCCCGGTTCACGCCGATCACCTGGCCCGTCAGGTCGAAGAGCGGTCCGCCCGAGTTCCCCGGGTTGATGGCGGCATCGGTTTGGAGGATATCGCCAGCGGTAAAGAACGAGCCATCAGGCGTGGAGTGCGCCGAATCCAGGGTGCGCCCCAGCGCCGAGATGATGCCCACCGTCATCGTGCCGCTCAGGCCGAAAGGATTGCCGATGGCGATAACTGTCTGGCCGACCTGCAAGTTGGAGGAATCTCCCAGCGAGACGGGATGCAGCTCCGCGGCCGGGACATCCACCTTGATGACGGCCAGGTCGGAATCCAGGTCGGTGCCCACCACATCGCCAAAGACCTTGTATCCAGACATGAAGTCCACCTCCACGGTTTCGGCCCCCTCGACCACGTGGTAGTTGGTCACGATATGCCCCTCGGTGTCATACACCCAGCCAGAACCAAGGCTGGCGCCCTGGCTGCTCGTCACCTGGATGGCGACAATCCCCGGACTGACCTGCGCATACAGGCTGGTCAGCAGGTCCTGCTGCGCGACCGGGTTACCGCTGGTGGGGGATTGGCCGCTCGCAGGGTGCGGGAGCTGGAGCGTGGCAACTGCCGGGACCGTGGGAATGATGGGGCTGTTGGGATTGACATTCATGCCCTGGCAGGCGAGCGCCGCCAGGACCAGCACGGATAAGACCACAAATACCCTCGAAATCTTCATTTCTCTCCTTGGATTGAGTTACCGCTTAAAACTTGATCTTGGAGGCTTCCTCAAGAAGCTCCCTCTGTTTGGACGATAGATAGCGGGGAACTGTTACCTTCAGCCGGACGTAGAGATCGCCCTTGACGTTCGGGTTCTTGAGCTGCGGCATGCCGCGCCCGGCCAGGCGGAAGACCTGCTCGGGCTGGGTGCCCGGCGGGATACTGAGCTTGACCTTTCCCGTCATGGTCTGCACCTCGGCCTCACCGCCCAGGATGGCCGTGAAGATGTCCACCGCGGCGGTGGTATGCAGGTCATTGTTCTCGCGCTCGAAGCCTTCCTCCGGCGCGACTTCCACGACCAGGTAGATGTCCATACCCTGCGGCCCGGCGCCTGCCGCGCGGACCCGTGAGCCCGTGCGCACACCCGGCGGGATGCGCACCTTGACCCTGCGGTTTTCGGAGTTGAGCTGGCGTGTGGTGCCCTCGAAGGCTTCCTTCAGGCTGATCTCCACGGGCTGCTCATAGGCGGGAGCCTGGCGGGAACGCCCGCCTCGAACGGAAGGCTCGCCGCCGAAGATGCTGCGGAAGAACTCGGAGAAGAGGTCATTGACGTCCCCACCATAGTCCACGCGCGTCCCGCCGCCGCCCCCAGCGCCGGGCTGGCCGTTGAACCACTGGCTCCAGTCGAAGTCGGTGGGGCGGCCGCCGCCCTGCTGCCAGTTGGAGTAGGCGCTGCCGAGCTGGTCGTAGCGGGCGCGCTTGTCGGAATCGCTGAGCACCTGGTATGCCTCGTTGATCTCCTTGAAGCGTTCCTCCGCGGCCTTATCGCCCGGGTTTCGGTCGGGGTGATATTTCATGGCCAGCTTGCGGTAGGCCTTGCGGATCTCGTCGGTGCTGGCCTTGCGCCCGATGCCCAGGGTCTGGTAATAATCCTTGTATTCCATGTTGAGCTATTGATAGCACCGCCCCGATTCAGCGTCAAGCACGGCAGGGACGGTCTAATACAATTCTAACCTGCCTGTTTCGTCTTATACTTGAGGGAAACCCTTTTCAGGATGATGATTATGGAAGCGATCTGTGTTTATTGCGGTTCTTCGGATGCGGTCCACCCTGATTACCTTGCCGCGGCGCGCGGCCTCGGAGCGACCCTGGCCCGGCGCGGCCTGAGGCTGGTCTTTGGCGGCGGGCGGACAGGCCTGATGGGCGCGGTGGCGGACGGTGCCCTGGAGGCCGGAGGCGAGGTGGTGGGGGTCATCATCCCCGGCATGAATACGCCCGCCCTGGCACATTCCGGCCTCACCCGCATGGACGTGGCCGCCGAGATGCACGCGCGCAAGGCGCGCATGCACGAGCTTGCGGACGGGTATATCGCGCTGCCCGGCGGCTTCGGGACCTTCGATGAATTGTTCGAGACGATCACCTGGGGCCAGATCGGCGCGCACACCAAGCCGGTGGGCCTGCTGAACGTGCGCGATTATTTCTCGCACCTGCTGGCGGCCATCGAGCACGCCACGCAGGAGGGCTTCATCATGCGTGAGCATCGCGAGTCCCTGTACTGCGAGGCGGACCCGGATGTCCTGCTGGACCGCATGGCGGAGTACCGCCACCCGCACGAGGCGGTCAAGAAATGGCTGCGGGAGGAATGATCGAGGTCACTGCACGATCTGCGCCAGTGGTCCCTGGGGGTCCAGGATATCGCTCAGGGCTGAATAGGGGATTACCACGGTCTGCGCGCCGGCAGCGTAGGCCGCGACCTGGTACTCATCGAAGGTGATCACCAGTCCATCCGGGGTGATGTTCCAATTGCGGTAATTCTCTTTCGTTGGATCGGCCCCGGTCTGGAAGGCATCGAAGGCGATATCGCGCTTGGACAGTTCCGCCTTGCAATAATCCGAGATGACCTGCAAATAGCTTGCATCCGGCTTGAAGAGCTGGAACAGCTGGATCTCGACGCCCTTCTCCAGATCCCAGTTCAGCGTTTGGGCATAGTGGTACGGGTGGGCTGCGCCATCCCCGTAGCCCATCACATTGAAGCGCAGGCTCAGGAGGCTGCCGAGGCGCGCCATGACCTCGTAGCCCACCTCGATAAAGCTGCCGCTGGTGATGGGGACCGCCGGCTGGTATTTCAGGGAGGCCGTGAACTCGTTCACGGCGCCTTTCACGATGCCTTCGGCCGTCAGGTTGAAGGCCTGCACGCGCGGGTCATCCACGCCGGTCAGATTGGGCGTCTCTGAGGTGATGGTGTAGTTGGGCGCCTGGCCGCTTTCCTCGAAGTGCACGGAGGTGAGCGTCACACGCTCGCTGAGCGGCTCAGGTGTGTCCGTGGCGGGAGGCGGCGGGGTTTCCGTCGGCGGGGGTATTGGCGTATCGGTTGGGAAGGCGGTCAACGAAGGCGTCTCGGTGATGACCGGCGCGGGGGTGGAGGTCGCGGGGGAGGTCAGTGAGCATGCCAGGCTGGTGACCAGCCACAGGCTGAGAAGGAGCGGGACTCGCAAAGGTTTTGTGTTCATGGGTTACCTCTAATCATGTGCACTCTTGAAGGATGGCTAAAGTTGCGGATCTGCCCCCATAGCCGTTCTCGCCGCCCGGGCCCACGCAGGAGGGGCAGCCGTCGCTACATTCACACTGCTCCACCAGCTCGCGGGCGCGCAGTAGAAGCTCATCATGCAGCTCAAACAGGCGCTGGCTGAAGCCGATGCCTGCCGGGACATGGTCATATAACACCACGGCAGGGTTGGTGAACGCCGCCGAGGGCGCCGCCTCAATATGCGTGCCCAGGTCGCCTGTGTCGCACATCAGGAAGAGCGGGGCCAGGTTGCCGAGTACGTAGGCCAGACCAGCCAGTCCGCTGCGCACGCGCACATTGGCCTCCACCTTGTGATGGCAGGAGGGACACAGGGTCGTCAGGTTATCGGGACGGTTGGCCTCCTCTGCAGAGGCGAACGCCCGGAAGGGGACCTTGTGATGCACATCATGCCGGCGGCCGTTCTCGGGCGCACCGCACACCTGGCATTTGTAGCCATCCCGCATGCGGATGTTGTCGCGCAGCCGGGCCCACCCCGGGCCGTAGTCGTTGGGGTCGTTGAGCCAGGCCCCGGCCTCGCGCAGCCGGTCAATGGTCGTCTCTGTGAGGGTCAGCCAGTAGCCAGTGGTCTGCAGCTCGGAAGGCGGCAGATCGAGCGGCTCCTCGCCCAGATTCTCGTGGCTGTACCAGCGCCGCTTGCGGAACCCGGTCACCTGGGTGGTGACCTTAAGCTCTCCCCATTTCTTCTCCCCGCCGGGAACCGTCTCCTCCGCGGCCTCGCTCAACATTTCCACGGTCGTACCCTGCAGAGGCTCGGTATAGTAATCCAGGCTGGCCGGGCGCAGGCGGGCAATCTGCTGCTCGAGGTCCAGCGTCTCCACAAAATAAGATTGGGCTTCATGCAGGTACACCGCGCCCGGATGCACCATCCAGACCGCGCTTTCGCCGTCCACGGTGCCCACGGTCACGGGGCGTCCATCCTCCGCCTGCGATTGCAGCACAACGCCCTGAGGGGAGGCTGAGCGCAGCGAGATCTCCGCGGCGGGATACTGGTCGGCCATCCAGTAATACTTGTCGTTCGAGAGGTGCGCCTCGCGGTTCTCCACCAGGAAATCCAGGATCTCCTCCACCTGCGCCCCGGAGAGGCCGCCGAAGCCCTCGCCCTTCTGGAAGG
>CAZSPX010000152.1:0-7894 GCA_964608885.1 uncultured Anaerolineaceae bacterium | reverse complement strand
AGCACCCGCTCGCTGTGACCGCAGCCGTAGTTGGCGGCCGTATCAAAGAAGTTGATGCCTGCCTCGAGGGCATAGTGGATGGCGCGGATCGACTCGTTGTCGTCCACCCTGCCCCAGCCCACGGGCTCCATCGTGCCATCCGGGTTGAGCCAGTCCCAGGGACCGCCGATGGCCCAGCATCCCATCCCCAGCGCGCTGACCTGCAGGTCGCTGCGACCCAAACGCCGTGTGAACATTGTGGCTCCTTTGTGGATCCAGACTTCCGAAGTCGGGAAGACTTCGGAAGTCTGTTGTTAAAGTCCAAACCAGCGGCCCCGGCGGGAGGAGCCGAAGAGCCGCTTTTCGGCGGCCAGGGCCTCGGAAGGCCCATCAAAGGTCCCGGTGGGAGGGCCGGCCAGGAACTCGACGTCGATGCGGCCCACGGCCTCCCCGCCGAACTCGACATAGCAGGTGCCGGTGCCGCGATAGGCGGCGGTCTCCCCTCCCCCGCGGTACGCGGCGAGGATCTCCGCGGCCACCGTGCGGGCGGCCTCTTCGGCAAAGACCCCGGCCTTGGGCGTGCCCACGCTGGTCACGTCTCCGATGGCATAGACGCTCGGATGGCGGGTGAGCAGGGTTTTGGGGTTCACGGGGATCCAGCCGTCCATGATGAGGCCGCTCGCCGCGACCACCTCGGGGACGCGGTGCTTCGGGATGCCCAGGAAGAGGTCATAGGGCAGCCCGGTCTGGTCATCGAGGAAGGCGAGGTGGTTCCCGGGGTCCAGCGCACGGACGAGGTGGTCGGGCACGAAGCGAATGCCGCGCTCCTCGAAGGCCCTGAGCAGGGCCTTGGAGGTCGCCGGGGAGGGCGGGATGGGGATGCCGAAGGGCATGACCAGGGTGATCTCGCAGGAGGCGCGCACGCCGCGCCTGACGAGATGGTCGTGCAGAAGCAGGGCGCATTCGCTGGGCGCAGGCGGGCATTTGAAGGGGGTCGAGCAGACGCCGACGATGGCGTGACCTTTGGTAAAGCCGGGAAGGATCTCACGCAGGCGCTCGGCGCCGGCAAAGGAGTAGAACTCGTTGCCACCCTCCGCGAGGCCGGGCGTGGCGGAGAGGTCGTAGTCCGCGCCGAGGGCGAGGACCAGCACATCGGCCTCGTAGGCATCCCCGTCGGTGGTGACGCGCAGGTTGTCGGGGTCGATGGAGGTGACCGTCTCCTGGCGGAAGGTCACGCCGGGTCTTGTGATGCTGCGATAGGGATAGCGCACGGCCTCGGCGGTCTTGCGGCCGAACATCACGTCAAACTTGGAGAAGCCGAAGAAGAAGGAGTCGTTCCGGTCGATCAGCGTCAGGTCCAGCTCATCGCCGAGGGCTTCGGACAGCAGGGTGCTGAGCTCCAGCCCGCCGAAGCCCGCTCCCAGGACAAGCACTCGCAGTGTCATCGTGTCTCTCCCTGATCTGAGATCGCCCTTCTTCGCAGCGGCATCTTATCCATTATACGCCGCGCGCTTGCGCACAAAGAGGCGGGCCGGACCGCGGAACAGGGAGACGCAGGCGGCCCTGCCGGTCACTCCAGGATCTTCCAGAAGGAATCCTTGCGGACCACCTTCCCCTGCGCGAACTCCAGCAGGTCAACCCCTCGCACTTCGATGCGCTGGCCCGTCACCGAGGTGCCGGTGAGCGTCCACTCGGAAACCCCGAGATCGCCGCAGGCCCAGTGCCGGTCATCGCCGTAATGGACGTCGGGCAGGCCTTCAAACCGCCTGGCCAATCCCGCCCGGACCTCCTGCTTGCCTGCAAACCGGTCGCCGCGGGGAGGCGCCCCTCTGGGCATGTAGAAGACACAATCCTCCGCGAAGTAGTCCATGATGGCATCCAGGTCGTGGCGATTGAACGCCTCCAGGAATCCTTTCAACAGTTCAACGGTCACATGCTCGGACATGGGGAACCTCCTGATGTGATGCCTTAACAATAAGGATCGAGGGGGCAGACGGGCCGCACCGGCTCAGCGGATCTCGAGATGGACGGTCACTTCGTCGCCCAGGTCGAGTCCCTCGGCCTTGCGGACGCGCACCTTGAGGGGCACGAGGTAGAGACCGTCTTTGGGGAAGAGGGAGGTGTCGAACCCGGTGCTGCCGATGCGCGCATGGACGGGAATCACCCCCCAGCCGTAAGTGACGAGGTTGGAGATGGCTTTGATCTCGGCGCTCAGATCGGGAGGGACGGCGACGTAGAAGAAGGGGGAAGGCCCGCGCCAGAAGATGATGGTACCGGTAAATGTGAGGTGCATGGAGGGAGTATATCAAAAGGCAGACCCCCAAAGGTCTCCGGATCAACAATCAAATACGAACCAGCAGAGCTCGTTGCGCAGCTTCTGGTCGTCGAGCACGAGATCGCGGATCCCGGCCGGAAGCCGGGCACGCTGCCATGCGCACTCCAGGCGGCCCGCTTCTTCCGCCTGGCCGCCAGCCGCCGCGGCCCGCGCGGCCCGGATGGCGTAGGCGGCCGCGCCCAGCTCATGCGCGGCGACGTGCGCCACCGCCGCGGCCTGCCCGGCGGCATAGGCAGCTTCCCGTGCCGCGCCGCGCAGGTCCCTGGCAGCCCCCATGGCATGACCGGCAGCGGTCCGGGACTGCGTCATCGTGACCTCGCCGCGCGTCCAGGCGCGCACCGATTCGATGGCCCGGCGCGGCCGGTCGTCACCGGGCTGCTGCTCCTCGAAGAAGCGCAATACATGCTCGGCACAATCGGCCGCCCACAGCGCGAGCAGATGGTGATCGGCATCCAGGAGCGTGCCCCCGCGCCGCACCGTGATGAACCTGGGGTCCCGCTTCTTTGGCAGTATCATGCGCAGGCTTCCATGCCTTCTTCCGGAGGGTACGCGCTGACCGGGGAGCCCTACTCCGCGAGCATCACCCGGTCCTTGCCCCCGTCCTTGGCGCGCTTGTTGGCCGCTTCGACCTTATCGATCAGGGTATTGTGCTCCTCGGCATGGGCCGGGTAGCTTGCCACGCCGATCGAGACCGTGACCGGGAATCTCCAGCCCTTCGAGGTTTCCCTGACCGCCAGCAGGATGCGTTCCCCGATGCTGCCGGCGCCTGCAGCAGGCGTATCCGGCAGGATCAGCAGGAATTCATCACCGGTCCGCCAGCGGGCGATGAAATCCCTTGGACGGATATTCTCTTTCAGGACCGCGCACAGGTCACGGATCATCTGGTCACCGGCGGCATAATTGATGTTGTTATAGGCGCGGATATTATCCCCATCGATCATCAATATGGAAAAAGGCTGGCGGGAGGTTGCAGAATCCCGGATGGACCTCTCCATGCTCAGGAGAGCGGCCTTCATGTTGGGCAGGCCCGAGATCGCATCGGTATAGGCCTCCTTCTGGGTCTCGTCCAATATCACTCCCATTTTCAGGACCTGGTGGATGTTGTTGAGCGCCAGCCAGCGCCCCGGGGAGGAATTTTCCGGGACGCTCATCGACTCCCAGGTGTCAGGGGGCTGCAGGCCGGCCTCGAGACCAGCCGCATCGAAGACCATCGCATGGGAATCCGCGGCATTCTTGACCTTCATCATGGACTGGCCCATCTGGATGAGGATGGAATCCAGGGAAACCGGCGTCTGATCGAAAAAGATGAGGGTCGTATCCGCAGCCGGGCCAGGAAAACCGAACTTTTCCGCCTCCAGCTCCATGCGCCTGTGGATGCGCTCGATCAGCTCCAAATGACCTTCCCGCGTGCCGATCTGGAGCAGGATCGCGAACTCGTCGCCTCCCATGCGGTACACTTCCGTCTGGCTTTCCTCCCGCAGGAGAATCCCCATCCAGCGCAAGATCGAATCCCCGTAGCCAAATCCCCGGGTCTCGTTGAGCACATAAAGATCGTTCATATCCACAAAGAACAGCGCCGAAAAGCAGGAGCTATCGATCCGGTACTGCCCGATGCGGCTGCGCGAGCGCTCCTCCGGCGGGACGAGGGCTTCCAGGAATCCCAGGTAGTTCTTGCAGCCTGTCAGAGGGTCATCGCGCAGGAGCTCGGAAAAGGATACGGACATGCTTCCCTGCCTTGGAGGATCGAAAGACCTGAAGGAGGTTCGACAACATTTATTATATCCCCCGTCACAGGGGCGGCGGTTCCCCTCCGCTGCGAGGCACGGCGCGAGAACCGCCTGTACGAACTCAGGCAGGTCAGCGACCCGCCCCTACGCACACAGGCTAGCGCGTGACCAGCTTCTCGATGCCGATCTGGATGAGCAGGAGCAGGACGGGGAAGACGATGGCGGAGAGGAAGCCCGTCAGCAGGCCGGGGCTCCAGGGCCAGGTGGAGAGGCCGTTGACGATCTCGCGCTCGGTGTTCAGACCGAGCAGGGCGTTGCCCGCCTGTTCCGCCTCGTTCAATTCATTCTCGTCGAGGTGGTGGTGCATGCGCCCCGTCAGCTGCTTGAGGCGGCGGTTGATATCGCCCTGCAGGCGGCGCTTCTCCAGGACCAGGTTCTGGTTCACGATGCGCAGGGGCAGGACGAACGCCGCGACCGCCAGCACGACCTGGAAGACAAGGATGAGGATCACCAGCTCGCGCGCGAACCGGAGCGGGAAGACCAGCAGCGTGAACGCGAGCAGGACCATCCACGCGATGCCGGTCCGGGCGGTGAGGCGGGAGAAGGCATAGACCGGGGCAAGGTTGAAGAGGTCAAAGTGCCCGACGCGCTTGAGGGTACGGTGGACGAGCCGCAGCTGGCGGATGGAATGATAGTAGATGGCGCTTCCAAAGGTATAGCTGATCAATCCTTCCACGAACGCGATCACAGCCAACGCCCCCGTAAAACCGCTCTGGGTGAAAAGCTCCCTCGACAGGTAGTTCAGGATGACATAGACGATATCCCACAGGACCGCGCCCAGGAGAACGCCGCGGGTCGGGAGGGTGGTGAACTCGCGTTTCAACCGCTCCAGGTCCGCTTCGCTGATATCCATCAGCGAGGAGAAACTGGAGAGGGCGGCCTGTGATACGCCGTTGAGATAGGTCATGATCGCCATGGGCGCCCAGAGCCAGAAGGGATACATAAGGTAGAGCTTGTTAAACTGGAAGAGGGGCAGCGCACCGAGCGACCACGCCAGGATGTGCACCAGCGTGCTCTGAAGGAGGAAGAAGATCAGGTAGGTGAGCCAGTATGGAAGAGGCAGCCGCTGGATGAAGAGCATGAAGCGGTCGAGGAAGCCGGGAGCGGGGGGAGGCGAAGCGGAGGCTTTCAGGGTCAGCTCAGGAGTTGTCATGGTTCACAGGTCCCGAATCTTATGTCGTACATAAACGACTGAAGTCGTTACTACCAAAAAAGCAGACTTCCGAAGCCTGGGAGACTTCGGAAGCCGGGACGTTCAGGGTGTAGGGGTCGGCGTGGCGGTGGCTTCGCCGGGAGCGGCGGGGGTCCCTTCCGCGGGTGCGATAGGCGCGCCCGCAAAGACCAGCGGGCCGTTCTCGGGCACATCCGCGGGGCGGCCCAGCGGCATGGCGGGCCGGCCGATGAGGGTCTGTCCGTTGGGGGCAAAGAGCATGCCGTGGAGCAGGGACTGCTCCCAGACCCCGCCGCCGAGGATGTCGGTGCCCTTCGGCTCGCCGTTGGCCCGGTTGGACCCGGCCAGGATGCCGGCGTAGCTGCTGAGGTCCATGTTCTTGAGCGCCACCTTCAGGTCCGGCTGGTGGCAGGATGCGCAGGCCTGGGCCCCGGGGAACCACAGGTTGGACTCGGTGAAGAGCGGGTGGACATCCTTCTCAAAGGTGCCCTCGCAGGGCTGGCCCTTCACGTCGGTGAAGGGGAATTTGTCGTTCTCGGGGACGCCGGCGGTCACCCACGCGCCGATCAGGTCCACGGCGGCGACCTGGCACTTGTTGAAGGCGCCCCCGCCGCGGTTGCGCTCGGCGACCGGCATGGTGGCGGGGACCAGGCTGGGGATGGGCGTGCGCGGCACGAAGGCCTGGCCCTTGACACAGGTGAGGGTCATGCCGCAGCCTGATATGTAAATGAAGCTGACATACCCCACAATGGTCAGTATGAACAGGATCAGCACCCCGTAGATCATCTTGCGGACATCATCATCCATCAGAAGGCTCCTCCCCTAGGGCGTCGCGGTGGGCGCGGGCGTGGGCTGGACGGTGGGTTTCAACGTGCGGATAAAGTTCACCAGGTCCCAGCGGTCGCGCACGAAGAAGTTCTCGTTCATGGCCGGCATGCGCCCCGCCACCCCGTTGGTGATGGTGAGGAACAGCGCGCCGTCGCTCTTGGACTGGGTCACAGCGCTGGTCAGGTTGGCGGGCTTGTTGACGATGGCCGCCGCGATGGGACCATTGCCCTCCCCGTTGGGGCCGTGGCACATCTGGCAATTGATGTGGAACAGCTCGGCCCCGCGGCTCACCGAGACCTCGTCGGCGGGGACGGGGTTCTCGGGCGCGCCCATGTTCGGGATCGAGACGGGGCCCTCGATGGGGATGGAGCGCTCCGGCACGGGCAGAGGGTTCTCCATCGGCTTGAAGGAGGGCTGCAGCTCCATGAAGCTCATCCAGTCGATCTTGATGACATCGTAGGAGAACAGCATCAGGATCCCCGTGGCGACCAGAACCACCGCGCCCAGGACGGCAAAACGCCTCAGGATCACGCCCAGACTGGTGCTCATAGGTGACGGGCCTCCGCAGGTTCGACGGTTTCAGCGCCGGCGTTCTTCATGGCATCCACGAACTTCTCCTCCTCGCCGCCCGGGCAGTGGAACAGGACGGCGATCTTGCCGTGGCTGATCTCGGGGACGTATTCCTTGGGCGTGTAGGACGGGAAGCCGCTGTCCACGAACAGGCCCAGGAAGGCAAAGAGCATCAGCCCGAGCATGGTCATTTCGAAGAACACGATGATGCCCATGGGGACCGGGTAGACCGGCTGCCCGCCCACGTGCAGGGGGTAGAGATAGGGCGTGCCGTAGATCAGGAACAGGCCCAGCAGGGACCCGCCGATGGCGCCCGTCATGGCGATGCGCGCCACGTTGGTGCCGGCCCGGGGCCGCCCCAGGATGGTGGACTTGATCGGGATGCCCGAGATGATATTGATCTCATCATCGTGCACGCCCAGCTCGTGCAGCTTCTCGATCCCGTCCGCGGCCGGCTCGAGGTCATCAAATACGGCCAGGTAATTCTTTCCTTCAGGCATCTTGGCTCCTCCTTACTCGATCTCGCTCACCGTCGGGAGGTGGGCCTTGCCGACCTTCCTCAGCAGGTGGCCCTCCTGCCCCTCCTGCACCTCCCAGACCGGGATGAGCGGGATGAGCCGCGAGGCCAGCAGGTAGAGCAGGAAGAACAGCGAGAACGTCCCGATGGTGAGGAAGACCTCGATCGCCGGGAAGTAGGCCCGCCAGGTGAAGGGCATGCGGTTGATGGAGAGCCCCACCGGGATGATGATGTAGCGCTCCAGCCACATGCCCACGTTGATCAGGATGCCGGCAGTGGCGAGCAGCCAGGGCGTGCTGCGCCATTTCTTGTTCCACAGCAGCAGCCAGGGAACCGCGATGTTGCAGATCAGCATGGTGAACCACAGGTAGGCGAAGGGCCCTTTCTCGGTCCACTCCTGGAAGAGCTTGTCCCACTTGTCGCCGCCGTACCAGGGAACAAGGTAATCATTGAAGTAGAAGTAGGCCCAGGCCATCGAGACGATCAGCATGAGCTTGCCGACCGTGTCGAAGTGCTCGCGACGCAGGAAGTACTTCATATTCACCATCGTGGAGCGGATCATGAAGAGCACGATGGCCACCGCGCCCATGCCGGAGTGCAGCGCGGCGATGACGAAGTAGGGGCCAAAGACCGTGGAAGACCAGCCGGGGCGCTGCGCCATGGCGAAGTCCCAGGAAACGATGGTGTGCACCGAGAACATGACCGGG
>CAZSPX010000151.1:0-7900 GCA_964608885.1 uncultured Anaerolineaceae bacterium | reverse complement strand
CGATGCCGGATCCAGTCCGAGACGGTCACCAGCGCCACGGTGAGCAGGCCGATGACGAGGGCGGCCGCATACGCGGCGGAATACTGGCGCTCCTCCAGGGCGCGGAAGATGTACAGGGTCGTGGTCTCGGTCCGGCCCTGGATGCCGCCCCCGATGACCAGGATCGCGCCGAATTCGCCCAGGGCGCGCGCCAGCGTGAGCGTGGTCCCGTAGATCAGGGCGGTGCGGATGCCGGGCAGGATGATTTTCCTGAACACGGTCCAGCCGCTGGCCCCCAGGGTGGCGGCGGCCAGTTCCTGTGAGCGGTCCAGCTTGCGGATGACCGGGACCATCTCGCGGATCATGATTGGCATGGTGACGAAGAGAGTGGCCAGTACCATGCCGGGCACGGCGAAGGCGATCTTGATGCCGGCTTTCGTGAGCAGCGGCCCCAGGAAGCTGTTGCGACCGAACAGGAGCAGCAGCATGAAGCCCACCACCACCGGCGAGAGGGCGAAGGGGATGTCCACGAGACCGTTCAGGAAGGCGCGGCCCTTGAACTTGTCGCGCGCCAGGATCCACGCCAGCAGCGTGCCCATGACCGCCTGGATGGCCGCCACGAGCAGGCTGATCCGCAGGGTAAGCATGAACGACCCGATGAAATCCTCGCTGGTCAGCGCCTCAATGACCGGGGCTACCCCGCGTTCGAACGCTCCCACGATCAAGGCTCCGATGGGCGCGAGAATGAGGATGGAGATATAGATCCAGACTGCACCGAGGAGCAATAGCCGCCCCCAGCGTGGATTTTTCACCTTGGTAACGGCTGGAGCCCGAATCTGTGCCTGCTCTATGCTCATTTCTCCATCCGTTTGAAGAACCAGTCGCTGAGCCAGATCACGCCGAAGGCCACCGCCATCAACACGATTGAGACCGCGCTGGCGCCCAGGCGGTTCTCCGATTCCACCTCACCCAGCACATACACGGCCGCGGTCTGGGTGTACAGGGGGATATTGCCAGCCACGATCACAATGGACCCGAACTCACCGATGGCGCGGGCGAAAGCCAGCAGCGTGCCGTTGGCCAGCGGGAGCATGATGCCCGGGAATACGATGCGCCGGAAGATCGTCCAGCTCCCCGCGCCCAGGGTGGCGGCAGCATTCTCCTGGGTCCGGTCGGCCTGCATCAGCACCGGCTGGACCGTCCGCACCACCAGCGGCAGCGTGACGAACAGCAGCGCCAGCACGATCCCGGGCGGGGCGAAGATGATCTCCAGCCCCACCTTTTCTTTAAGGAAGGCCCCCAGCGTCTCCTGCGGGCCGTACAGGATCACCAGCATCACGCCGGTCACCAGGGTGGGGATCGCCAGCGGCAGGTCCACGATGGAGTTCAGGAACTTCCGCCCGGGGAAGTCAAACCGCACGAGCACATAGGCCGTGGCCAGGCCCATGATCGCGTTGATGACCGCCATCAGGGCCGAGGTCCACAGTGATAGCCGGATGGCATGCGCCGCGATGGGCAGGTTGATCTGGTGCCAGAATTCGCCCCACCCGCCCCTGAACCCGTCCTGCAGGATCACCAGGACGGGGATCAGGACCATCACGATGAAGTAGAGGATGCCGGCGCCGCGCAGGGCCAGGCGGTTCAGCCCGGGCCTGCCCTCGGCGGCGGGGGCGGGAACAGCAGCATTCATGGAGCGGTCGCAGGGATCTGGGCGTCCAACAGCGCCTGGGTGAAGATGCCGGTTTCTCCGAAGTAATCGGGCGTGGCCTTGCTCCAGCCGCCGAATTCCTCGATGGTGAACAGGTCGGTGATGGGCGGGTATTGGGCGGCCGAGGCCTTTGCGACCTCAGGATCGATGGAGCGCAGCCCGTAGCGGGAGAAGACCTCTTGCGCTTGTTTGGTGAAGAGGAAGTCCACGAACGCCTCGGCGACCTCGCGCGTGCCGTGCTTTTCGGCGTAGGCATCCACGACCGCCACCGGGTTCTCGATCAGGATGGTGGATTTGGGGATGACCATGTCGTACTCCTGGCCCTGTCCCTGCGCCACCAGCACTTCGTTCTCATAGGTGATGGCCACGTTGCCGATCCCGTTCTCAAAGTTGGTGATGCTCTCGCGTGCGCCCTTGTCCATGACCTTCACGTTGCGCAGGAGATCCAGGACGAACTGCTGGGCGGCCTCAGGATCACTGGCGGGGACGCCTTCCACCTGCCCGCGCAGCAGCGCGCCATACAGGGCCAGAAGGTTCCACATTGCTCCGCCGCTGGTGCGCGGATTGGGGGTCAGGATCTCAACCCCATCCTTGATGAGGTCGTTCCAGTCCTTGATACCCAGGGGATTGCCCTTGCGGACCGCGAAGGCCACCACGGAGGTGGTGACGATCCCCTTGTTGTGCGCGGCTTTCCAGTCCTGGGTGATCAGCCCGGCCTCCGCAATGCGTGTGACATCCGCCTCCAGCGAGAGGGCCACCACATCTGCCTCGAATCCTTCGACCACGGCGCGGGACTGCGCCCCGGAGCCCAGGTAGGATTCTTCGAAAGTGACGGTCTGGCCGGTCTTATCCTTCCAGTAAGCCTGGAAGAGCGGGAGGATCTCGCCGTATGCCTCGCGCGGGGTGGTGTAGGCCGCCAATGTCAGTTTCACTTCCCCGCCCTGTGATGCGGCCTGTGTGGCCGGCTGCGCATTCCCGCTGCAGCCTGCGACCAGCGCCGCGATCAAGAGAAGAAATATCCAGATCTTTTTCATTTTTCTCAGAACTCCTTTTCTCGTTGTCTTCCATGAGCGTTCTTGACCCCCCATCAATCCCTGCGCAGGTAATTTGACCGGACAATGAGCAGCGAGCAGTCACCCGAATTTCGCATGACTTCCTGGATGATGCCCCGCAGTTGGATATGCCCGCCGCGTTGGGGCAGCGGCGCGCCCATCACCACCAGGTCGTAGTTGCCCTGGCGGATCTCCTCGCTGATCTGCTCGGCGGGTTCTCCGACCTTGAGATTGCTTTCGGTTGGGACGCCGAACATCTTGAGGCTTTGCACACCGCCCGCCATGAACTGCTCGCGGCGGTGCTGCTCGTAGTCGTCCTCGGCCTCGCCGTCCACCACCGAGAAGAGGCAGGCCTGCGAGCCGAGGTGCCGCAGCAGGCGGGCAGCGAACATTACGTCATCCTTGCCGGGCTCGCCCATCGAGGCGCACACCAGCGCCCTCTCCATGTGGACCCCCGGATGGGCCGCCAGCAGCAGGTGGTGGTTGCCGCCGCGCAGCACCTGTTCGGCCATTTCCAGGCCCTCGACGGGACGCCAGCCGAGCACGACCATATCCACGGGGTTCTGCTCGATGGTCTTTTCGACGGCCAGCGGGACCGGGACATGCTCCGTGCGGACCTCCACCGAGGCCATGCCGCTTCCAAGCTGCTTGCGGGCCTCCTGCAGGTGCTCGTTCAACAGACCCTCTTCCTTGCCCACGCCCAGGAGCGTCAGTCGGGCGTGCGACATGCGCGCCAGGTAGCCGCCGAGGCTGATGGCCGACTGGCTGCGCAGGTTCCCGTCCGTGACCACCAGGAAGTTCAGGCCGGGATGCGAAAGGGCGTGCAGGCGGCGCACCCCCACCCAGGCCTTGTCGTTCAGGGACAGGGGATAGGAGGCTGCCTGGTCCGGGGAGCGGCTGGCTTCGATGGCAATGGTCCGGCTGCCGAAGGGGACGATGGGGGAAATGGGGCGTACGCCGGGGATGGAAGGGATCTCCAGGCGGATGCGTTCCGCCGGGCCGTTGAAGGCCATGCTGGTCACGGTGCCCTCTCCCAGTGGAGTGCAATCCAGCTCTTCCTGGCTGCCTGCGAGGGCAAGATCCTCCGGGCGGAAGACCACCTGCACGCGCCCATCGGTGCTGAAGCGGGCCGCGCGCTCATCCAGCCCGTAAACCTGCGGGCCGATGTGGATGTGCCCGGCTTCGGTCTTGCCGACAAGGATATTGGCTGTGCCGAGGAAGGATGCAACGAACTCCGTCTGGGGTTGTTGGTACAGGTCGCGCGGGGTGCCCACCTCCACCAGGCGGCCGTAGCTCATCACGCCGATGCGGTCGGCCAGGTCGAAGGCCTCCTCCTGGTCGTGGGTGACGAGGATGGCCGCCACGCCCAGCTGGCGCTGGATGGCCTTCAGGGAGCGGCGCAGCTCCACGCGGATCTTGGCGTCCAGGGCGCCCAGTGGCTCATCCAGCAGGAGTACATCCGGCTCCAGGGCCAGGGCGCGCGCCAGGGCCACCCGCTGCTGCTGCCCGCCCGAGAGTTGGCGCGGCATGCGGTGTCCCAGCCCCACCAGGCCCACCAACTCCAGCAGGTCATCCCGTTTGGAGCGGCGCTTGCGCGCCGGGACCTTGCGGATCTGGAGGCCGAACTCGATGTTCTCGGCCACGTTCATATATTCAAAGAGGGCGTAGTTCTGGAATACGAACCCGACGCGGCGCTGCTGCACCGGCAGGTGGGTCACGTCGCGGTTGTGCAGGAGCACCCGCCCCTGCCCGGCAGGGACCAGCCCCGCGATGATGTTCAGGACGGTCGTTTTCCCGCTGCCGCTGGAGCCGAGCAGGACGAAGAACTCCCCGTCCTTGATCTCCAGCGAGACATCGTTGACGACCACCTGCTGTTCATAGCGTTTGCTGACGTGCTCGAGCACAATGGACATGTACACCTCTCCAGGTAACATCGAAAGGATACCTGAGGGGTGTGACCGCCCGGGTGATAAGGCTGTGACAATCCGGTGACAAAATGGCAGGGATTTCCCCCTGCGCGGCGGGCAGGTCAGCGTTTGGCGCCGATGGAGTAGCCCACGCCGGGCAGGTTCTGGATGTAGCGGGGCGTAGCCGTCTCCGGCTCGATCTTGGAGCGCAGCCGGCGGACGAGCTGGCGCAGCATCTCGGCGCTGCCCCCGCCCGCCCCCCAGATGTCGCCGATCAGCTCATCGGCGGTCAGGACCTGCCCCGCGTTCAGCATCAGGGATTCAAGCAGTCGCGCCTCCAGCGGCGTGAGCTTATGGAGGCTCCCATCGCTCAAGCGCACTTCCCGCAGGCGGCGGTCGAACTCCAGCCCTTCCAGCGCCAGGGATGGGGCGGCGGAAGGCGTGCGCACGGCCCTGGACCGGCGCATCACGGCCTGGACGCGTGCCATCATCTGACGCGGGCTGAAGGGCTTGAGGATGTAATCGTCCGCGCCGGCCTCCAGTCCGCGCACGATATCCTCTTCCTCGCCCCGCACGGTGAGCATCAGGATGGGTACCTCCGAGCCGGAGCGGACATGCCGGCACAGGTCGAAGCCGTCGCGCAGGCTCGCCGTCCCCGGCAGGTTGACATCCAGGATGAGCAGGTCGGGGTTCTCTGTCTCCAGCAGGCGCAGTGCCCCGCTGATATCGCCTGCCTGCAGGGCCGCAAAGCCGGCCCGCCTGAGGGTGAAGGAGACCAGGTCCGCCAGGACCCGGTCATCGTCCACCACCAGGGCTTTCACGCCTCGTCTCCCGGGGCCAGGGGCACCGTGAACCAGATGGCCGCCCCCTTGCCCTGCGTATCGCGGATGCCCACCCGCCCCTGCTGGGCCTCCACGATGGCTTTGACCACCGAAAGCCCCAGGCCCGCGCCGTGGCGGGCGCGCTCGTCCGAGGTCTCCAGGTGGGAGAAGCGGCGGAAAAGGTCCTTCTGCTGCTGCCCGGGGAAGCCGCCCCCCTCGTCGCTCACCTCCACGCACAGCTCGTTCTCCACCTCCCGGCACTCCACCCGGATGGTGCCGTTCGAGGGGCTGTGCTTGATGGCGTTGGAGAGCAGGTTGACCAGCACCTGCGCGCTGCGCCGCTGGTCCGCCATCACCTTGCGGGACCCATCGCCCGGCGGGACCTCCAGGTTCAGGGAATACTTCTTCGCCAGCGGCTGGATCATCTCGAGGGCCTCCCTCAGGATGCCCTCGAAGGGCACCGGCTTGACCGAGACCCGGAAGCGCCCGGCCTCGATGCTGGCGGCCTCGATCAGGTTGTCGATCAGGGTCTGCAGGTCGATGATGCCCAGGTTGAGCGACACCAGCAGCTCTTCCATCTCGGCCTGGGGCAGGCTGCGGAAGTCCTCCAGCAGCAGTTCGGAGGAGGCTTCCAGGGCGGCCAGCGGGGTGCGGAACTCGTGGGTGATGTTCGCCAGGAAATCGCCCAGCAGCCGGTGGAGATACTCGTCCTGGGATACATCGCGGAGGACGAGGGCGCGGTTGGCGTTCTCGGCCTCGGGCGGGATGAACCGGGCTTTGGAGAGCGCCAGGAGCCGGGTCTGGCCGTCCTTCAATCGGACGGAGACCCGCCGCTGCTGGCCCACCTCGGGGAGCTGGCTGCTGAAGGGCAGCTCGCCTTCCGCGGCCGGGAAGACCTCGTCGATCCTGCGCCCGGTCAGCGCCGTGGAGTCGCCTGCCCCGACCATGCGGGCCAGGCCGTCGCTGGCATAGGTGATGCGGTCCTGGTGGTCGAGGGTCAGGATGCCCTCCACGATGGAGTTGAGCAGGGTCTCGTTCCAGGCGGTCTTGGCCTGGAGCTGCTTGAGCGAGTGCTGCAGGGCGACGCGCGCGTCCTCCAGGGTGTTGGCCAGCTCGTTGATCTCGTCCATGGAAGAGTGGACCGAGACGGGGATGTTCAGCTTGCCCTGGCGGAACCCGGCGGCTGCCTCGGCGAGGCGCCCCATCGGGCGGCTGATGCGCTGGGAGAGGAAGAAGCCCAGCAGCGAGGCCATGAGCACGACGAAGAGCATCCCCAGCAGCAGGGTAAGGATCAGGTTGCGCCGCACGGCAAGCTGGTCGTCCACGTTCAGCGCCGCGACCAGGCTGAGGCCGGAGGCGCTGTCGACCTCCAGGCTCCCCGGCAGGTACTGGTGGTCCCCCAGCTTGAGCGGTGAGCCCTCGCTGGCCGCGCTTTGACCGGCGGCGTTCCGGCGCAGTTCATTGGCCTGCGCGGCCGTGACCTGCACCGCGGGATCGCTGGAGCCGATGACCTGGTTCTGCCGCAGCAGGAAGTAGAGCAGGCCGGTCTCGCTTTGCAGGCGCGTGAGGATCAGGGCCAGCTTCCGGCCGATGACGATGTGATAGACCGCGCCGCCGGCGGTCTCCAGTTCGGTCGAGTTGAAGAGGTAATATTCCTGCGTGCCGGGCGGGGAGGCATAGCCCGAGCGGGCCTCAGCCTGGCAAAACCCGGCGGCAGTCAGGTCGTCTATGGTGCCGCTGACGGGGCTGCCCCCCGAGCAGATCAGCAGCAGGTCCAGCCCGGCGCCGGACTGGAGGGTCTGGCGGTAGGCTTCCAGCGCCGCCGGGTCCTGCTCCTGCAGGAGCCGCGCCAGGGAGGGCCGCTGCGAGACCAGCAGGGTCAGGCTCTCCAGGTCGGATTGCTCGCTGGCGAGGAAGGCGCGCGTGCTCAGCACCGCCTGGTCCAGCAGGAGCTGGCTCTGGGAGGCGGCCTGCCGGTTGATGGTCAGCAGCAGGGGGATGCCGGCCGCCAGGACCACGCCCAGGAAGCCGAGCAGGAAGGAGGCGATGAGCTGGGATCTGAGAGTGCGCAGGGGAGATTCGCGATAGGAGAGCAAGGGGCTTCGCTCCGGTGTCAGGGAAAATTGCCGTTCCACCCCATTGTACACAAAAAGGACCGGAGAGGCATCTCCGGTCCTTTAAATGGCAAGCGACAGGGTGAGGGGGGCACCCTGTCGCTTACCGGTTTGAATAATACTATAGGCTGGCCGTGATTGCAAGGCTTTTTTATAAGAAATCCATTAGCAAATTCCTGCCGTGGGAGAGGCAGGAGCCGGTGCCTGGCAGGGCTGTTGGATAAGAAAAGGATTAGGAATTCTGGTGCCCCGGGCGGGAATCGAACCCACATCTAAGCCTTAGGAGTGCCTTGTTCTATCCATTGAACTACCAGGGCGC
>CAZSPX010000150.1:0-7917 GCA_964608885.1 uncultured Anaerolineaceae bacterium | reverse complement strand
GGCTACTGGCTGCCCTTGATGGCGTTGTAGGCATCCACCCACTGGGAGTAGGGGACACAGGCCTCGCCGCCGCAACTCTCAGAGCCGGAGGGGGTCTTCCAGAAGAAGATCTTGTCGAAGTCGTCGAATCCGTTGGTGGCGCAGCCGGTGTCGGTGAGCAGCTCATTGCCGGTACAAGCCGCGGGGACAGCCGGGACGGAACCGAACCAGGCGGCCACATCGCCCTGGACCTTGGGATCCAGCGAGTGCTCCATCCACATATAGGCGCAGTTGGGATGCGGCGCCTTGGCATGCAGCATGGTGGTGTCAGCCCAGCCCGTCGCGCCCTCACTGGGAATGGTGGAGGCGATGGGTTTGCTGTCAAGCTGGAGCAGGTTCACCTGGTAGGGCCAGGAGGAGGAAGCAGCCGTGCCTTCGTTGGTGAAGTCGTCCATCTGGACGGCCACATCGTGCCAGTAACGGTTGACAAGCTGGCGCTGGGCAGTGAGCAGGGCCACCGCGGCATCGAACTGCTTTTGATTCAACTGGTAGGGATCGGTGATGCCGAGGTCGGGCTGATGGGCCTTGAGGTAGAGGGCGGCATCGGCTATATAGATCGCGCCGTCATAGGCCTGAACACGGCCCTTGTTGCTCTTGCCATCGGGGAGGGTCTGCTCCTCGAAGACCACACTCCAACTGGTGGGCGCCTCCGGGAAGACGGTGGTGCTGTACATCAGCACATTCGGTCCCCATTGATAGGGGGTGCCGTAATGGACACCGTTGACCGTATGCCAGGGGGCGTTCTGGAGGCGCTGGTCCACGTTCTTGTAGGAGGGGATCAGGTCCAGGTTGATGGGCTGGACGGTGCCGCCGGCGATAAGGCGATTGGAGGCGTCACCTGAGGCGGTGACGAGGTCGTACCCGCCCTGGTTCATCAGCGAAACCATCTCGTCCGAGGTGGCCGCGACCTTGACCGTCACCTTGCAGCCGGTCTGGGACTCGAAGGCGGTCACCCAGTCATAGGCCGGGTCAGACTCGCCGCGCTCGATATAGCCAGCCCAGGCGACAATGGCGACCTCGCCCTCGCCTTTGCCCAGCTCTTTCATGGGCTGGGCAGCCCCGCCGCCCGCGGGAGCACCGCCGCAGGCGGTCAGGACCAGGCTGGCCAGCACGAGGATCACAAAGAATCCAAACAGGTGGGATTTCATATTCTCTCTCTCCATAAGTTGGTCATGATAAGACGGGTTGTGATGTTCAGAGGGCTAAATAGAAAAGCCACCTCCCTTCATGAGTTCGCCTTCGCCATACGGGTTCGGGTGGATGCAGATCATGATGAAGAGGTGACCGATGGATCGAACGCGATCGGTGTTGTATGCAGACCACGGGATTATAGCGGAATCGGCAGAGGAGTCAAATCAATAATGCCGAAACGGAAGGCATACAAATGTATCCCATCACAAGGGAATCTGGAGCCGTTTTTCCCAGCCAATGGTTAAGGTTCAGTTAACGACGACCAGGCAGCCAACCAAATGTCAATTCCAGCGTAGAATGAAGTGGAGGTACCCATGATCCGCAGATTGTTCCTCACGCTCATGCTGGCCGGGTGCGCTGCCATGCTCATGATCACGCCGGCGCTGGCGGAGAAATCCTACTACGCCGAGCGATTCGACGTGCAGATCGAGGTCCAGGGGGATGGATCGGCGCTCATCACCGAGACCGTGGACTTCCACTTCAGCGGCGAGCCCTTCACCTTCGCCTTCCGTGAGATCTCTGCAACGGAGACGGATGGGATCAGTGTCCTTGAGACCCGCATGGACGGCATCCTCATGCCGCAGGGAAGCCAGGCGGGACAGGCAGAGGTGATTTCCGGCGACCCGGTGAAGGTGACATGGCACTTCTCCCCCACTTCCGAAAGCACACATACATTCACCGTCCGCTACCGCGCAGCAGGGGTGATCCGAAAAGGCGCAGCCGATACACTGATCTGGCGGGCCGTCCCTGAGGAGCACGAGTACAGCATCATGCAATCGAAAGTCACGTTGATCTGGCCTTCTGGTGTCATACCGATTGAGACCCCGAGCCTCAATCGCGCTTTCCAATCCGGCGCGGAAGACGGGCTTTTCATCCTCACGACCAGCCGGCTCAGCGCTGACGAGGATCTGATTGTGACGGCTCGGTTCCCGCGCGACAGCATCACCCTCAACAGCCCGACATGGCAAGCACGCCAGGAGCAACGCAGAGCGGCCATTAACCAGACACTGCCGCTCGGCTTCCTGGCCGCGATCGCTTCGATCGTGCTGGGCAGTCTCGGACTGTTCTTTCTTGTACGGTCTGCCTCACGCGATCTGAACATCAATGCAGTAGTCTCCTCAGCCATTCCTCCGGGCGGGAATCCGCCAGCCCTGATCGGAAAATTGACCGGGAAACACGAGAACCTGATGGGGATGATCTTCGACCTTGCGCGGCTGGGCGTTCTGGAGATCCGGGAAGACAAGGGTTTTCTTGGATCCAGGCAGCATACCCTGATCCTGAAGGACCCTGCGGGAGCGCAAAAGCCGTATGAGCAGGCGCTCCTGGAGAAGCTCTTCCCGTCCGGAAAAAATGAGGTCAAATTCAGCAATCTCAGCCCCCGGCTCGAGGAGGCACGAAAAACGGTCAACGAAAGACTGGATGAGGAGCTCCTCCGGAATGGCTGGATCGATCCGGAACGCAAACAGTACCAGACGCGGCTGCAGAGGGCGGCATTCCTGGTCCTGTTCCTTGTCCCGCTGGTTCTGATCATGAGCCTGATAGGTTACAACTCAAGCCTTGCGGGGGACGCCCGGCAGCTCTCATTGCTTGCCGTGATCGTCGGGCTGGCGGCTGGCGCGTTAATCCCCGCCTTCGGCCTGATGATCTACGCGATCGGCTACTCCATCCTCACGCCCGCCGGCGAGGAGCAGGCTGCCCGCTGGAGAGGCTTTGCCGAGTACCTCGGGCAGGTCAGCAAAGGACAGGAACCTGCAACCCGCGCGGACTACTTCGAGCGTTACCTTGCCTACGCGGTCGTCTTTGGGCTGGGAACGCGCTGGGCGAGGTATTTCCAGAGCTTTGGCGGTGTGCCGCTGCCCACGTGGTTCCATGCCGCGGCAGGCAGTGATGGAGACTTCGGAGCCATGGTGGCGGTCATGTCCTCCTCCGATTCGGCAGGCGCAGGGGCCGATGGCGGCGGCGGCGGCGCTTCCGGAGGCGGCTCCAGCGGCGCGGGCTGAGAGAAGCGGCCGGGAATCACTTATGGCGGGGCAGCCCCGGCGGCTGCCCCGCCATTTTTGTCGATGGCCGGTGCAACTCAAGGTTGGAGGTGCAGGCGTTATAATCGCGGAGGAGTTCGAAAAAGGAGAGCATGGAGGAACCAATGGGCGAGGCAGAGCTTTTTCCGCTGACCGAGGAGCACAAGATGATCCAGGCCGCGGCGCGGGATTTCGCCAGGAGCGAAATTGAGCCGATCGCGGCGCAGTTCGATGAGAGCGGGGAGTTCCCGATGGACACCATTCGCAAGATGGGGGGGATGGGCTTCATGGGGATCGAGGTGCCGGAGCAATACGGGGGAGCGGGCATGGATACCCTGGCGTATGTACTGGCCCTGGAGGAGATCTCCAGGGTGGATGCGGCGCACGGAGTGATCATGTCGGTGAATAACTCCCTGTACTGCCACGGCATCCTGAAGTTCGGGACCGAGGAGCAGAAGCAGAAGTTCCTCCGGCCGGTTGCTTCTGGAAAAGTGGTGGGCGCGTACTCGCTCACCGAGCCGCAATCCGGGTCAGACGCGGGGACCATGCGCTCACGGGCGCGACGAGACGGGGACAGCTACGTGCTGAACGGGCGCAAATCGTGGGTCACTAGCGGACCTGTGGCGGGATACGTGGTGGTCTTCATGGTGACTGACCCGGAGAAGCGACAGAAGGGAATCACGGCATTCATGGTGGAAGCCGGGACGCCGGGCTTCAGCAAGGGCAAGAAGGAGCCCAAGCTGGGCATCCGTGCCTCAGCCACAAGCGAGCTGATCTTCGAGGACTGCCGCATCCCCGCGGAGAACCGGCTGGGCGAGGAGGGCGAGGGATTCAAGATCGCCATGACGGTGCTGGACGTAGGCCGCATCGGGATCGGGACGCAGGCGCTAGGGATCGCCGAGGCCGCCTATGAAGCCTCGCGAAAGTACGCGGTGGATCGGCAGGCTTTCGGAAAGGCCATCGGAGAATTCCAGGGGACGGGGTTCAAGATCGCGGACATGAAGACGCGCATCGAGGCCTCACGGCTGCTGATCTACAATGCCGCCATGGCCAAGGAGCGCTCGAAGGTCACGGGGGAGAAATTCACGCTGCAATCCTCGATGGCCAAGCTGTTCGCCTCGGAGACGGCCATGTACTGCGCCCACACGGCCGTGCAGATCCACGGCGGGGTGGGCTACAGCCGCGAGCTGCCCATCGAACGTTACTTCAGGGATGCCAAGATCACCGAGATCTATGAGGGCACCAGCGAGATCCAGAGATTGGTGATCTCGAGAAGCGAACTCGGCTTGAAATAAGACGGGACAGACCAGAGGATCTCAAGAGGCCAGATGAAGGCAATGCTCTTCCGCGAACACGGAGGACCTGAAGTCCTGGAATATGCCGGTCTCCCGACGCCTGAACCGGGGCCGGGGGAGGTGCTGGTGCGATTGCGCGCGGCAGCCCTTAACCGGGTGGACGTGCTGGTGCGCCGGGGATGGCCGGGGCTGAAGCTGGAGCTTCCGCACATCAACGGAGCAGACGGGGCCGGGGAGATCGCCGCCCTCGGAGAGGGAGTTCATGACTTGCAGGTGGGACAGCCCGTGGTCATCAATGCCAACCTGGGCTGCGGGAAATGCGACTTCTGCCTGGAGGGAAAAGACAACATGTGCCGCAATTGGCACCTGCTGGGCGAGACGGTGCGCGGGACGTACGCGGAATACATCGTGCTGCCGCAACGACAGCTGCACGTCCTCCCGGAGGGCTTCGACATGCACCTGGCAGCGGCCGCGGCGCTGGTGTACCAGACCGCGTGGCATTCACTGATCGGGCGCGGGGGATTGAAAGCCGGCGAGACCGTGGCGGTGGTGGGTGCAGGAGGCGGCGTGAACACTGCCAGCACCCAGATCGCCAAATATCGAGGGGCGCGCGTCATCGTGATCGGGTCGAACGAGGAGAAGCTGGAAAAAGCGCGGCAGCTGGGCGCGGATGTGCTGATCGACCGCTCAAGGGAAGCGGATTGGTCCAGGGCGGTCTTCCTGGCGACGGACAAGCGCGGCGCGGATGTGGTGGTGGACAATGTGGGCACGACCTTTCCGCTTTCCATGCGCTGCCTGGGGAAAGGCGGAAGATTGCTGACCGTGGGAAACAGCGGCGGCCCCAAATTCGAGATCGACAACCGCTACAACTTCGCCAAACATTTGAGCATCCTCGGCTCCACAATGAGCACGATGGTCGAATTCCACGAGGTGATGGACCTCGTTACGGGGGGCGAACTGCGCCCCGTGATAGACCGGACCTATCCGCTGGAAGAGGCGGCCGCGGCACAGGAACGCATGGAACGCGGCGAGCCGTTCGGAAAAATCACCCTGGCGATCTGAAACACCGGAGAAGGCATTGCTGAGCGGTTTCCTGAAGAAATACTGGTTCGAGATCATCCTCCTGACCACAGTGATGGCTGTACACCTGTACGCAGCCACTTCGGACGCCTACAATTTCCCGGCGAACTGGTTCACGCGCGATGATGCGTACTATTATTTCAAGGTGGCGCAGAATATCACCGAGGGACATGGGATCACCTTCGATGGAATCAATCCGACCAACGGCTACCACCCCCTGTGGATGCTGGTGAACCTCCCGATCTTCGCGCTGGCACGCTTCGACCTGATCCTGCCGCTGAGAATCCTGCTGCTGGTGCAGGGCGCATTAAGCGCAGCCACCGCGGTGCTCATTTATCGAACCGCCCGCGGGGTGATCGCTCCGTTGGTCGGCGTTGTTGCGGGAAGCTGGTGGGCGTTCGATCTCTCGGTCCATAATGTGATGTATGAATACGGCCTCGAGACCGGGCTGGCCTCGATGGCAGCAGCGCTGCTGATCTACCGGCTCCTTCGCTTTGAGAAAACCTGGCGCACCCGCCCTCCCACCCTGAGGGAGATCGCAGGGCTGGCGGCGCTGGGTGCGCTGGCGATGCTCAGCCGGTTGGACCTGGTCTTCCTGGCGGGGCTTGCAGGCCTGTGGATCATTCTGCGCGGGAACCCCATGAGAGTCCTGCTGCCGCTGGATATGTTGCTGGCCGGCATCTCGGTATTTGCCAGCATGTTCCTGAGGCTGGGCGTTTCCGGATATTACGGCTATGCGCAAATAAGTTTGGCTTTCATTACCATTTCCGCGGCCGCCAAATTGGTTCTATACCTGCTGTTCGGACTCTACCAACCGATCACGGCCAGGCGCTTCTCCCAGACGATCAGGGCGACCGTAATGGCCGTCAGCGGTAGTACGATCATCACCGGGGTTGTACTGCTGGCTGCCGCTCCCCTGCTGGGAGGTTTTCCGCGCCTGGCCCTGTTCTATGATTGGCTGATCAACCTGGCAGGGGCGCTGGCGCTGCGGGGGCTGTGGAGGGTCTTTACTCAAAGGACAAAAGCGGAGAGGGTTTCCCCCCTGAACATGCTGAAAGCCAGTGCGGGAGGCTGGCTTAAGGAGGGGGTGGTCTATTTCGGTACCCTGATCGCCCCGCTCGGCCTGTATATGCTGTTCAACAAACTGGCCATCGGCGCGGCCATGCCGGTCAGCGGGCAGATCAAGCGCTGGTGGGGAGCGCCAGGTTCGAGGGCCTACGGCGGGGCAGCGCGCAGCCCGCTGTCGTTCTTTGGGCTGGAATTGGGTCCGGATTTTAATGCCTGGAGCCCGGTCACCGGCTGGCTGGAGAAGCTAAGCCGGGGGATCGCCGGGTGGCGTGGGTTCTACCGGAACGACGAGGCTTACACCGTGTTACTGCTCGCTGCAGGCGCGGCCTGGGTGTTGATCCTTCTGATCGACCGGCGGAAAGCCGTGCGCGTCTCCATGCAAGCGGGGCTGCCGCTGCTGCTGACCGCCTCGGTCGTGCAAATCCTGTCCTACAATGCCACCGGTTACTCGGCCATGAAGGAATGGTACTGGATCACCCAGCCGATCTTTCTGGTACTGGCATTGGGACTGGCGGCCTGGCTCCTGCTGCAGCCGTTGTTTCGCAGCCGGATCGGAAACTCCATACTCGCAGCGGGCGCGGCCTTATTCTGCCTGTGGATGGGATGGAACTTCAGCGCGGCCATCCTCCAGCGGATGCCGCACGGTGCCCACGCTCCTGGCGGCGCGTACATGGACAGCGTGCGCTTCCTGGAGGAGAACACGCCTCCCGGCTCAATGATCGGGATGACCGGCGGCGGCAACGTGGGGTATTATATCCAGGACCGCACGATCGTTAACATGGACGGTCTCATCAACAGCCCGGGCTACTTTGAGGCCCTGAAGGAGGGTCAGGCAAGCAGGTATCTGCAGGCGATGGGCATGGACTACATTTTTGCCAACCCCGAGATCCTGCAGGCCGTCCCCTACAAAGGCCAGTTCGTGACCGGGCCCATCCTGGAACATTATGGCGGCAAGGCATTGATGGAATTCGCCCCATGAGAGTCCGGCCGCCGGCCCGTGTAACCGTCCTGATATGGTTGGTGTTATGGTTATCAGTGTGGAACGGCCTGCGAGCGTGGACGGCGATCGCCTGGCGGGTGCGGCTGGAGGAATTCACTCCGCGGCCGGGGCCGGCCTATATCGCGGCCAGCGGCCTATTCTGGCTGGCAGCCGGGCTGTTCCTGCTCTGGTCCCTGTGGAGCGGAAAACCCTGGATACGGAAGCTCATCGCCGCCTGCGCGGCGGC
>CAZSPX010000149.1:0-8017 GCA_964608885.1 uncultured Anaerolineaceae bacterium | reverse complement strand
AGGAATGTATAGCCTTTGGCAACCAGATACTGAGCAAGGATGTCAAAATCATGAATATACTGTGAGGATGGCCCTCCGTGGGGGTGAAGGACTGCAGCTCCATTTGGTTTGGAGGGCCTGAAAAGGAGTGCCGGTATCTCGACTCCATCCCGACTCTTGTATTTCACTCTCTCAGGCATTGTGAGTTTGTGCGAGGGCAGTGCCATCGGCTGTGAAAAGGTGAGCTGCTTGACCCGTTGGCTTTCCAGATCAATGCTATACAGGTCCGAGGTCTTAACGGGCGATTCGAATTCGAAGGTCAAGGTCTTTCCATCCGGGGTCCAGCGAGGCCGCTGGTGAAAGCCAATTTCGCCGCAAAGCGTGGTAATGATCCCAGTCTCCACATCAACAAGGACAAGCTCCAAGGATGCATCTCGATTTAGCGTGCCGGAAATAACTCTGCCATCGGGCGACCAGGCTATATCTGCGAAGTCATGGGCAACCTTTGTGATCTGTCGCGCCTCCGTGCCATCGGCATTGGCAATCCATAGATGGTCATTGCCGGCCTCTTGTGAGATGAATGCCAGCCGCCGGCCGTCCGGAGACCAGCGCGGCATCCACATCCTTACACCGGAAAAACCACGAACCGTGTGGATTTCATTTGTGGAGACCTCGACCGTACAAATGTCTGTGCGATTAAGATCGTCAAATCTTCGAAAGACAAAGGCAACGGTTCTTCCACCGGGCGAGGGCTGGGCATCCCAGTGATCCCCTTTCGAATCAGTGGTCAGCGACCGCGGCCAGCTACCATTCCGGTCTGTTAGAAGGATCTGGTCCACATCATCCCTTTCAATGCTCACGAGGATTCCCGTGGAATCGGGCATCCAGCGTGGGGTCGAGGCGGAGGTTGTAAAGTCGGTGATATTTTTGGGGATGCCTCCCTCCACGGCCACGATATGTACATGTTTTTGCATGGTGAAGGCCACCCAGCGGGAATCGGGAGACCATTGTGGGATCTCGTCATCCCAAAACGCTACCAGCGCCCGCTCAGTGCTGATACGGGCCGGCCAGCCGCCCGCGCAGGGAAGGAGATACACGTCCGAGAGCGTTTCTGTATCTCTAATGAAGGCGATTGTATTTCCATCCGGAGAGAGAGAATGATTCCGAACCCGCTCAATGGAGCTTGCCAGAGAGATACTCCAGCCTTCCGGGGGTTTCAGATCCGGCCGGGCGATGGAAGGCCAACCGTTCCGCTCATATTTTTCCACGATTTTAATGATCTTATCCATGAGGCCTCACTCGAATTTTTTGCCGATGCACTCAGTATATACTCTTTTCCTAAATCGTAAAATCCAGTACAATTTTTATAGGGTACCAACTTGAATATCTCGAAAATTCCGATTTTTCGTTTGCTGCACACCGGCTGAGCGGCCTGCGCCCGGGCAACCCTGTTGCTTGCGGCGCGGTTTTGTTTTTGCGTACCCTGACGACCAAAGAGGAGAGCTGCATGAACCGAAAACTGTTTTTTTGCCTGGTTCTGGCCATTTCGCTGATTTCAGGCTGCGGCGCACCCGCGCCCGCAACCCAGGCGCCTCCCAACCCAACCACTGGAGCCCCGGCCACCCCCGCACCGCAGGCAGAACCGGTGGTAATGAATTTTGGCTGGCTGGGGAAACCGGATACCCTTAATCCAGCCTACGCCTTCCTGACCGAATCCTATACCATCTTCGATCTGATCTACAGCCCGCTCACCACCGAATCCACTGAGGGGACTTATGTAGGCGTCCTTGCTAAGGATTGGTCCGTCTCGGATGACGGCTTGAATTGGACCTTCCACTTGAAGGACGGTATCAAGTGGCATAACGGGGAAGATCTCACGGCAAGCCAGGTGGCCTGGGCAATCAATGCTGTCATGGCTGATCCGGATGGATGGGCTGCCCTCTCGGGATATGTGGGTGGGTTCAGCGAGGTTACTGCCCCGGATGACAAGACGCTCCTTTTCGTTACCGAGTACCCCATCGCCAACATGGAGTACCGGCTCTCCTTCCTGTATGCCGTGTATCCACCTGATTTTGAAAGCTTCACCACACCCGAGGACCTCCAGAATTTCAGCAACTTTGAAGCCATCGGAACCGGGCCTTTCAAGATCAAAACCTTTGATAAGGATACCGGCGTCCTGATCCTGGATGCCAACCCGGACTATTTTGATGGGGCGCCTGCCATCGACCAGATCATATTCCAGACTTTTGATAATACCGATGCCATGATCCAGGCATTAAAAGTTGGCGATATCGATCTGGTAAACGAAGTTCCGGCCACCTCCTTTGCAGCCGTCAAGGAAATGGAAAATGTGACGGCTACCGAGATCGAAGGGCGCTATTTCAATGAGCTGATCATCAATACCGTGGATCCGAACAATGATCCTGCGCCTACCGGGAATCCTGCTCTTGCGGACCCGATAGTTCGTCAGGCAATCGCATTATCCATCAACAAAAAGGATATTGTCGATATCGTCCTGCAAGGGCTCGCCTCAACAGGAGATTCCATCGTCCCGCCCTCCCTCGGCGGAGGTTTCTGGCACAGCCCGAATATCAAGGATGTAAGCTTTGATCCGCAGGAGGCCGGGCGCATTCTCCAGGAGGCGGGTTATGTTCCCGGTTCCGATGGCGTTCGGGCCAAGGGTGACCTCCGGCTCGAATTCCGGCTGCAGTTCCCTTCAGATTCCTCCTCTTATCCACGCGTCGCTGATATGATGGCAGATTGGTTCAGCCAGGCGGGAATGAAAGCCCGGCCTGAGGCAGTGGATCCGGATAGTCTGATTGCTGCAACCACTCCTGCTGGGGATTATGATCTGGTCATTTGGGGCTGGGGACCCGATCCTGATCCTGATTTTATTTTGAGCGTCATGACCACCGAGCAGTTCGTGGATGGCGGCTGGAGCGACAGCGGATATCACAACCCGGAGTACGACCAGCTTTATCTTGATCAGCAAAAAGCCGTGGATAAGTCTGCCCGGCAGCAGATCATCTGGAAGATGCAGGAAATGGTCTACAACGACAGGCCTTACATTGTTCTTTATTACGAAAAGGTTCTGCAGGCCTATCGCTCGGATCGTTTCAAGGGGTTCGTGATCTCTCCGCTCGGGATCGAGATCGCCCAATCGTTGATGCACGTTGAACCTGTGAAATAGGCAACCTGCTGGGACCGCCTCTTTGAGGCGGTCCCAGAATACCCCCGATCATGAATCGCCGCGATTATCTTTTCCGGAAGTTGGGATTCTCGCTGCTGACTATTCTGATAGTCGTGCTCATAAATTTCCTTCTTTTTCGGGTACTGCCTGGTGATCCTGTTCGATCGGTCATCGGGCGGAATATCCGGATTTCTGCCGAGACCCAGCGGGCCCTGCGTGAACAGTTTGGTCTTGACAAACCGATCTTTCCGGATCAGTTCATAGACACCTTGGGGCAATGGGCACGCGGCAACCTTGGAGTCTCCTGGTCACTTCGGCGCCCGGTATCCGAGGTTCTGATTTCCAAGCTCGGCAATACCGTTCTTCTGATTGGATTGGGACAGGTCCTTGCCATCATTTTTGGAGTGATCTTGGGGCTGTTGGCAGGCTGGAAGCGCAAGACCGCTGTGGATATCGGTGCATTGACCTTTTCTCTCATTGCCTGGGCGATCCCCACATTTTGGCTGGGGATCATTCTCCTGGCAGCAGGCAGCAGTTGGTTCGGCCTTCCCACTGGTGGTATTGTCAGCCCTGCCAACACCGGCAAGCCGCTTTATACCGTTCTTCCCGACTTCGGGCGTCACCTCATTCTTCCCACTTTGACGCTCACTATCCTGTATCTTGGCGAATACATGCTTATTATGCGGTCATCCATACTGGAGGTGCTCGGCGAAGACTATATCCTTACGGCCAGAGCTAAAGGAATGAGCCCTTGGCAGGTCCTCTGGAAGCATGCGCTAAAGAATGCCATGCTTCCGATCGTGACCTTGATTGCGCTAAATCTTGGCTTTACGGTCTCGGGAGCGATCTATATCGAAACCGTCTTCTCCTATGACGGTCTGGGCAAGCTTTTTCAGACTGCCCTTACGAAGCAGGATTATCCCCTTCTCCAGGGGGCCTTCCTTCTTCTGGCCGTAAGCGTCATCATCGCGAACATGATCGCAGACGCCCTGTATGTGGTCCTTGACCCGCGCGTGAAGGCCTCGTGAGATGAACGTTCGCTGGTCTCTTCTGCGGCGTAATTTGCTGTCCTTCTGGCTTGCCTTCAGGCGCAATCGCCTGGGACTTCTCGGGGCCTTTCTTGTGCTCAGTTCCATCCTTATTGCCATTTTTGCGCCCTTGATGACCCCCTATCAACCGACGGAGATCATCCGGGATGCCAATGGACGCGGGCTTACTTTTGCATCGCCATCCGAACATGGCATTCTTGGAACGGATGATGCTGGTCATGATGTCTGGACGTTGCTGCTTTACGGCGCCAGAATCTCCCTTACCGTCGGCTTCCTCGCCGGGGCGATCGCAATGCTGGTTGGGAGTCTGTTCGGGATCCTGGCTGGGTACTTCGGTGGGCGAATTGACAATCTTCTCATGCGGATCACCGATGTGCTTCTGGTGATCCCCGATCTGCCGTTGATGTTGATCCTTGTGGCAACCGTGCGTCAGATGGATCTGCGCGTCTCCCCCCTCGTGATCCTGATAATGGTCATCGGCTTGCTTTACTGGACCAGCACGGCCCGCCTGATCCGCTCGCAGGTATTGACCATAAAAGAGCGCCAGTTCGTTGCGCGCGCTCGGGCTATCGGTGCTGGGCATCTGCACATCATCCGGAAGCACATTCTGCCCCAGATCATGCCTCTGATCGTTGCCAATACCGTTTTGATCCTCTCCACCGCCATACTGGTGGAGTCCGGGCTGGCTTTCCTCGGTCTGGGTGATCCGACCCAGCCCTCCTGGGGCACAATGTTGAATTTTGCCTTTGATCGCAGTGCCATCACGAATAAGGCTTGGTGGTTTTACCTGCCTCCGGGACTTGCGATCGTCTGGGTGACCCTGGGCTGTGTCCTGTTGGGCAATGTACTGGAGGAGATGCTGAATCCCCGCCTGGCGACCCACCATCTGGAAGGCGAGGCAAATATGATCGCCCTGGCAGGGGAGGGGAGCGAATGACCGCAGAGCCTCTCCTTTCGGTGAAAAATCTATCCACCGAGTTCCGTTCCCCGCTATCTCCGGTTGCCCGCGCCCTGGAAAATGTGTCATTTGATGTCATGCCGGGCCAGACAGTTGGATTGGTGGGCGAGTCTGGTTGCGGAAAGACCACTACCCTGATGTCAATAATGCGGTTGCTCCCATCAACAGGGAGGATTACATCGGGTAAGGTCCTGTTCAAAGGGATCGATCTTCTGAGAATCTCCGAGTCCCGGATGCGGTCATTCCGTTGGAAGGAAATGGCGATCATCTTTCAAGGCGCCATGAACGCTCTAAATCCGGTTATGAAGGTCGGTGACCAGATCCGTGAGGCCATGATCCTGCATAACATGATGGATGAGGAGCAGGCTGATAAGCGCGTAGGCGAGCTCCTAGAGATGGTTGGGATCGCCCGCGCCCGTCGGGACCAATATCCCCACCAATATTCGGGAGGTATGCGCCAGCGGGCAATGATTGCAATGTCTCTGGCCTGTGCGCCTGATTTGCTCTTCGCGGATGAACCGACGACAGCCCTGGATGTGATGATTCAGGCTCAGGTACTTGCCCTGCTCAGGGACATCCAAAGAGCGCTTGGGTTGGCGATTGTAATTGTTACGCATGACCTGGGGGTGGTGGCAGAGACCTGCGATTCGGTGGTCATTATGTATGGCGGCAAGGTGGCGGAGTATGGATCCGCGGATGATATTTACAACCATCCGCAGCACCCATATACTCGCCGGCTCCTAGCCTCTTTTCCCGATCTTAATCGTCCGACCGATTTTCTGGCCTCCATCCCCGGGATGCCTCCGCGGCTCACGGATCTGCCCACGGGTTGCCGCTTTCACCCTCGCTGTGAGGAGCGTATCGCTGTATGCCCGAATGTTGATCCCCCGACCCTCGATGTCGCTCCAGGGCACTTCGCGGCCTGCCACCTGTGCCGGAAGGGAGGCCGCCCATGATGAGCGGCGAGCCCATCCTTGAAGTGAGGGAATTAAAGACCTATTTCCCGGTTGTGCGTTCCTTGTCGGCCGTTATCAGTCATAAGCCCCAGGAATACGTGAAGGCTGTGGATGGGGTATCCTTTGAGCTGATGGGAGGGGAGGTACTCGCTATCGTGGGCGAATCGGGCTGCGGCAAGACGACCATTGCCCGCACGTTGATCGGCCTGGAGGAAAAAACATCCGGTGAAATCCGCTTTGAGGGCCGACTTGTCGGACATAGGGAGCCAGGGAAGCAGTCGCAGGACAAGGAGATTCCCCTGAAACTGCTTCGCCAAAAAGCCCAGATGGTTTTCCAGGATCCTTACGAATCGCTCAATCCGCGCGCTTCGATTGTGGAGATAGTGGCCGAGCCCTTGGTAGTCCACGGCATGGCAGTGGACCCCGACGATCGGCTGGCCCGCGTGAAGACCGCCCTCGAGGGTGCTGGGCTGCGGCCTGCCGAGGATTATTTACTGCGCTATCCTCACGAGCTTTCGGGCGGACAGCGGCAGCGGGTGGTGATCGCTGCGGCAATGGTCCTGCAGCCCCGGCTGTTGATCGCCGATGAGCCTGTCTCCATGCTTGATGTTTCGATCCGTGCCGAGATCCTGAATCTGCTGCGCGATCTGCGCAGGGAACAGGGCGTGAGCATTCTTTTTATCACTCACGACCTTAGTACCGTTGCCTACTTTGCAGATCGGATAGCGGTAATGTATCTTGGGCGGATCGTGGAGACGGGTCCGGCGCGCGAGGTGCTTGCCAGCCCGCGCCACCCCTATACTCGCGCCCTGATATCCGTGATCCCGGTTCCTAATCCACGCCAGCGCCAGGAGCACGTGATCCTTCAGGGCGAGACACCCAATCCGATCAACCTTCCCGCAGGTTGTCGTTTTCACCCCCGCTGCCCTGCAGTGATTGAGCAATGCAAGTTTACAGACCCGCCCGAGGTGGCGGTGGGACCATCCCATTATGCTTCCTGCCTGCTTGTAAAATGAGCTACGATATCTCCAGCCCTCAAAACCCACGGATTAAACAGATCGTCAGGCTGCGCGAGGATCGGCGCCAACGCCAGCGTGATGGTCTTTTTTTGGTGGAAGGCTGGGACGAGCTTGGACATGCGCTTTCTGCGGGACTCATTCCGCGGACGATTCTGACGGCCCCTGAATTGGTGTCCCGCCCCTTGGCTCTTCCTGCCGGAGAGACCATAACGGTAAGCATTTCCGTTTTTGAGAAGGTTTCCTACCGCGAGAATCCGGATGGGTGGCTTGGAATCTTCCCGATCATGAGGCGCTCCCTGGATGAGCTGGTGCTATCAGAATCTGCACTGCTGATCGTGGCGGAAGCTGTGGAAAAGCCCGGGAATCTCGGGGCAATCCTCCGAACAGCTGACGCTGCCGGGGTGGATGCCTTGCTCTTGTGCGATCCGCGCGTCGATCTTTGGAACCCGAATGTTGTCCGTGCCAGTCGGGGGGCCCTGTTTTCCGTTCCTGCCGTGGAGGTGGATAACGCCTCAGCACTCAAATGGCTGATGGATCACAATATCAGGATTCTGGCGGCAACACCATCGGCAGATGTGCCTTATACAGCTGCAGATCTAAGGCGGCCGGTAGCCATCGCTGTGGGAACCGAGGATCGAGGACTGACGGAGATCTGGATGGATCATGCCGACGAAAAAGTGCTTATTCCCATGCGCGGCCGGATCAATTCTCTGAACGTCTCCATTGCTGCTGCCCTGATCCTGTATGAAGCCGTGCGACAGCGAGATAAGCATGTTTGAGACTCGATCCCTGCCCGATAACCCGGAGGTTACCGCTCCGGATGGATCCAGCGTTCGTATTCTTCTACAGCTTTCCGGAGGCAGCCT
>CAZSPX010000148.1:0-8058 GCA_964608885.1 uncultured Anaerolineaceae bacterium | reverse complement strand
CTATGCGCATTCTGAGGGGCCTGCCGGTTCTCCTCCTGCTCCTCCCGCTGCTCTTCCTGAACGGCGGCTCTGCAGGCGCCCAGTCGCAGGACTACGAATACTTCGACCAGACCGGACACAATGTACAGGGGGAATTCCTCCAGTTCTACCGCCAGGCTTCCAACCCCACCCTCGTCTACGGCTACCCTATGACCGAGGAGTTCACCGCATCAAACGGCCTGCGGGTCCAGTACTTCCAGCGGGCCCGCTTTGAGCTTGAATCCGGCAGCCAGGTGGTCGCCGCTCCCCTTGGCGTCGCCCTCTACTCGCCCTCCAGCCCTCTCAACATCTACAACCCCCTCGGCTGCCGATACTTCTCCGAGACCGGCTATTCCGTATGCTTCGAGTTCTGGGAATTCTTTGACGCAAACGGCGGCCTCCAGCAATTCGGCCTGCCCATCTCCCCTTTTGAATACCGCCAGGATACGATCGTCCAGTACTTCCAGAAGGCCCGCTTCGAGTGGCAGCCGTCGAGGCCGCCCGGGCAGCGCGTGGTCATTTCTGACCTGGGGCGCATTTACTTCGACCGCCTCGGAGAGGACCCGGGCCTCCTGGCCCCCGTTGAGCCCCTCAATGCCAGCCTGAAGCCTGTGGTCCTCTCGCTGCGCGTGAATGCCTTTGTCCGGAAGGCGGTCACGCTTCCGCAGGATGAACAGACCATCTACATTGCCGTGCACGACCAGCGCGGGCAGGGACTGGCTGGCGCCGCCTGCGTCACCCGCCTGGAATGGCCTGACGGCCACCTGGACGTTGCCGATGCCCGCACCGATTCGCACGGCGTGGCCCGTCTCCAGTTCAGCTTCGCCAGCCAGCTCCAGGGCCGTCTGATCTCCGCCGACGTTTCGTGCGGCTTTGAGGGCCTGGAGGCGGCGACCCGCACCTCGTTCCGCATCTGGTATTAAGCCGGCCCCCGGCTTTCCCCCAATTCCCTCCAATCAAAGACCGGGCCATCCTTGCAGGCCAGCTTCCAGCGCCGGCCTTGCTGCACCGCGCAGACCCCGCATTCGGCCATCGCCCCGCAGGGCATCGGCACCCGCACCAATACTTCCGCCGTCACGTGAAGGCTCTTCAGGCGCCCCCGCAATTCCGGCAGTGACTCGCGGCTCACCTCCAACGCGAGATAATCTGCCCACCGGCTGACCTCCTCGAGCGTATCCAGCGGCTGGACCTCCACCGCCTCCGGCAGGTCCGGCAAGGGCGGCTTTGCGAGCAGCACCACCTCCACTCCCTGGGTGAGCAGGCCCGGGATCAGCGCGGTGACCCGCACGGGCGCATCGGCCAGTGCTGCAAGCGCCGCGCGTCGGGCCTCTCTCGGCACCTGGAACCCTCGCCCCAGCGGGCCTCTCAGCGCCAGCCGCATTCCTGGCTGCCATCCCTCAGGTATGGGGCCCGCGAAGTCAAAGCCCTCCTCCCTCCACCCCGCCGGGAACAAGGCCACCGCCAAGACCGGGGGAGCCGTCCGCTCCACAGATGGGACCGCCATGACGTACTGCCCGGGCGCGGGCCTCAACCCGGCCGCGCAGCGGATCCGGCCTTCCGCACCGCCTTGCTCATGGTAGATCTCGGTGATCCAGCCCTCGCCCGTCATCATGCCTGCATCTTAACCGTCCCGGGCGGGAATCACAAGGAGGGAACCGTTTATAATCTGCCCTGAGCTTACCTTTCATCGCACCATCGGAGGAGAAATGTCCAACCAGAGGTATAACATCCCCCCCAGGAATTTCAGCCGCATCTTCCTGATCGCCGCGGTGGTTATCGGCGCGCTGATCCTGATCAGCTCCACCTTCGTGTTCATCCCGCCCCAGACCAGCGCCGTGGTGATCTCCCTGATCGCGCCGGGCGGGTATCGCAAGCAGCCCATGCAGTCCGGCCTGCACCTGATCGTTCCCTTTGTCGAGCATGTGGAAAAGTACAGCATCTCCCGCAAGAGCTACACCATGTCCGTGGCGCCCGCCGAGGGCCAGGTCACCGGTGATGATTCGATCCGGGCCCGCACCAAGGACGGCCAGGAGATCTTCGTGGATGCCTCCATTGTGTTCTCGATAGATCCTTCCAAGGTGGTCCAGCTCCACATCAACTGGCAGAACCGCTATGAGATCGAGCTGATCCGCCCGGCTGCCCGCAACACCATCCGCGATGCGGTGTCGCAGTACGGCGTGGAGGAGATCGTCAGCACCAAGCGCGCCGAGATGGAGGACCTGGTCAGCCAGGAGCTCGGCAAGAAACTGGCAGAAAACGATCTCATCCTGATCAGTTTCCTCCTGCGGGATATTCATTTCAGTGATGAATACGCCGCGGCCGTGGAGCAGAAGCAGATCGCCGAGCAGCAGGCCCAGCAGGCCAAGCTGATCGTCGAGCAGAAACGCCAGGAGGCCGAGCAGGCCCGCCAGGTGGCCCAGGGACAAGCCGATGCCGCCGTGATCGCCGCCCAGGGTGCGGCCCAGGCGCGCATCGTGGAAGCCGAAGCCGAGGCCAAGGCCCTGGCCCTGATCGCTGCCGCCCTCCAGAATAATCCCCAGCTCCTCCAGTACCAGTACATCAACAAGCTGGCTCCCGGTGTGACGACCATCTTCGTCCCCAGCGGCAACCAGTTCATCCTGCCGCTGCCCACCGCCGAGCCGCCGCCGACTGTCACCCCCTGAGAAAGGAGTCCGGGGCAGAGCCCATGAGCGATCACTACCCTTCCGGCCGCCAGATCCGCCTGACGACCCTCTCCGCCTGTGCGGGTTGAGCCTCCAAGCTAAGCGCTGAAGCGCTGGCGCAGGTGCTGCGCCCTGTCCGCGAGGTGTTCGATCCTGCTGCGTACCCTGACCTGCTCGTGGGTCTCGAGGGTCCTGACGACGCGGCCGTTTGGCGGCTGGATGAGGAACGCGCCCTGGTGGTCACCACAGATTTCTTCACGCCGGTGGTGGACGATGGCTATGACTACGGCTCTATCGCCGCCGCGAACAGCCTTTCGGATGTGTATGCCATGGGCGGGCAGCCCTTCCTCGCGCTGAACATCGCCGCCATGCCCGAGGACCTGCCCGCCGATGTGACCTCCGCCATCCTGCGCGGCGGTGCGGAGAAAGCCCGCGAGGCCGGGGTCGTGATCGCCGGAGGCCACACCGTCAAGGACAAAGAGCCGAAATACGGCCTGGTGGTGATCGGCTTCCTCGACCCGCGGCGGATGCTCTCCAAGGGCGGCCTGCACGCGGGTGATGCCCTTGTCCTCACCAAGCCTCTCGGCTTCGGCGTTACCACTACTGCCCTCAAGCAGGAGCGCGCCGACCCCTCAGATGTAGCCGAGGTGGTCGGCTGGATGAAAAGGCTGAACCGCTCCGCCTCCGCTCTTGCGCTTGAGTTTGGCCTCACCGGGGGAACCGACATCACCGGGTACAGCCTCCTCGGCCACGGGACGGAGATGGCCAAAGCCTCGGGGGTCGCATTGCACTTCGATCTCTCATCCATCCCACTGGTAAGCGGGGCGCGCAAGTATGCCTCCCTGGGGACCTTCCCCGGAGGCGCTTTCGACAACCTCTCGCATTTCTCTCCGGGTATCGATTTTGACCCCGCCATCCCTGAGGCCGATCGCATGCTACTCTTCGACCCGCAGACCAGCGGCGGCCTCCTGCTGGGCGTTCCCTCCGCCGTTTTAAAGTCCTTCCTGCAGCGCGCGCAGGAGCTCGACCAGCCCGCCTGGGTGATCGGCGAGGCCCGAAACGGCAGCGGCATATTTGTTCGATAGATGCATTCCATGACCTCCAAATCAAGTACAATAGAAATTGGCAGAATAAGGAGTCCTGCCGCCCACACTCATGTCTGAGTTCAGCTTTACTATTGATCTTCGAACCGGTCTCATTTCCATCCTGGTCCTTCTTCTTCTCAACGGAATACTTGCCATGGCGGAGGCGGCCCTGCTGTCCGTCCGCAAGGCGCGGCTCCAGCACCAGAGCAACCTCGGCAACCGCCGCGCCAGCGCGGTGCTCCGCCTCACCGAGAACCCCAACCAGTTCCTCTCCGTCATCCAGATCGGCATCACCTCCATCGACCTGCTCATCGGCGCCCTGACCGGCGCCACGCTCGGCCTGTGGATCAACCAGCAGCTGCAGCGCTGGCCTGCCCTCGAGCCCTACAGCGAGGCGATCAGCCTCCTGGTGGGCGTCCTGCCCGTCACCTACCTCTCCCTCGTGCTCGGCGAGCTGGTCCCCAAGCGCCTCGCACTGCGTGACCCGGAGGCGGTCTCCGGGGTCGTCTCCGGCCCGATGGTGTTCTTTTCCCGTCTCTTTTCGCCGCTGGTGCGCTTCCTCAGCTTCTCCACCGAGACCGTCCTGCGACTCATGGGCGTTAAGCCCTCCGATGCCCCTCCCGTGACCGAGGAGGAGATCCAGCTCCTCATGGACCAGGGCACGCAGGCCGGCGTCTTCGAAGAGGCCGAGCAGGACATGGTCGAGGGCGTCTTCAGCCTCGGCGACCAGCGCGTCTACTCCATCATGACCCCCCGCACCGAGATCGTCTGGCTGGACATCAACGACACCAACCACGACATCCTGAAGAAGATCAGCGAAAGCCCCTACTCCCGCTTCCCGGTCTGCCAGGGCAGCCTGGACATGGTGCTGGGCATCGTCAAGGCCCGCGACCTGCTCGTCCCCAGCCTGGCCGGGGAGGAGATCCGCCTGAAGGACAAGCTCCGCCCCGCACTCTACATCCCCGAGACCACCTTTGCCTCGCGCGCCCTGGAGATCTTCAAAGAGCAGAACCGCGAGCTGATGCTCATCATTGACGAGTTCGGCACCCTCCAGGGGCTCGTCACCCTGAATGACATCATCGAGGAGATCGTCGGCGACTTCGAGCTCGAGCCGCAGGCCCTGCAGCGCCAGGACGGCTCCTGGCTGCTGGACGGCATGCTCCCCGTGGACGACTTCAAGGAGATCTTCAACCTGCGCACCATGCCCCACGAGAGCGAGTACGAGACCCTGAGCGGCTTCGTGATGATGTCGCTGGGGCGCGTCCCCCAGGCAGCCGACAAGTTCGACTGGAACAGCCTGACCTTCGAGGTCATGGACATGGACGGCCACCGCGTGGACAAGATCCTCGTCACCACCCTGCCGAGCCGCGCCGCAGGCACCACCGAGCCTGCCAAGAATCCCTAGTCTTCGCGTTGAGCGACGGGCCGGTGCTCTTCCCGGCCCCAAGACGAAACGCCGCCATTTGCGCTTCATCTACGCTTTGTTCCCCTCCATTGCGTTGCGGGGCGCTTCGCGGCCGTTCAGAGCGAGCTCATCCGTAGGGTAACCGCCGGAGGTGTATCCCTCCTCCGCATGGTATAATTTTCCGCCGTATGAGCCCTGAAACCCCCTCATCCTCGAAAACCAAGATCTGCCCCACCTGCGGGACGCGTCTCAGCGAGAATGCCACGCGCTGCCTGGTCTGCGGCACCGTGCTGGGCGAGGCTGGCGCCTCTCCCGCTGCCCCCCGGCCCGCCGCACGGAAGCCCGAGAAACCCATCCAGGCCTCGCGCATGCCCGAGATCACCCTGGGGCTGCCTGCCGCGCTGGGTCTGCTGGCCCTGTTCGTCATCGTGGGCGCGCTGGTAGTGTATTTCGGCCTGCGCGGCGGCGTATTTGGTGGGCGGACCATCAACGAACCGACTGCCATCCCCAGCCCCACCGGCACCGCCACCCCCAGCGCCACCCCCACCGAGACGCTCATCCCCACCGCCCAGCCCACGTTCACCATCGAGCCCCCCTTCGACTATACCGTGGCCGGCGGGGATAACTGCGGCTCGATCGCCTTCACCTTCGGCGTCTCGGTCCAGAGCATCATCATCCTGAACAACCTGCCCGCCTCCTGCAACAACCTCTTCATCGGCCAGGTCCTGAAGATCCCGCATCCCACCGCCACCGCCGCGCCGCTCCCCACCGAGACCCCTCTGCCCGCCACGCAGACCGCCCTGGCCTGCGAGCACGTGCGCGTCACCGTCCAGGAGAACGACACTCTCTCCAGCATCGCCCTCAACTACGCGGTGCCCATGTCGGCCATCAAGGATTACAACGGCCTATCCACCGATAACGTCTTCGTAGGCCAATCCCTGACCATCCCCCTGTGCGCCCGCGCCGCCACGGCCGGGCCGACCCCAACTGCCACCATCCCGCCGCCCTACCCGGCCCCCAACCTGCTCCTGCCTGCGGATGGCGCCGCCTTCACCCTGGCCAACGACATCGTGACCCTCCAGTGGGCTTCCGTCGGCACCCTGCGCGAAGGCGAGTACTACCAGGTCACCGTGGAGGATGTCACCGGCAGCCAGGGCCGCCGCATCACGAACTACGTGACCGATACCAAGTTCATCATCCCGACCACCTTCCGCCCCAAGGACAACGTCGCCCACATCCTGCGCTGGTGGGTCGCTCCGGTCCGCCAGAGCGGCAACGACGAGCAGGGGCAGCCCATCTACGTGAGCGCCGGCGCGACCAGCGAGAAGCGCGTCTTCACCTGGACCGGCATCACTGTCGCCGGGACGCCCGCTCCCTGATCTTTTCCTCGCCTTTCCAAACTCCCTGCCCGACCGGCAGGGAGTTTTCATTTTCCTCTTGACAGATCCGTGATTCCGATTAAACTATGTACATTATTCAATTATTTGAATAATGTACATCTCTCTATAACTCAGAGGATCAACATGTCCCCTTTTGCGCTTAACCTGGAAAAGACCCGCCCCGAAGTTCTCTCGGTCGAGCTGGAACCGGCCCTCAACGCCTTTGGCAGCACCCTGCTGGTCGCCAAGGATGAGACCGAGCCGGGCATCCACGACTGGGTCCGCCGCACTCACGCCGCCATGACCCCCGAGGAGGTCGGCCGTCACCGGCTCGTGCTGATCGGCCTGTTCTACGCTGTCGCGCCCCGCCACCGATTCGCCTCCTTCCCGGAGTATCTCGAGCACCTGGAGGCGCAGCCGCCCTCGGTCTTCCGGGAGAACCTGCTCGAATCCTACGCCGGGATCTTCCCCATGGACTGCGACCCCGGGCAGCACGTTGAGGTGGTCCACTGGGACGAGGTCCTCTCCTCCCCGGCCAGCTATGTAGCCTTCCTGAAGAGCCGCTTCACCGATGCCCATGTGGATGTGGATATCGAGACCCGCGCCTACCAGTATGTCCTCGACACCGCCGCCATGAAGCAGCTGATCGTCGACCACATGCGCTGGTTCTGGAAGAACCACCTGGAGCCCGAATGGAAGCGCGTCCAGCCCATGCTGGAGGAATCGGTCAAGGCCTTCCAGCGCCTCCACCTCAATGAGATGTCCCGCCTGGAGGCGGCCCGTTTCGTGACCGGCCAGGAGCTGGAGGAGGACAAGTGGGGCCAGGGACTGGAGAATGCCGCCCGGGTCGTCTTCATCCCCAATGCCCACATCGGCCCGTACCTCCAGCGCTCCCTGGTGGATGATGCCATCTATATTTTCTTCGGGGCGCGCCAGCCCGAAGGCGATGGCGTCCGGGTCCCCGAGCTGGACCGCGCCGAGATCGTCTCGCGGCTTTCCGCCCTGGCCGATGACACCCGTTTGCAGATCCTCCAGATGGTCATCGAGAACGGCGAGATGCGCTCCCAGGACATCATGGACGCCACCGGGCTGAGCCAGCCCAGCGTCTCGCGCTATCTCACCCAGCTCACCGCGGCCGGCTACCTTCTCGAGCGCCGCAGCAGCGGCGCCAAGCTTTACTCTCTCCACCGCGACCGCATCGAGAAGACCCTGCGGGCCGTGACCGCCTTCCTTCTGGACCATTAGCCCCACAAAGGAGTCTGACATGAATTACTGGTTGATCGAAGTCCTGGCGGAGGCCCGCCGGGCGGAGCTTCTCTCGCAAATGGAAGCGCTCCGCCTTGCGGAGCTGGCCCGCCCCTCCCTCCCCGCCCGCCCCGGCCTGTACGGCCGCAGCATGCTGCGGCTGGCCGATTGGATGATCGCCGTGGGACGCGACCTGCGCTGCCGTTACGATTTCCGTTCGGTGGACTGCCATCGCTCCACCGCCGGCGGTCTCGCCCGCTGAG
>CAZSPX010000147.1:0-8160 GCA_964608885.1 uncultured Anaerolineaceae bacterium | reverse complement strand
CCCTTGCCGCCTGCACCCGCTTGCGGATGGACTCGGAGGTCTCGCCCAGCCGGTCGCCGCTCAGCTTCTCGTAGTCCACGCGCGGCACCTCGATATGGATATCGATCCGGTCCAGGAGCGGGCCCGAGATGCGCTTCTGGTATTTCGTTACCATCCCCGGCCCGCAGGTGCAGGGCTTTTGGCTGTCGCCGTACCACCCGCAGGGACAGGGGTTCATCGCCGCAATGAGCTGGAAGTTCGCCGAGAAGGTCAGCGATCCCTTGGCGCGGCTGATCGTCACCACCTTGTCTTCCATCGGCTGGCGCATCACTTCCAATACCCTCGTCCCGAACTCCGGGAACTCGTCCAGGAACAGCACGCCGCGGTGCGCCAGCGAGATCTCGCCCGGGCGCGGGATATTGCCTCCGCCCACCAGCCCCGCGTGGCTGATGGTATGGTGCGGCGACCGGAACGGCCGGTGGCGGATCAGCGCCGTTCCCGGCGGCAGCTGGTCCGCCACCGAGTAGATGCGCGTCACATCCAGCGACTCCTCCAGGCTCATCTCCGGCAGGATCCCCGGCAGGGCGCGCGCCAGCAGCGTTTTCCCCGCGCCGGGACTCCCCACCATCAGGACGTTATGCCCGCCCGCGGCCGCCACTTCCAGGGCGCGCTTTACATGCTCCTGGCCCCTCACCTCCGCAAAGTCGTTCGGCACGAACAACTGCGGCAGGTCTTCTTCCGTCCGCTGGAATGGCTCGATTTCATTTTGTCCCGAAAGGTGCTTGTATAGTTCCGCCAGTGACTTCACCGGGATGACTTCCAGGTCTGGGATCAACGCCGCCTCGCCCGCATCCACCTCCGGCACGAATATGCGCTTGAAACCATTCGCCCGCGCCGTGGCGGCCATCGGCAGCACCCCGCGCGTATGCCGCACGATCCCGTCCAGCGAGAGCTCCCCCACCACCAGCGTCCCTTCCACCGCCTGCTGCGGCAGATACTCCGCCAGGATGATCACCCCCAGCGCGATCGGCAGGTCGTAGGCCGGCCCCTCCTTGCGCACCGAGGCCGGGGCCAGGTTCACCACGATGCGGTGGCGTGGGAAGTGCAGCCCGGCGTTCTTCACCGCGGTCTGAACCCGCTCGCGGCTCTCCTGCACGGCCGCATCCGGCAGCCCGACAATGGTCATGCCGGGGAGGCCGTTGGTGTAATCCACTTCCACTTCGACAATGACGCCGTCCAGACCCACCACGGCGCAGGAGTAGGTGCGTGCAAGCATGGGATAAGTCTAGACCATCCAGGCAGAGGTGTCAACGGGGGGAGGCATACAGAATGGCAAACTCGGCTCCCATCCCATTTATCAGACCGCGCCGGAAGAACATTTCCCGCCAATTATGCTAAACTAGCGCGGTGCAAACCGATATCCTGCTCAAACGATTGCAAACCTTTGAATTCCTGGGCGGGCTGGATCAGGAAACCCTGACCTCCCTGGCGCAAAGCGCGGTGTGGGAAGTCTTCGCACGGGACGCGGTCGTATTCTGGGAGGGGGATACGGAAACCAATTTGTATTATCTGCAATATGGTTTGCTCAAGGTAATAAAGACTTCTCCCGATGGGCGCCAGCAGGTTTTGCGTTTTTTGGAGGCGGGTGAAATATTTAATGAGATCGGCGTATTTGCAAAGCGCGCCAACCCTGCCACCGCGATCGCGCTGGAGGAATCGGGTATTTGGCTGATCCCGCGCCAGGCGCTGGAGCAGGTGCTGCTGGCGCATCCGCACACCGCCTTGCGGATCATGGAAAGCATGGCAGATCGTTTCACCGGCCTGGTGGCACTGACGGCCGACCTGTCCCTGCGAACGGTGGAAGCGCGCTTTGCCAAACTTATTCTCGAGCAGGCCGATGGAGATATGATCGAACGCCGGCGCTGGACGAATCAAACCGAGCTGGCCGCGCGCCTGGGAACCGTGCCTGATGTGCTGAGCAGAATTATCCGCGAGTTGACGAAGGCGGGGTTGATCGAAATGGATAAACAGCACATTCGGATTCTGGATCCCGCCGGGCTGGCGGAGCGGGCAATGCTGCAGAGTGAATAAAGGTTAAGCCCAAAAACCCGACAAAAGTCGGGGTGCAAAGCGGGGGAGGCGATTAAAGTCAGGCATATCCAAAAGGAGTCGATATGGCTGACCAAATTTCTCAGATCTATTTTGCTGATACAAAAGAAAAAGCCGTCTTTACAGCCGGCGGCCCCCAGCCGCAGTTTCTGATGGACACCCCGAAATTCAAGGTCCTTGTGGTGGGCCTGGAGGCAGGCGGGCAGATCCCGGTCCATCCCGACGAGGCGGCAGCCTATCATTTCCTCGAAGGCGAAGGTTTAATGACCGTTGACGACGAGACCTATGCCGTTAAACCTGGTGTGACAGTGATCGCACCCGGCGCTTCCCGGCGCGGCATCAACGCAAAAACGCGTCTCATATTTCTGGGGTTCAAGGGAGAATAGCGATGCCTGTTCCCTATTTGCTCACAACCCTGCTCTTCACGTTCACTGCCGCGTTGATCGCGGCCGATGCCTCCCTGGTGAGCTTTAATTTACTGGGCTCATTCCAGGCATTACGTTGGGTGCGGGTCCATTTCATCACACTGGGGATCCTTTCCCAGGTCATCTTCGGTCTGCTTCCCTTGCTGGTCGCCTCGCTTTCCAAAAAGCCGCGCCCGGCCATGCGCTGGGATATTTGGCTGACCTTGAACATGGGCTTTGTGTCGCTGGTGGCCGGTTTTTCAGGCTTCAACCAGGCGTTGATCTTTGCCGGCGGCACATTGATATTCATTGCCGCCACCCTGCTTCTTCTTCAATTATGGAATGTGCGGGGCGGCGAAGCCCCCGCCAGCCTGAAGTTCTATATCACAGGATTGTTCTATCTGCTGGTGGGGATCATCATTGGGACCGGCCTGTGGCTGAATTGGAGTGACGCGCTTTACATTAAAGTTCCGCTCGAGGCGCACATCCATGCCAACTCGTGGGGCTTCATGTCGCTGGTATTCGCCGGCCTGCTTGTGGACCTCATCCCGATGATCACCGGCCGGCCGCTTGGCTCAAGGAAAGACATCTCCCTGATCTTCTGGGGCATGACGCTCGGCGCACTCGGCCTCGTGCTGGGGCCCTGGCTCGGCGGAAGCCTGCCCCCAACCATTGCGGGCTTGATCCTGCACATCCCTTCAACGGCATGGCTGGTGGTCTTGATGGTTCGCGCCCTCCAGTCTGGCGGCAGGCTCCACAGCGCGGGAGCCTGGCATTTGGTCGCATCCTATTCCTGGATCCTGCTCCCTGTGCTGATCTCACCGTTGATCCTGACCAGGGTTTTGAACGGCGGGCCGATCGAATCCATTGCGCCCCAGGCCTTGATCTATGGCTGGGTGCTGCAATTTGGCATCGCCATCGCCCCATACATTGCGCGCCGGTTCTTCCTCAAGGAGGAGAATCCGCAGCTCGGCGGAGGTTGGAGCAGCCTTGTCGCGGCAACCCTGGGAAGCATCCTGGTGTGGGTCAGTATCTTTGTTGTCCCGGCTCGCGGCGTGTTATACGGGATCGGCTTCGTGTTATATGCCCTGGCATTGATCCACCCCATGAAGGAACTCGTTCAGATTGCGCGTGCGGGCCTGCAAAAAGCCGGATTGGTCTGAAGATGGATCCGTTATCCGGTGTTTGGAGACGCATGAAGAAGTTTCTGATGATCCTGCTCGTGGCGGCTGCCCTGATCCTTACAGCCTGCGGGAGCGGTGAAAATGGTGGGAGGGTTCAAACGCCTGCCGCACCCGCTCCAGTGCCCTCCGGTTACTCGGGCAAAACCAACCCGTTGGGAGCAGAAGCTGCAACCACAGGTGCAGAGATATTCAAGAATTACTGCACGGCCTGTCACGGTCCGCAGGGTCATGGCGACGGCCCCGCCGGAGCCTCGCTCGACCCTGCCCCCAGGAATTTGCCGGAACTAAGCGCCACTGCCACGGACGACTATCTGTTCTGGCGTATTTCCACGGGCAAGCCCGGCACCGCCATGAGCGCCTGGAAGGGGATCCTTTCAGACGAACAGATCTGGCAGGTTGTGACTTTCATTCGCACCTTAAAGTAACCACGGGGTGGCCTTCTCGCCTCCGATCACCCCTTCCCATTCCATGTTTGCCCACGGAAATACAGTGTTTCGTCAAAAGGAGAACAAAATGCAGCTCGTAAAGTTCATGACCAGCGGTATGGGGCGCGTCGCACGCATCGTACTCGGGATCGTGATCCTGAGCCTGGGACTGTTTGTTGTGCAGGGAACGCCCGGTATTCTCATGGCGATCCTGGCGCTCATTCCGATCTCGGGCGGCCTGTTCGACTTCTGCCTGATCGGCTTTGCCATGGGCTACCCGCTGAAAGGCGCCGAGGCGCGCAAGAAGCTGGCAGAGGGATAAACGCCGGAAAAGCAGCAGCCTCAAAATGGAAATTACGAAAGACACGCGCGTTTCCGCCATCCTGGAAGAATACGGCGACATTGCCGGTGTCATGGAGCTTTTTGGCGTCCGGCGGGTGGGACGCTATTCCCTGCGCATGCTGGCAGCCAAAGCGGTCACGGTGGAGTGGGCCGCGCGGATCCACCGTGTGCCTTTGAATGAGTTCCTTGGAATTCTCAGGCAGGCCGTGGCAAAAAAAGGAGCACAAGATGGGCCTGCCCCTCAATAAGATCGCTGCCGTTCTTGCGCTCCTCATCGGAGCCATGTCCATCCCCGCGGGCTGGAAAGCCATGCGAGGCTGGAATCCCGGCTACTCCGTCCTCGCATGGCTTCCCATCTATAATTTCACACTGGGTGTGTTGACCGTGCTGGTTCCGGTGGTCTTGCTCTGGGCGGACAGCCGCTGGGCGATGCTCGCCGCCCTCGCGATCTTCGTTGTACATGCCCTGGTCCTGATATTCCTGCTGACCATCTTCCGCGGGAGGGTCGCACCGCAAAGCCTCAAGGCCATGGCCTTTCGGCTGGGCGTCTGGATCGTGATCCTGGTGTTGATGCTTCTCCAGTCGCGAAACGGGATATTAACTCTTGTCCTCTATCGCAGTTAAGAACTTCCCCATATCCGATCAACCCACCCTCATCAGCTTCTCCCCCTCCGCCGGCAGCTTGCAGGACCGCCGCGCCTCCCCTACCCGCATATCCGCATTGCACACCACATCCCCCTCCCCTAAATGTACCCATTTGGGGGAGGGCCGGGGAGGGGGTCGAGAGCCTCTCCGCTGTACATCCCTCGTCGCCCTGCCGCCCGCATGTACAGGCCGTTCTTATCATCCACTTCCACTTCGACAATGACGCCGTCCAGTCCCCCAACGGCGCAGGAATAGGTGCGTGCAAGCATGGAATGAGTCAAGGCCATCCCGGGGGGTGTCAACGGGGAGAGGCACACAAAAAGGAAAGGCTGGCGCGGAGGGACTGGGACTCAAGAAAGACTTGCTCTGGTTCTGCTTCTGGCCTCCTGGTTCCAAACGACGACCAGCAGCAAAGCTGCAAGCAAGTACGGTGTATATTCCAGCCAGTTGTAGAGGGTGCTGCGCCTCACGCCCGTAGCCACGACCTGGCCGGCATAGGTGTAGATCCAGTGAAAGAAGATCGCCGCCCAGACGCTGCCGCCGGTATGGTTGTGCAGCCAGGCAAACATCAGGGACATGCTCACAATGCCGAAGAGGAATCCCAGGAATGGTATCCCCAGTTCATGCTGCGAAGTGCCGGGCATGAAGAACAGCGGGAGATGCCAGAAAGCCCACACGATTCCCACGATCACCCCCGTCGCCTGTGGAGAGTAACGCTGCTGGAGCCGGTCCTGTGCAAAGCCCCGCCATCCAAGCTCCTCTGAAAGTGGACCCAGGACGAACAGGGGCAGGAGGCTCGGCAGTTGGATCAGGAACAGATTCAGGTCGAATGTATGTCCAAGCAGGTTGTTCAGTCCGATCTGGCAGATCGTGCCAAAGGCAACGATCGCGATCGCAGCCAGATACATGCCCCACCCGATGCGGACCTGGGTCATGCGGCGCCAAAGCCTGCCGAGGCCGGTTCTGCCCTCCCTGAAGCCGATCAACGCAACCGCCACCCCTGAAGGCACGAACCCTCCCAGCATGTATAGGGCGATCGCCCAGGGCGGCCCCATTTTGTTGCCGACGAAACTGATCGCCGTGATCTGGAACACGGCAAGCGGGCCCCAGAAGACCAGGTATGACAGCGCCAGGGTTAGCACCAGGAATAGGATGGCTTCCCGTCCGGCTTTGGAATTCTCGCTCGATTTCATGTTGATCTCCTCCTGTCACAAAAAGAGGCGGCCGCTCAGGCAGGCTTGAGGGGAGCCTTCCAACAGGGATGTCAACGTCCAGCAGGTAATGATCCCCGGTCGTTATGGATTCGATCGACGCCTCAGGATCTCACGCGGCAATACTGAAAATCACACAGGGCGTCTCCACGCCCAAGTGTATGGGGGCGGATAAAGCGAATGGACGGCGGTAAAGCCTCGGCCATCACATCGTCGGTCCTGCAGAATGAGGCTGTCAATTCCGGCGCGTTATATCTCGTGAGGGTATTCAAATAGAAACAACGCGTGGCATTGAAGGCAACCCGGTCATCACTGTTTTCAAGGTGGGAAAAATCCCAGCCTTCAGCCGGATAGGATCTCATCATGTAGGGGAAAACGATCTTCAAAACCGGGAAGGCGTCCGGCAGCAGTTTCAAAGGCGCATATAGCAGGCGGCTGTTGGCCCGGGTTTCGGAGCACAGCGCCTCCTCCACTACGCTCAATGCAGCTTGTTTGTCCCCTTTTTGCTCGTTCAACAATACCTGGTAGAGGGCAAGACCGGGCAGGATCTTATCCTTCAAGTGCCAGCGAAGTTTCCGATCTTCAGGCATGCTGGCCCCGGCCGCCAGTATGGTGTACCCTGTTTGGACCGCCGCAGCCAGTTCCCGCGCTCTCTGCCCCCCATAATGCCTGGCAAGGGTCCTTCGCCAGGCAGAAAGTCCGCTCACTTCCACACTGCGCCGCCGGATGAGCCATGCAAGGCTCAGAGCAGACGCGATCCCCAGGAGGAATGCAGCAGATCCCTTTTTATGAGACATCAGTTTTTCCCTCCCAACCCCTGTTTATTCCTGACCACGGCGCGCGAGAAGGTGCGCGCAAGCATGGAATGAGTCTAGACCATCATAAAGGGGATGTCAACGCCGTGAATCGCGCAATAGCGAAGTGCTTTCACGGGTTCATGGGTGGCAGTGTCTCCCGCCTCATGCTGCCGGTCAATTCGTTCGAGCGGAGGACCGCCTCGTTCCTGTCAGGGCCTCTTTATATCTCGGCTTCCATCAGCTTTTTCCTGATCTGGGCCGCATGTTCCAGCCGGCCGTTCATAAAGGTCATATCCGTGTTCTCGTCCATCCAGGGGATATCGATCGTGGTGGTAAGCCGGGTCTGGTTGCTTCCGATCGCTTCGAATGTGGTCCGGCCGTGCATGACAGCCGGGCCGTCATGGATGAGCATGGCCAGCGCGCGGTTCGTTTCGAACTCCACAACTTCCATGGTCCCTTCCACGGGAGTCCCGCTGCGCTTGTTGCGCCTGTGGATGACCGTCCCCACTCCAAGGGGGGCATCCGAATCCAGCCAGAGCTCAATGTCAGAATCCCAGCGTGGATGATTGCGGACATGCTCCACCGCGAAAAAGTGGAAGACCTTCTCTATCGGCCGGTCGATCACCTGCGTGGATACGAGCTTCACAGCCATTGTCATCTCCTCTCTTGTGCCTGCCGGATAAAGCCGCCCGTGTAATTGGGGCTGATTTTCACGAGGATACCCGACCCTGCGATCCTCATCATTTTTTCCAGGGTGGCGGGGTTGGGTTTGCCAAAGATCTCGATCTCGGTGGGTTCGATGAATTCATAGGTTTTCCTGGAGCGCTCATCTGCCCCGGAGATCTGCTGGTCGAGCGCATCACCGTCTGGAAAGAGACGGATCACAATGAATTCGGTCCCTCCCTCATTTTCATAGCCGATCTGCGCAAGGGTGCCGGCTTTGGTTTCGAAGATCGCTGGAATGCTGTCCTTGTAATGCTGCCTGAATTCCTCGGCCCTGCCCTCCTTGATCCTGTTTCGGCTGATAAAAACAATTGGCTCAGGCATCGTATTTCCTCTTTCTA
>CAZSPX010000146.1:0-8180 GCA_964608885.1 uncultured Anaerolineaceae bacterium | reverse complement strand
GAGCTGGCCGAAGCCATCACCGGCCTGAGAAAGGTGACCGAAGGCCGCATCGAGATGGAAGGCCGGGACCTCACCCACCTTTCGCCTGGCGAGCGGACGGAGTGCTGCCTTGCCTATATTCCCGAGGAGCGCATGCGGGACGGCATGATCCGCGACTTCTCGGTCGCCGAGAACATGATCCTGCGGCAGCACCACAAGCCGCCCTATTCCCGTTCCGGGTTTCTCGATCTCAAGGCCATTGCCGGGAACGCCGACACGCTCATCCGCAGGTTCCAGATCAAGACTCCCTCGCGCGACACCCATGCCAAGAACCTCTCTGGCGGCAACATCCAGAAGATCCTTTTGGCCCGGGAGATCTCCAGCAGTCCGCGCGCCATCATCGCCGCGCAGCCAACCCGAGGCCTCGATATCGGCGCCACTGAATATGTGCGCGGCCAGCTCCTCGAGCAGCGGCGGCAGGGCGTGGCGATCCTGCTCATCTCCGAGGACCTGGACGAGATCCTGGCCCTCGCCGACTGGATCGCCGTGATCTACGAAGGCCGCATCATGGAGGTCGTCCCCCGCCAGGAGGCCACGCCCGAGCGGCTGGGCCTGCTCATGGCCGGTGTGCATCCAGACGAGGGTCCGTCCCGGCAGGCGCAGCCCGCCTGAGCGTTTCTATGATAAAGTTCAGCCACCGGGGCTTCCCAGGCGCTGCCCCCGGTGAACAATTCAATCCCAATGGTTCGGTGGTCGCCGGATGTGATCCACATCCGCGGCGTTGGGGCAGGCTCCCATCGAAAAGTGCCGCCATCCCGGAAAGAGGTACCCACCTATGAACCTTTGGCAGGAATATATCCGCCCCTCCACTGTGACCGAGGCCCTCGCGGCCCTCAAGAATGCGGCCGGACCCGCCATCCCCATTGCGGGCGGCACCGACCTGATGCTGGACCTCCAGCAGGGCCGCCATGCCCCCGTCCACACCCTCGTGGACCTGACCTTTGTGCGTGAGATGTCCGTGCTGGAACTGCGCGGCGAGGTGCTCTTCATCGGCGGGGCCGTCCCCGTCACGCGCATCGTCCAAGACCCGCTCGTGCGGCAGCATGCCCAGGCGCTGGTCGAGGCAGCCGGGCTGATCGGCGGGCCGCAGGTGCGCAACATGGCCACCTTGGGCGGGAACGCCGCCCATGCCCTCCCCGCCGGGGATGGCACCATCGCCCTGACCGCCCTGGATGTGCAGGCTGAGGTGGCCGGTCCGGCGGGAACCCGCCAGATGCCCTTTCCCTCGCTGTTCGCGGGGCCCGGCAAGTCCACGCTGGTCAAGGGCGAGGAGCTGGTAGTCGGCTTTCATCTGCGTGCAAAGGGCAGGGGGCAGGCTTCGTGCTTCAAGCGCATCATGCGGCCGCAGGGGGTGGCCCTTCCGATCCTGAACTGCGCGGTGTGGATCTACCGGGAGGGGAATAAAATAATTGACTTGCGGATAGCCGTAGGTCCAGCTGGACCCGTGCCGTTCCGCGCCGGACAGGCCGAGGAGCGGATGCGCGGGCAGGAATTCACTCCCGGGCTGGTCTCGGCCGGGGTGGAGGCCCTCCTGGCGGAGGCCCGCTTCCGCACCAGCCCCCAGCGCGCCGGCGCGGATTACCGCCGTCACCTGGCATCCGGGTTGTTCATGGATACCCTGCAGGAAGCCTGGGATCGCGCCGGGAAGGAGGCCTGAGATGTCGAACATCAACTTCAACGTCAACGGCACGGACCATTCCTTTGCCCCTCTCCCCGGCGAGACCCTTGCGGACCTTCTGCGCGGCCGCCTGCACCTCACCGGCACGAAGATCGGCTGCAATGAGGCCGAGTGCGGCGCCTGCACGGTGCTCGTGGACGGCCAGCCGGTGCTGTCCTGCATCTTCCCGGCCGAGCGCGCCGATGGCAAACAGGTGGTCACCATCGAGGGCCTCGCCGAGCGCGTCCACGCGGAGATGAAGCTTCACCCGTTGCAGGAGGCCTTTGTCCGGCACGGGGCCGTCCAGTGCGGGTTCTGTATCCCCGGCCAGATCATGACCGCATACGCGCTGCTGAAGCGCTGCCCGGATCCCTCGCAGGCGGATGTTCGCGAAGCGCTCAAGGATACGCTGTGCCGCTGCGCCGGGTATCCCGCCATCGAGAACGCCATCCTGGACGCGGCCCGCCTCCTGCGGACCGGGGAGCCTCTTGCAGGGCCGCAGATCCCCGATTCGGTCTCCGCGCAAAAAATCGTGGGGCGGAGCGAACTGCGCCCCGACGCGGTGGAAAAGGTCAACGGGGAGGCCCTCTACACCGACGACCTCCAGTTCGACGGGATGCTCTACGCGCGCGTCCGGCGGGCGATGGTCCCGCATGCCTTCCTGAAGAGCCTGGACGTATCGAAGGCCCGGGCGCTTCCGGGCGTTGTCTCGGTGCTGACCGCTGAGGATATCCCCGCCGAGCACAACCACGGCCTGGTGATCTATGACTGGCCGGTGATGGTGGGCCTCGGGGAACGCATCCGCTATGTGGGCGATGCCCTCGCCATCGTAGCCGCTGAGACCCAGGCCATCGCCGATTCTGCCGTGGATCTGATCGAGGCGGAGTTCGACCTCCAGCCCGTCATCTCCGGGCCGGTGCAGGCGCGCCAGGAAGGCGTCCCCCAGCTCCATGAGAAGGGCAACCAGCTCAAGCACATCAAGGTCCGCAAAGGCGATATGGAGGCGGGCTTTGCGGGCTCCGAGATCATCCTCGAGCACGTCTTCCATACCCCCACCACCGACCATGCCTTCCTGGAGCCGGAGTGCAGCATTGCCGTGCCGACCCCCGATGACCGCATGGAGATCTATGTCGGCTCGCAGATCCCCTACCAGGACCGCGAGCAGGTGGCGCGCGTCCTGGGCTGGCCCGAGAGCCGGGTGCGCATCGTCGGCCAGTTGATGGGCGGCGGCTTCGGCGGCAAGGAGGACATTGCCGGGCAGATCCATGCCGCCATGCTGGCAAACGTCACCAAACGGCCCGTCAAGCTGCTCTTCGACCGGCATGAGAGCCTGCTGGTGCATCCCAAGCGCCATGCCACGCAGATCCGTGTGAAGATGGGCGCCACGCGCGAAGGCCGCCTGGTGGCGGTCGAATCCGAGCTGTACGGTGACACCGGCGCGTATGCCTCCCTGGGCGACAAAGTCATGACCCGCGCTACCACCCACTCGGCCGGGCCCTACGACATCCCGCACGTGCGCGCCGATTGTTATGCCATGTACACCAACAACCCGCCCGCCGGGGCGTTCCGCGGCTTCGGCGTGACGCAGTCCGCCTTCGCGGTCGAGAGCATGATGGACATGCTGGCCGAGAAGACCGGTATGGACCCCGTGGAGCTGAGGCGCTTGAACGCCCTGCACGTGGGCAGCCTCACCAACACCGGCCAGCTCCTGCGGGAATCCGTGGGGCTGGTGGAATGTCTTGACCGGGTGGACGCCGAGATGCGCCGCCTCACCCCGCAGCCCTTCCAGCCGCGGCGCGACCCCGCTTCGCCGCACCTGGTGCGCGCCTGGGGCTTTGCCGCGGCCTATAAGAACACGGGCCTGGGGGGCGGCGCCGCGGATATCTCTGGCGCCGAGGTGGAGCTGTACGAGGACGGCATGTTCGAGGTGCGCTCCTCCGCCGCCGAGCTCGGCCAGGGGCTGGTCACCGTCATGCGCATGATCGTGGCCGAGGAGTTCCAGGTCCCCGCGGGACAGGTGCGCGTCCTTGTAATGGACACTGACCTGACCCCCAACGGCGGCCCCACCACCGCTTCCCGCCAGACCTTCGTGACCGGCAATGCCTCGCGCCATGCCGCCCGGACCCTTCGTGATGCCATCACCGCCGCGGTCGCTGAAAAGTACGATGTCCGTCCCGGGCAGGTCCGCTTCGAGGGCGGGCTGGTCCATGCGAACGGGCACTCCCTGTCCTTTGCAGATGTGGCCCGCGAGATCAAGGCCTCCGGCCAGCAGCCCCGCGCCCTGTATGAGTACGAGGCCCCTCGCACCCAGCCCCTGGGGACGGGCGGCGACATGCACTTCGCCTTTTCCTTTGCCGCCCAGGCCGCCGAGGTGGAGGTCAACACCCTCACCGGCGAGGTCCGCGTCCTGCGGGTCATCTCGGCCAATGACGTGGGCGCGGCTATCAACCCGCTCGGCTTGCAGGGACAGGTGGAGGGCGGGGTGATGATGGGCATCGGCAACTGCCTGACCGAGGAGTTCATCCTCGACGAAGGCCGGGTCGTCACCGATCGGCTGGCGCGCTACCGCGTGCCCGGCATCCTGCTCACGCCCGAGATCACCTCCTTCATCGTGGAGCATCCGGTTTCCGAGGGGCCTTACGGCGCCAAGGGCGTGGGCGAGGTCTGCACCATCCCCACCACCCCGGCCATTACCAATGCCATCTATAATGCGGTGGGCGTCCGCGTGGACAGCCTGCCCGTGGATCAGGAAAAGATCAGCGCCGCGCTTTCCGCACGTTAGCGCGAGCACAGCCCGGGACCGGCTCAAGGGTTCCAAAGGATCTCAAGAGAAGAGGCTATGAATAAATTCCTGGGGTACCGCTGCTCGATCTGTGGGACGGAATATCTGCCGGGGCAGGTGACCTACACCTGCCCGAAGGATGGGGGCAACCTGGATGTGGAGCTGGATTACGAATCGATCCGCAAGAACTACCAGCCCGAGGATTTCGCCTCCCGCACCGATGCCTCCCTGTGGCGCTATCTGCCGCTTCTGCCCGTTCCGGAACCGCCCGGGCAGGCCACGCCCCTGCACGCCGCGGGTGGCACGCCGGTCTACGGGCTGCCGCGGGCGGAGGCGCAGCTGGGCCTGAAGCGCCTGTGGCTGAAGGACGAGTCGCGCAACCCCACGGCCTCCTTCAAGGACCGCGCCAGCGCCATCGTGGTCGCGCGCGCCCGCGAGATCAAGGCGGAGGTGGTCGTTACGGCCTCCACCGGCAATGCCGGCGCGGCGCTGGCGGGCATGTCCGCGGCCATCGGCCAGCAGGCTGTCATCTTTGCGCCGAAGTCCGCGCCCCCGGCCAAGGTCGCCCAGTTGCTGGTCTACGGGGCGAAGGTCATCCTGGTGGATGGCACCTATGATGACGCCTTCGACCTGACCATCAAGGCCGCCGAAGAATTCGGCTGGTACTGCCGCAACACGGGCTACAACCCCTTCACCGCCGAGGGCAAGAAGACCGCCGCCTTTGAGATCTGGGAATGGTGGGAAACCGTCCATCGCGAGTGGCACGAGCAGACGGGCCCCGATGTCGACCACCCGCCCCTGACGGTCTTCGTCTCGGTGGGGGATGGGAACATCATCTCCGGCATCCACAAGGGCTTCAAGGACCTCCTGGCGCTCGGCTGGATCGTGCGCATACCGCGCATCATCGGCGTGCAGGCCGAAGGCTCGGCCGCCATCGCCAACGCCTTCCGGGCCGGCACCGAGACGATCACGCCGGTCTCCGCCACGACCCTCGCGGACAGTATCTCCGTGGACCTGCCGCGCGATGGGGTGCGCGCGGTGCGCGCCGCCCGCGACACGCAGGGGACCTATGTGACCGTTCCCGATGGCGACATCCTGGAAGCCATCGCCGCGCTTGGTAAAATGGGCATATTCGCGGAGCCTGCCGGTGCGACGGCCTATGCCGGGCTGGTCAAGGCCGCCGCGCAGGGACTGGTCGGGCCTGAGGATCCGGTGCTGGTGCTGAACACCGGCAGCGGCCTGAAGGATGTGCGCGCCGCCATGCAGGTGGTGAAGGAGGCGCCGGTCATCGAGCCGGTGCTGGATGCCGTCAAGAAAGTTCTATGAAACCCAACTGGGATCCCGCTTTCCGTCTTTTCGTCCTTATTGTTATCTTCCTCCTCGCGCTTTTCACCCTCTGGACGATCCGGGATGCCCTTTCCCCCCTGCTGATCGCAGGGCTGAGCGCCTACTTCCTCAGCCCGGCCGTGGCCTTCTTTGAAGAGCGGGTGCGCCTTCCGCACAAGGTGGCGGCCAACCTGGTGTTCTTCCTGGTCCTGGCCTTGATCATCGCCGTGCCGTTCACGGTGCTGCCCGGCCAGCTCGATGCGATCCAGACCATCCTTGCGGATCTGAACCACGCCCTGGACGGGCTGCAGGGCCTGCTGGAGGCGCCGCGCATCATCGGCAGCGTGCGCGTGGACCTGAGCACGCTCATCCCCTCCATGCGCGCCAACCTGGGCTCCGAGATCGTCCCCAAACCCGAGGACGCCCTGCGCGTGCTGGAGTTCGGCACGCGCAACCTGCTCTGGACGCTGGTCATCCTGGTCACCACCTATTTCCTGATGAACGATTGGGAGCGCCTGCGGGAATGGCTGATCGGCATTGCCCCGGCCTCCGAGCAGCCCGACCTCCACCGCCTGTACGAGGAGATCCGCCGGGTCTGGCTGGGCTACCTGGGCGGGCAGATCCGCCTGATGGTGGTGCTGGCAATCATCTACGCCGCGGCCTGGGGGGCGGTGGGCCTGCCCGGCGCGGTCATCATCGGCAGCCTGGCGGGCATCCTCAACCTGCTGCCCGAGATCGGCCCCGCCGTTGCCGCGTTCCTGGCGGTCGTCGTGGCCCTGCTGGAGGGCTCCACCTGGCTGCCGGTGTCCAACCTCTGGTTCGCGCTGATCGCCCTGGGCGTGTACCTGCTGCTCAATAATTTCAAGACCATCTGGCTGCAGCCGCGCATCCTGGGCCACAGCGTGCGCCTGCATGAGGGCGTGGTCTTCATCGCCATTGTCCTGGGCATCATGCTGGGAGGCGCGCTGGTCGTGCTGCTGGTCGTGCCGCTTCTGGCGACCGCCGGTGTGATCGGGCGTTATACCCGCGCCCGCCTGCTGGGAGAGCCGCCTTTCCCGCCTGCGCCGCCCCCTCTGGATCCCGAGCCTGCCCCGCCCCCGGCCGCCCCTGTGACTTCGGATGTCCCTCCAAGGAGCCCCTGAGAATGAAAATCGTCTATTCCGTGATCGCCCCCATCTACAACGAGGCGGAGAACATCCCCGAGCTGTACCGCCGCGTCAGGGAGACCCTCGAGTCCACCGGCGAGCCCTGGGAGCTGCTGCTCGTGGACGACGGTTCCACGGACGGCTCCACGGAGAAGATCCGCGCACTCGCAGAGACCGATGAGCACGTCCGCGCGCTGATCTTCGCGCGTAACTTCGGCCACCAGATCGCCATCACCGCCGGCTGGGATCATGCCCGCGGCGAGGCCGTGGTCACCATCGATTCGGACCTCCAGGACCCGCCCGAGCTGATCCTGGACATGGTCAAGAAGTGGCGCGAGGGCTACGAGGTCGTCTATGCGGTGCGCGCCGAGCGCGAGGGCGAATCCTGGTTCAAGCTCTGGACCGCCTCGCTCTTTTACCGCCTCATCTACCGCATCACCGATGTCAAGATCCCCCTGGATACCGGCGACTTCCGCCTGATGGACCGCCGCGTGGTGGACGTGCTCAAGCAGATGCGCGAGCGGCACCGCTTCCCGCGCGGCATGTCGGCCTGGGTCGGCTTCAAGCAGGTCGGCCTGGAGTACAAGCGCGCCGCGCGCCACGCCGGCTCCACCAAGTATCCCTTCCGCAAGATGTTCAAGCTGGCGATCAATGCCATCACCAGCTTCTCCTATTTCCCGTTGCAGGTGGCCACCTTCTTTGGATTCGTTTCAGCCGGTCTGGCCATCCTGGCCATCCCTGTGGTGGTGTACATGCGCATCACCGGCTCGCAGGCCTTCTTCGGGCAGGCCACCACCCTGATCGCGGTGCTCTTCCTGGGCGGCGTGCAGTTGATCTCGCTGGGCATCCTCGGCGAGTACATCGGCCGCCTGTACGACGAAGCCAAGGGACGGCCGCTGTACATCGTCCGCGAAGAGCCGGAAGATTAAGTCCCCGCAGCCCGCCTTCCTCCTTCACCCCTCATCCTTTCGATGTCCCTCTCCTTCCTTCGCGACAAAGATTTCTTCCGCGCCATGCTGGCATTGGCGGTGCCGGTCGCGTTCCAGCAGCTCATCACCGCCGGGCTGAACATGATCGACGTGTTGATGGTCGGGCAGTTGGGGGAGGCGTCGGTGGCGGCGCTGGGGTTGGCGAATCAGATCTTCTTCCTGCTCGTGCTGTTCCTGTTCGGGACGACGAGCGGCATGGCGATCTTCACGGCGCAGTTCTGGGGCAAGGGGGACGCGGAAAG
>CAZSPX010000145.1:0-8218 GCA_964608885.1 uncultured Anaerolineaceae bacterium | reverse complement strand
CTGCCGCAAAATCATAGGAAAGGAAGTAATTCACCGAGACGCCCAGGCCGATCAGGAGGAACAGGCCGCAGACCCACAGGAGATTTTCCCGCGGTTGGGCCGCCACAGCATAATAAAGCAGGGCTGCCGCCATGATCAGCCAGGCCTTGTTCCAGGCGGCCGGCTGATCGAAAGCAGCCCAGTATCCAACCCATGCAGTGACCACGAAGATGGCGACCAGATGATCAAAGGAGGTGCGGCGGAAGGGACGCTTCCCCCCGGCTGCTCTCAGGAACCAGGGTACAGCCGCAAACATGACGATCCACCGGCTGACCCGCGGCTCCAGCATGCAGATCCCTGAGCACACCAGGACAAGCAGCAGATCCGCCAGCGCGAACCAACGGCTCTCAACGATCCGGCGCAGATGCATTGTCGTAACGGGCCGCCGGAGCGGGTTATCCCATCCCCCCGGTGGGGGCTCCGGAATCGGAATTGGCCCAGAAGAGATGCTGCATGCCCACGTTGAGGGCGGTCTTCATCGTGGACCAGTCATACATCAGCATCTTCAGGTAGGTGAAGGCCGGCCCAGGGCGGAAGGCCCACTCGCGGAACGCCCGCTTCTGCCAGTAGAGCAGCTTCTCCGCAGGCAGATTCGGGTAGTCCAGCACTGTGCCCTGGTCCATATCCACCTGCTCCCAGCGCGTCCCCGGGCGGAACCAGCCGTTCTCCACGACTTCGAAGAAGAACGGCGTTCCCGGGTAAGGCGCGGCCACATGGAACAGGGCGATATCCAGCGGCAGTCTTTTGGCGAAGGCGATCGTCTCCTGGATGGTCTGCTCGGTTTCACCGGGCAGCCCGATGATGAAGTACCCCCAGTTCATGATGCCGGCCTTTTTGGCCCAGCGCAGCGCGCGCTCCGCCTTGTCGGGATAGGCTCCCTTGCGGGCATGTTTGAGGATCTGTTCGTTTCCGCTTTCGATGCCCCAGGAGATCAGCCGGCAGCCGGCCTTCCCCATCAATTCGAGCATCTCCTCGTCAACGAAATCCACCCGGCTGTTGCTGGTCCATTTGATCTGGATGTTCTCTGCGATCATCAGCTTGCACAGTTCCACCACCTGGTCCCGGCTGACCGTGAACAGGTCCGAGTACATGTGGATGTTGTTGATCCCCAGCTTCTTGAGATACCACATCTCTTCCATGATCAGCTTCGGCGAGCGGATGCGCGTCGAATACTGGTAGCTCACGTGCTTGATGCAGTAGGTGCAGCCCGCCGGGCAGCCGCGGCTGGTCACGATGAACGTGAACGGCCCCTTGATCATCGGCATGCGATAACTCTGCAGGGGCAGCAACTCGTGCATCGGGATGGGCATGTCATCCAGGTCCGCAACGAACGGGCGCGGGAAGTTCACCACGATCTCGTCGTTCTTGCGCCAGGCGATCCCCTTGATGCCATACAGATCGACGCTTCCATCCTCCTTGAGGGAGGGCTTATAGGAGGGGTCCTGTTTCTCGAACATCCTCTGGATCTCGGGGGAGCGCTGATCGAACCTCCCCTCCAGGTGATCAAGCAGGTCGCGGATCGTGAGGTCCGGTTCGCCCACCAGCGCAAAATCCAGGCTGGGATAAGGGCGCATCGTCTCCACCGGGATCGGCGTGATATGCGTCCCAAAGGCGATCGTCTTTGCCCCGCGCGCATGCGCCAGGAAACACCCGTACATATCGTTCTCGAGCGTTGGAGCGGTCATCTGGGTGAAGTAATACTTTGGCTGGTACTTGTCCAGCATTTTGGTGAATTCCGGCCAGCCGATGCGCTCAGCATTGCAGTCCACAACCTTGACTGTGTACACCGGGTGCAGCAGGGCCGCCATTTGCGCCAGCGAAACCTGCGGCCAGACCATGTTCTCGCGGGTCCGCCTTCCCACGCGGTGCTGGGTGCGGATCCACAGCCCTCCATCCGGCGTGGGTGGGTTGACCAGCATGATATCAACCGCCTCCTCCGGGCGCGGGGTGGACATCAGCCTCTGCCGGACGATCGCATCCGCGGTTGGAAAATTGGCCTTGTGAAGTTTCAGCGTCAGGCGGCTTCCGGCGTTCACCGGTTGTGGTTGTTCCGTTGTCATTCAGTTTCTCCGTAAGTAAATCGAATAAAGTATTTTCAATTTGGGAAGGATTCCAGGCCCATATCCTGCCGGGTAAGCAGTTCCCGTTTGTTCAGCTCATCCAGCACACGCAGCAGAACCCAGTAGATCACTAATTGAGCGCCCACCAGGATCGCCAGGGCACTGCTCAGCAGGTAGAACCACAGCCGCTGGATCTCCCAGCCGCTTACGCCCAGGCCGAGTGCCGTGCCCCCGAGCGCCAGACCCAGGATCACTGCCAGGATCCCCATCCAGCCGAACTGCTGGTCCAGCGGCGTCTTGAAGAAGGGTTTCCCGAACAGTCCCTGCCGGATCGGCTTCTTGTAGAACAGGCTCACCAGGTAGTTGAAGGTGACGCCCAGTGCAAAGAGGTCGATCCCGGCCACTGCCGAGATCAGGGCGAAGAACAGCGCCGCCACGCCCCACGGACCCAGCGTGGTCACCCCGTTCAGCCTTGCGATCACCAGTCCGAGGAAGACCAGCGCTGCCATTCCGAGTCCACCCACCCCCAGCAGGCCCAGGATGCGAACCGGGTTGTAGGCCAGCACCGTCCAGATCATGCTCTGCAGAAAGATCCGGCCGTCCCGGATGACGCTGAGCTTCGAGCGGCCCACCCGCTCGCTGTACGGGATCGGCACCTCACCGATGCTGATCCCCTCGTGGAGGGCCCGCGTGCTCATCACCGGGGTCAGGTTCAATCCATCCGGCAGCGGGTACACCTGCTCCAGGATCTCGCGCTTGAAGACCCGCATGCCGCTGGCGCTGTCGGTCACCCTTTGCCGGCTGAGGATGGTAAGCAGCGTGGCAAAAATGAAGTTGCCCAGCCGCCGGGTCGCGGGCATTTGGCTTTCCGCGCCAGCCATCCGGGAGCCGATGACCAGGTCCTTTCCATCCAACGCTGCCCGGCATAGCTGCGGGAAATACTCAGGCGGATAGGTCCCATCTGCGTCCAGGAATCCGATCAGCTCGCCCCTGGCTTTGGAAAAGCCGGTTTTGAGCGCCGCGCCGTAGCCCTTGTTTTTTGGGTGGCAGATCAGGTTCACGCCGGCGATCTTTGAAGCCACTTCGGCCGTCTTGTCCTTGGAGCCGTCGTCCACGACCAGCAGCTCCAGCTCATCTACGCCGACCTTGACCAGTTCCGGGCCCACGGAAAGCACCCGGCAGGCGATCTCCGAGATCCCGCGCTCTTCATTGTATGCCGGGATGACCACTGATAAGATAGTCATGAATTCCCTCCTTGAAGTGAATGAAAGACCCTGCGATCAGCCCTCGCAAGTTTCCCATCGATGGTCTTGATGGGCTTCGCAGGCACACCCCCTACAACCGAATGCGCCGGGACATCCTCCGTCACGACCGCGCCCGCCGCCACCACGGCCCCCTTGCCGATCCTGACACCGTCGGTCACGATGGCGCCGGATCCCAGCCACACATCGTCCTCGATCACGATCCCCTCCGCGGTGATGCCCTGCTCCACAAAGGGGCGCTCGGGATCGTCGAACACATGGTTGACTGCGATGATCTGGGTGAAAGGCGAGGTGTACACGCGGTCCCCGATCTGGACCCCTCCCTGCCCGCGGATGACGCTGTATTCCCCGACCAGGCAGTCCTTCCCGATCCGTATCCCCGCATGGGGCAGGTCTCTGAAGTTGTACACATGCAGGACCGCACCGTGCATAACTATGCTTCCGCTCCCGAGCTCGATGCCCCCCGGGCAGGCATGCAGATAGGCGCCCTGGTCCAGGTAGACCCCGTTCCCCAGGCGGATGTGGTTGGCGAACCGCAGCCGCACCCCGCTCTCGATGGCAGCCATCCCCTCCATTTGCAGGATCAGCCGGTACATCACCCCCCGCAGGCCGATCCCCACGATCGTGGGTACCCAGCCGAACAGGAACAGGACCATCTGCTCCCAGAGATAATGGAGCCATGAGTCTGCCTGGCGGTGGATGTATAAACTCAGCATTTTGAGCATGACGCGCTAGGATCCATTTCTTGAGCATCCGGGAGTCCCGGCGCTCAAAGGTATAATCGCGATATGTTTTCCGCCATCTTCCTCGACCGTGACGGGGTGCTGATCGAGAACCGGGACGACTACATACGTGACTGGTCTCACGTGGAGTTTATCCCCGGGGCGATGGAAGCGCTCTCCCTTCCCGGCCTCAAAAATTACCGGGTTGTCCTTGTCACCAACCAATCGGCGGTGGGACGCGGGCTGCTCACGCTGGACGCTGCCTGCCGGATCAATGACCGCCTCCTTGAGCATATCCATGCCCTGGGCGGCAGGATCGACGGCCTCTACATGTGCCCCCACGTCCCGGAGGATGGCTGCCAGTGCCGCAAACCCAGGCCTGGTCTGCTCCTCCAGGCTTCCCGGGAGCTTAACCTGGATCTCTCCGCCTCCTGGATGATCGGAGACGCATGGAGCGATGTGCAGGCCGGGCAGGCCGCGGGCGTCAGGCAGTCCATCCTCCTGCGGACCGGTCGTGGCAGCCAGCAGGTAAACCTGCCGCCTCCCGGCGATCTCCAGGGGCATCTGATCCTGGATCATCTGGCTGCAGCCCTCGAAGAGATTTTTATTCACGACGGCATCCAATTTCCAGATAAAAAGCTCTAGTCCCCGGGGGTCTCATCCGGGATCAGGTTGGCGATCGAGGTCACCATCTCCTCCTCGGGCAGCGTCTGCTGCTTGATCGTCAACACAATGATATGCTCCAGCACCAGGTGGATATCCTCCACGTGCTCGATGATGTCGCTCTTGACGTGCACGTTGATGTTCACCATGGGTCCCAGCCGGCCGCCATTGAAACCTGTGAAGGCGATCGTGCAGGCGTTGTGCTTCTGGGCCTCCAGAATTCCGTTGATCACGTTCTGTGAATTCCCACTGGCCGAGATCCCGATCACCACGTCGCCGGGCTGGATCAGGTTTGCTAGCTGGCTCGCAAAGACGCTCTCATAGCCTTCATCATTGGCATAGGCTGAAAAAATGGCCATGTTATCCGTCAGGCCGATCACGCGGAAATGCGGCAGCCCGGTCCGCCGGGTGTTCTTGGCCAGGTCGCAGACGAAGTGCGTGGCCGTGGAAGCGGAACCTCCATTCCCCATGATGAACACCTGCCGCTCCTGCGTGCGGGCCTCTTGAAGCACGGCGATGACCTCCGCGATCGTTCCCATCGGCAGCTTGCCCAGCGTTTGCTGCAGTGTCGAAATATAGCTCTGAACCTTCTCAATGCTCATTCTGTTCGTTCCTCCCTGTCACTATTCAGGACCGGCGATAATTAAAGATCACCTTCGTCCCGTCTGCTTCCAGCCGAAAAGGTAACTCCTGCAAACCCTCCAGCGCCGCCCGCACCCGGTTCTGCCGCTCGTGAGGTACGTACAACAGCAGGAACCCCCCGCCTCCCGCGCCGGTCAGTTTCCCCCCCAGCGCCCCGGCATTGCGCGCCCTCTCGTACATCTCGTTGACCTGTCCATTGCTCACTCCCCCCGCCAGGCGCTTTTTCAATTCCCAGGATTGGTGGATCAGGAGGCCGAGCTCGTCCAGGTTGCCATTTTCGAGGTCGACACGCGCCCGGTAAGCCATTCGCTTCAGCTCGCGCAGCTCACTCCTGTGGTCGCGGATGTTGTTGGACTGTTCGCCCAGTATGCTGGACGACCGGCGGCTGATCCCGGTGAAGAAAAGCAGCAGGTTGTCATTCAACTGCCGGTGCGCCTCGGGCGAGATCTGGACCTTTTCCGACTTCACCTCGCCATCCGGACAAAACTCAAAGAAACGCAGGGCGCCGTATGCCGCAATATACTGGTCCTGGATGCCGATCGGTTTTTTCAGCCTGTCGATCTCGATCGTGCAGGCCTCGCGCGCCAGGCGTTCAGCCGTCACGATCTCGCCTCTGTAGGCGTACATGGCATGCAGCGCCCCCACCGAGACGGTGCTCGAAGATCCCAGCCCGGAGCCTTCCGAGGGGATATCGGCCATGGTGGTGATCTCCACCCCCCGCTCGATCCCGGTCAGCCGCAGCGCCTCCCGGATCAGCTCATGGCGGATCTGGTCGATCGCATCCACCATCTCCGTCCGGGTATAGCCGATGCGCAGCTTGTCGTCAAAACGTTCCTTGATCGTTACAAAGATATATTTGTCGATGGCCGAACTGAGGACGCAGCCTCCCTCCTCCATGAAATAAGAGGGGAAATCGGTGCCTCCACCGAACAGGCTGATCCGCAACGGGGTCTGTACTATGATCACTCGTTGTCCTCCCTTGCAAGGATGCGCAGCATGGATCGCCCCTAATAGGCTCCATGCCCCTTAAGGACCGTCGGGATGGTCTGGAACAGGAGCTGGAGGTCAAGCCAGATGCTCCAGTTGCGCACGTAATACATGTCCAGGCGCACGCGCTCGTCGTAGGAGATATCAGACCGGCCGCTCACCTGCCATACCCCCGTGATGCCCGGCAGGACCGTCAGGAGGTTCATATCGAACTGCTTGTACATGCCCACCTCCTCGGGTGAGATCATGCGCGGCCCGACCAGGGACATATCCCGGTTCAATACGTTAAACAGCTGCGGCAGTTCGTCCAGGCTCCACCGGCGCAGGATGCCGCCAATGGGTGTGATGCGGGGATCTTTCTTTAGCTTGTGGGTCTTTTCCAGCTCTTCCTTCAGCTCTGGATACTGTTCCAGGATCTCGTCCCCGTTCACATACATGGTGCGGAATTTCAGCGCATGGAAGTGCTTCCCGTTCAACCCCATCACCAGCCGCCTGTGCAGGATCGGCCCCGGTGAGGAGATCCTGACCAGCAGGGTGAGCAGCAGCAGCAGCGGGCTGATCAGGATGACCCCTGTGATGGTGATGGCGTAGTCCAGGATGGCCTTCAGGACTGTATCCACGCCCGTCAGCCTCACCTTGTTCACGTAGACCAGGGGCACATAGGCATATTCATTGACCGTCAGGCTCGTGGTGAGGATCTCATACAGCCCGGAGGACATGCGGATGTTGACCTTGTCCGTCACGCCGTATTTCCGGAAGATCTCCAGGAGATAATCCCGTGTGGAAAAGGCGCTTGAAGCCAGGATCACTTCCCCGATGTTGTAGCGGTCGATGATGGTCCCCAGTTGGTCCACCGAGCCCAGGCACACCAGGTCATGGAACAGAGGAAATGTCTCGGGTACTTTCTTGTCCACGAAACCCACCAGGTGGAACCCGGAGGTCTCCCAGCGCAGGAGCTGCTCGGCCAGCCAGCGCCCTTCCTGGTTGGCCCCCACGATGACGGCCGGGGTCAGGAAGAACCCGTACCGGCGCATCGAATAGATCACTCTTCGGAGCAGGAAGCGCGCCACCGCCACCAGCAGGAAGGTGAGCCCCCAGGCCAGCAGCAGCCAGCCGCGGGCGATCAGCAGGGCCGGTCCCAGGAATCCCGCGATCACGATCAGCAGGAAGCCCTCGCTGGCCGACCGGAACACCATCGCGTATTCACGTGTCCCGCCAAGCAGGTTGTCCTTGAGGTACAGCCCGTGCAGGCCAAAGATCGCCAGCCAGATGAGCGGCATCCCATAGACGAGGAATTTGTATTGCCCGCTGCTGATCACTGCATTGGGATCGAAATAATCTACGAACAGCATGAACCGCATATAGAAGGCCAGCCAGAAGGCCAGGAACGTCATGGCGAGGTCAGACACCACCAGCAGCAGGATGTACAGTGCCCATTGCAGCTTCCGCGGGATGATCGAATTGGCTCTCTTGATCTTCCGGGAGACCGCCACGATGGGGATTTTTTCAATGGATGTCCGGATTGCCATCAATTTCCTCCTGGGAAAAACACCTTTCGCTTGAGTGAAGATCCCCCCGAAAACCATCCGGGGCAGCGGAGGTTTCTCCGTGACCCGTGAACATCGCAGGTTCCCTCCCGGACCGTGCTCCGCCATTCCGACATTCCACCAGGAATTCGGAGCGACCGGTAAGACCCGCCTGAATTGTCTTGCCGCGCATAACTCTAAAATTTAATTACTGTTCCTTGCAGGCTGCGTGCCGGATCCGGATCGGCTGATATTCACCGAGGTTCCCCCTGTCAAACTCACCTCATGCGGCCCGCATCCCCCCTGTACTTTTGCTT
>CAZSPX010000144.1:0-8278 GCA_964608885.1 uncultured Anaerolineaceae bacterium | reverse complement strand
GGGCTTGCATCCCGGGACGTGGGCGGAGATAATGGGGGCATGGACATGACTCTTGGACTGCATGGATTGATACTTAACATCTCTGCTGACGACATCACCGGGACCCCGGGCGGTCCACGCTTGAGAGGCGACCGGGTCAGCATCAGGCTTCCCCGCCTGCCTGCGCGCTACCTGCGGCATGGATGGCAATCCTGGTCACTGGCAGCCTGGACAGAACCCCGCCCTCTGCCGGGACTGCGCCCCCGGATCCTGCACCCGATGCAGGTGGACCCGGAATATATCCTGGACGAGCTTCCGCACGGATCCTGGTTCGGCGCGGTGGAATTCGAGGATGGCAGCGTGCTGCTCCTGGGAGCGCTGGGGCTTGAGACCCATGTACGCCTCAACGGGGACCGCCTGGAGGGCTGGTCCGAGACCGGGGCGGCAGAATGGATCGTCCTTTATGGCAAAGAGGAGGCAGTGTTTCCCAAATATGCGGAACTGCTTGGCAATGCCCTCGGAAGGATCGAAAGAAAGCCCCCGCCGCGCGTCTGGTGCACATGGTACAGCCTGTACACCGCCATAGACGAGCCGCTGCTCAAACAGATCTTCGGGAAACTGGAGGATCTTCCCTTTGACGTGCTCCAGGTGGACGATGGATGGGAAGCCGCCATCGGCGACTGGGAGGCAAATGCCGGCTTCCCCTCAGGGATGGCTGCCCTGGCCGGGGATATTCGCTCACGAGGAAAGACCGCGGGCCTGTGGCTGGCTCCATTGATCGCGGCAGAGAATTCGAAGCTGTTCCGGGACCACCCGGATTGGTTCTTGAAGAAAGCGCAGGGCGGCTTTGCCTCCGCCGGGTTCAACTGGGGGCAGCAGCTTTACGCAGTGGACACGACCCACCCGGAAGCACTGGAATGGCTGAAGTTGTTGATGAAGCAGGCGCGCTCCTGGGGATACGATTACCTGAAGCTGGATTTCCTGTATGCAGGCGGGCTGCCCGGAAAACGCCACCGTGAGATGCCGCGTGAAGCTGCGCTCCGGCAAGGATTCAGGGCCCTGCGCGAAGGGATGGGCGAGGAGGCTTATTTCCTCGCCTGCGGATCACCGATCTTCCCCTCCCTGGGCATCTGCGATGCGCTGCGCGTGGGGCCGGATGTAGCCGGGGAATGGGAAAGTCACCGGGACGCCGTGCTGCTCTCAAATCCCACGACGCCAGGCAGCAGGAATGCCATCCGCACCACGCTGCACCGGTTATGGCTCCGCCCGCTTATCCAACCCGACCCGGACGTGGTCTATTTTTCCTCGTTCAAGAACACGCTCAGCCCTGAACAAAAAAGACTCCTCCAGGACCTGGCGCTGATCTGCGGGTTCAAGGCCACCTCCGACCTGCCTCAAACGTTGAGCAGGCAGGAACGCGAGGAACTCCGGCAGTTCCTCGAATTGGAGACAAGCGCCGTGCAGACGGGCCGCTATACATTCAGGCTGGGTGATCGCCGCGTGGATTTCTCAGGTTTGCTCGCGCTGCCCCCTTCGCCCCGGGGTCTTGACCAGGTGCAAGCTCCGCTTATGGGGTGGCTGGCGGGCCAGCCGTGGGCGCTGCGCCTCTTCCACCGGTTAAACCAACAAGGATTCGCAAAGATAAGAAGAGAACTGAATGCATATCCGCCTGAAAGCGGGCAGGCCCAATGAACCTCTCCACCGGGACCTGGTATTCTCTTCCGCTTGGGGATGGCATGACCTCCTCTGGGCCTGCCGAGGAGATCCGGGAATTATTCAAGCCCGCCTATGAAGCGGCCGGAAGGCCCGCCGAGATGGCGGTCTTTACCCTGTTTGATTCAGAGGGGAGACCCCAGTGCCAGGTGACTGCTTACTTTTCCCCGGCCTGTACGGCGTTGGCGCACTCCCTGGGGGCGCGGCCCTGCAATCCGCCTGCCCGGCAGGATCTCGGGCTGCTGGCGGGCGACGAACGGGCCTGGGATTCCCTGTTCTCGCAGGCTTGAAGCCGATCCGCAAGGCCTATTCCTTCGCCTCCAGGTCCTTATCCGCAGCGGCGAGGATATCATCCAGGGTTTTCAACACCCCATCGGGAAGCACATCCACCGCAGGATCGCCCAGGATCGATTCCACCCTTGCGCGGGCATTCACATACATGGTCGGCCTGCCCAGGCTTGCCCAGGCCTCATAGGGGTGCCTATCAAGGAGTCTGGACATGAAGAATTCATCGGTGTGGGCCGCGTTGCGCGTATTGCGCGAGCCCAGAAAATGCCCACCCGGGCCAACCTTTGCAATGTCTTCAAAGAGCTCCTTGGTGGGGCTTCCATCCACGCCCGCATATAGTCGCTCGGAGAGATGGCCGATCTCGTTATCCACAACCAGCTGCTCAAGGATCAAGAGCTGGTCGCCTTCGATCTCACCCGTGCCCACGATGATGTCAGAGCCGGCGCACACGGGCGGAATGGAGGTCAGCATCTTCTCAAGGATGGCCTCTGCGCCGGGCTGCTTGGCGTCCGAAGAGCAGCCAGCCGAGGAGGACGGGAGACCGTAATAGCGTCCCATGGTCACCAGCGCAGCCGACTGGAGGCCCATCTCGGGGGTCCCCGCCAGGTACGCCCCGCTGCGGAAATCCGCCGTGCCGACCGCGCTGCTGTAGATCACCGGCCGGCCGGGATGCGCCAATTCGAAGACGATTATGGAAGAGAGCGCCTCGGCATTGGCAAGGCAAAGGTTGGAGAACAGGCTGGCGGGGCCTGTAGTCCCGGTCACGGGCATGGGCAGGACCATTACAGGCAGATCCCAGTTCCCCAATTCAAGATAAGCATCCAGCATCTCCCCATCGTGCATCAGGGGCGCGACCGGGCAGTAGATCAGGGAATAGTTGTGCTTCTGGCGCAGGGCCTGTTCGCTGCCCGCCACAGCCTTCAGACCCTCGATCAGATAGGGGATCTGCGTCGGGTGATGGAGCTCGTGCTGCCCATGCTTGGAGGTGAACTTCATGATCCCGAAGAATTCATGCAGAACGCGTGATCCGGCGGGGGCATCCGTGGCGGCGGTGGGAGCCCAGGCCATCACACCCATGTCCATCTGCTGAAAGACGCGCAGGCTGTTCTCGATATCCTGCCGGGTGCCGTAACGCTTTTCACCGGACTCAAAATCCAGCACGAAGGCCGCCGTCCCATCAATGCAATAACGGCTCACCTCCGAGGGCAGGGCGTAGTCATAGACCGGGTTTCGCGCACCGAGGACAAAACTGCGCGGGGCGCAGCCCAGCGCTTCAGTGACCATTTCGGGCGGGATGCGGGCGATCCTTGAATCCAGGTCAACCCTGGCTCCCTGCTTCTTGAGGAGCGGCAGGGCCCGGGCGCCGTGGAACTTGACGCCCACCTCCCAAAGGATGCGAAGGGTGTCCGCGTGAATGCGGGCTTGTTCCTCTTCCGAGAGAAAGGGGGCTGTGAATTTCATGCTGCTTCTCCTGCCGCCGCTCCGGGGAGGCCGGCTTCCTGCCCTACTTGTCCTCGATCCGCAGACGCCGTTCGAGCCGCTCCAATTCACGGGTGACCTCAGGTTCAAGCGGCAGCGGCGTGTGCCCGGACAGCACCTGGCGGGTCATATTCTGGATCTGATCCACAATATCCGGCATATCGGCCTTCTTCCATTTTTCATAGGTATCGTGAAAGCCGAACTCGCTCAGATAGAACCGGCCGTCGCGCAGGGCCTGAAGGGTGGACTTTTGATTCAGGAAATTGCCTCCCGGGCCAGCTTTCTCGATCACACCATCCAGCCACCGGTCCGGCGAGGTGCGGATCCCTTCGTGCAGCCTCTCGCAGCGCCGGAAGACCTCCACGTCCATCAACATCTGTTCCAGGCACAGGATGGTCGAGCCTCCCAGCAGGCCCGGGCCCACGAGGATATCCGGCCAGGACAGGACCGGCAGGGTCCAGTTAATGGCGCGCTCATACCCGGCCTGCGCCCCGGGATAGTATTGGTCGGTGCCGCCGGTACCCGCCTCCACTGGCAGGCCATAAAAACGTCCGAGAGCAGTGGTTGCCGCCCCGAACAGGGAATTCTCCACGCCCCCGCCCATGTAGCGCCAGGTGTGAGGCTCCACGCTCTGCGTCATGGGCGCATAGATGACCGGCGTCCCGGGGTCGGCGGCCTGCACCAGGCAGAGCATGGCGAGGAATTCCGCGTTGGCCAACAGAACGCTGGAGATGATGCTAGCCGGCCCACTGGCACCCATCAACGGCATCGGCATGATGGCGACCGGGATGTCCCAGCCTGCAAGGGCCAGGTAGGCATCAGTGTATTTTTCATCTATGACCAGGGGGGACATCGGGCACAGCAGGTAGGAGAATGGATGCCGGGACCGGAGGGTCTGCCGGTCGCCAAAAACGATCTGGAGAAGCTCCAACAGCATCCTGGATTTCTCGGGGCTGTCGGTGGAATCCTGCAGATGCTTGGAACAGTTTTTGAACACATGGTGCCAGTAGGTCACATACTCGGCCAGGGAACGATCCACCAGGCCCCCCTCCACCATATTCCAGTAGATGCCGATCTCGTCCAAGGCATCGATCAGATGAGTGGCAGCCAGCCAGTCCTGGAATGTACCGGGGCGGATCTCGCCGGTCTCCCAATCCAGAACGCTGACCGCGCCTCCATCCGCCAGCAAGGAGCATTCGCCGGTGTTCATCTCCAGGTCCCAGTCCGCGCGGCGGCCGCCCAGGATGAACTCGCGAGGAGCGGACTTCAAAGCCCCTTCGACCAGGGAGCGGGGAAACCGCACCCGCTCCAGAGTCTCATCCACCGAGGCCCCGGCCTGCTTCAGCAGCTGGCGCGCCTGCTCCGCAGCGACGCGGACGCCCGTCCCCTCCAGCAATCCCAGGCTGCGCTCGTGGACCTGCGCACATTCATCCGGAGTAAGAACCTGCGTCTGGACTTTCATGCTCTTCGTGCTACTTTGTTCATGATCGATTCCACCGCCTTTGTTCCGGATCCGTTACCTGCGCAGCTCACCATCCGCCGCAGCCAGGATCCGGTCGAGCTCAGCCTGCCTGGCCTCCTCCAGCGGTTCGGGGTGATGATTCTCGAGGATCCACTTGACCTGCGATATGGCGTACTCGTGGGGGTCAAGATAGCGACCATCAGGACCGAACTGGTGGGCAACGCCCCGTTTCATGGCCTCACGCATGTAACGGCGGGTATGCTTCTGCCCCAGGAAATGCCCGCCGGGGCCGACCGCCTCCACGGTTTCGATCGCCAGCGTCTCCGGGTCGACCTCGGTGCTCATAAGGTAATAGCGGGCCTTCTGGTAGAGGTCATCATCCAGGATCAGGGCTTCCGGGTACAGGCGTGTATAGGTCTGCGAGAGACCCATGCCGGTCACGAATTCGGCTCCCGCCAACCCTGCCATATACGCATCCAGGGCCACTTCGGAGCCGGACTGCCAGGTACCAGCCTCGCGGGCGTCGGTCCCATAGCAGGCGGCCAGGGAGGGCATACCCCAGTGGTGGGCCATCTCCACCGGGGCATAGCGGCCGTGCGCATCCAGCGGATAGCTGACATACCCTCCCGACCGGGGGTCGGCCCAGGCCTGCATCATGGAGTGGAAGACAGGCGCACCCGGGTTGACCATCTGCATCAGCACGGCGGCGCTGATGATCTCAGCATCCCCCATCGCCAGGGCGCCTGCCAGGGTCGCCGGGGCAGTCGTCCCGAGGGTCGGCATGGAGAGGAATCCCACCGGTATTCCGGCTTCAGCCAGGACCATCGCGCCTTCGATACCCTCCTTGTCCTGGACCAGCGGCGCGATCGTGCAGACCACCAGGGAAAAGTTGGGCCGTCGGCGCATCTCCTCGCGGCTGCCGGCGATCACCGCGGACATCTCCAGGGCGTAGCGCGCCGGGATCTCCCCCATGATGGTCTCGCTCTGGATATGCTTGACCGTATTGCGGAACCCGGCATCCAGGTCATGCAGGGGAGCGGTCTCCCCGTATTCCTGGGAACTAACCATGGGCCAGTAGAAAGCCACGGAAGGGAGGTAATCCGAAACGCGCGCCATCATGGCCACATCCGCCTTGCAGGAGGGGCGGCGCTGGCGTGTTTCCAGGTCGATGGTTTCCACACCACAGCCATCGGTCGTGAAGTAGGTGCAGCCATCCCCCAGGTGAAAGTCATAGAACGGGAGGCGCGCGCCGATGTCGAACACGCGCGGCATCCCGGACAGGCACTCAAGGACGAGCTGGCGTGGGAAGCGGACCACTCGCGTGTCAAGATCCACCCCTGCCCCATGCTCCGCCAGCACTTTCAGGGCCTTCTCGGACGGGAACTTCACACCGGTACGCTCAAGGATGGCCAGGGTCGCATCCTGAAGCCGGTCCAGCTGCTCATCCGTCAGGTACTTCAGCCGGTAGGGAGTCTTGAGCGGCTCAAGCGGTCTCAATTCTGTGGACATGGCATGCCTCCTTGAAAAAAACAGCCGGACCGATGGCAGACAGCGCGCTATCTCTCTCCGGCTTTTTCCAACACCTTGTAGGGATCATACGCATCCCGCAGCCCATCCCCGATGTAATTCACCGAGATGATGGCCAGAAAGATCATCAAACCGGGGAAGATTGCCAGCCAGGGATAGCGCAGGAAGTTCTCCTGGGCATTACTTAACAGGTTCCCCCAGCTGGGGGTGGGAGGCTGGATGCCGAACCCCAGAAAGCTCAGGCCGGACTCTTCGATGATCGCGTATCCCAGCTCCAGGGTGGATTCCACAATGATGGGGCCGATGGAGTTCGGAAGGATATGCTTGATGACGATGCGGGGACCCGAAGCGCCCAGGCTGCGCGAGGCCGTCACAAAATCCATCTCGCGCAGGGTCAGGAAAGTGGCCCGCACCAGCCGCGCAAAAGTCGTCCAGGATAACAGCCCGATCACCACGGCAATCGTGAGGACGCTGTTGCGCTGAAAGAGGGGCAGCTCCACCTCGCGCAGGATGGCACTCAGAAGGATCAATACCAGCAGCGACGGCAGGGACAGGGTGGCATCGGTCAGGCGCATCAGGATGGTATCCACGATGCCGCCGGCATATCCCGCGACGGCCCCGATGGTCACACCCAGGGTCAATGTGATCAGAACCACCAGACCGCCGACCGTCAGGGAAATGCGCCCGCCATACAGGACGCGCGTGAGCAGGTCGCGTCCCAGCCCGTCCGTACCCATGGGATGCTGCAGGGAGGGCGGCTGGAACCGTTCGGCGATGTTTGATTTTTCGGGATCGTACGGTGAGAGGGGCGCGGCTACCGCCGCAAGGATCAGGAGGCTCAGGACGATGAATCCCGCCACCGCGCCGGGATGGCGCCGGAACCTCCTGCTTACGCGGCTGGTCATATCCTCGTGCTGGAGGACCTTCGCTGCAACCGTGATCTTCTGGCCAAGGGAGGTCTGGCTCATGCCCAGCTCATCAACTGTACCGTATGCGCGGATCAAGGTAGGCGTACAGAACATCCGCCAGGAGGTTGGAAAGATTGATCGCCAGGGCACCGATGATGAGGATCGCAAGCAGGACGGGATAATCCCGCTGGAGGGCGGCCTGATAGTAGAAGAGCCCCATCCCGGGCCAGGAGAAGATCATCTCAATGAAGACCGCGCCGCCGAGGATATAAGGCAGGTCCAGGGCGAAGAGGGTCACCAGTGGGATGATCGCATTGGGGAGGGCGTGCTTGAACATCACCCGGGGCGGAGCGGCTCCCTTGGCGCGCGCGGTACGCAGGTAATCCTGGTGGATGACATCCAGCATGCTGGAACGAAGGAAACGCGAATACCAGGCCAGCCAACCCAGCGCCCCCGCCGTGACCGGAAGGATCAGGTGCGCGATCCGGTCTCCGATCGAGAATGCAGCCCCGGTGGTGTACATCCCTCCGACCGGCAGGAGCGGCTGCCCGGTCACCGGGTTCTTCAGGATCACATAGAAGAGGATGATCAGGATCAATCCCAGCCAGAACTCCGGAAGCGCCTGCCCGGCGAACGAGAAGGTGGTCACGAAAATATCGAACACGGAATACTGCTGGATGGCAGAGAACACCCCGATGGGGATGGCGACCAGCAGCGCCACGAACAACGTGATGGACATCAGGTAGACGGTGTTGGGCAGGCGCACCGCGATCTCGTCCAGGACCGGCTTGCGGTTGCGGAAGGAATAGCCAAAATCGCCGCGCAGGATGCCGCGGCGCGTCCCACCTGAATCCGGCAGGCCATCGACATCCGAATCGCTCCTCATCCAATCGTTGCCCCCCAGCCAGACAACGTACTGGAG
>CAZSPX010000143.1:6709-8313 GCA_964608885.1 uncultured Anaerolineaceae bacterium | reverse complement strand
CGCCGCAGGATGTGGTCCACCACCGAAGGGATATAGTGGTTGTACATGCCCGCGCCCAGGAAGGAGACCAGGTCGCCGCGCAGGTTCTCGTTGGCGCTGGCGATGTCGGCCAGTTCGGCCGCGGCCTCCATTTCGGTCAGGGCGGGGGGCAGGTCAAGCTTGGGGAAGCGGTGCCGGGCCGGGATGCCCTCGAACAGCTCATCCAGCGTCTTCACGCCGATGGTCGCCAGCATCGCATCCCGTTCCTTGGGGGAGATCGGGATATAGGTCATGGTGTCTCTTTTCGGGATCGGGGCTTACTGCCCGCGCTCGGCGCAGTACTTCTCGTACGCGGCCGCGTCCATCACCTCACCGGCCTGCCCGTTCTCCACCTTGACCATCCACCCCGCGCTGTACGGGTCGCTGTTCAGGGTGTCGGGCTTGTCGGAGAGGGCCTTGTTGACCTCGGTGACCTTGCCGCCCGCGGCGGCGTAGATCTCTGCCGAGGCCTTCACCGATTCGACCGAGGCGATGGCCTTCCCGGCCTCGATCGCATCGCCGGGCTCCACCAGCATCTCGACGAAGACGATGTCGGAGAGCTGCCCCTGGGCGTAATCGGACAGGCCCATGGCGCCGCTGGCGGGGTCGAACCACTCATCGGATTTCGTGAATTTCAGGTTTGACGGAACGTTCATGATCGTTGCTCCTCAGGAGGATATTGGGATGGGTCGGCGGTCTCATTAACGCACAGAGACGCACGATATTAATCGTGCGCCTCTGTAATGGGACCTGAGAGATTCATCCGCGAGGTTCACGGACTTGCACCGTCGGTGTCCGGGTGGACTTTCCAGAGTGGGTCAGTGCAGGGTCCTTTTGCCTGAGAGATTCGTCTGGAGTTGCCGCGACCAGGCTTGCACCTTCGGCGTCCCGCGTGTTGCGGGAACTCTTCCCTGCATCTGTTCGATTGTCGACTCCATTTTATGGGCCAGATGGGGAGGAGTCAAGAGGACAAATTTCCTCGGTTTTCTACGCCACCTTGCGCGGGCGGCGCGGGCTGGGGGGCGTCTCTTCGGGGGTCTCGGCAGGGGGTTCGGCCGGGGCTTCGGTTGGCGTTTCGGCTGGCGCTTCAGGAGCGGTCTCCACGGGGGCGGCCTCGGGCTCGGTCACGGGCAGCATGGCCGGCGCGGCCGGCGCCTGCCCGCCGTTGATCTCCTCGAACCAGGCTTTCACCATCAGGTCATTGTAGAAGACCAGCGCCAGGATGCCCACGATCAGCGAGAAGGCGTTGCCCGCCAGGATGCAGGCGATCTCGAAGGCCGCGATCGTCGTGGACGGGCGCACCGGCTGGGCGGGATCGCCCAGCAGCTTGGCCGCGTAGATGATCTCGAAGATGCCCAGGATGGTCGGCAGGGCGGTCAGCGGCGTGCAGACCACTCCCACGATGGTGGCCAGCACGGTCATCGAGGCGATCAGTCCCCAGAAGATGTTGACGATACCGCTGAGCAGGGTCATGACGGCGATGGCCGTCACAAGGGTCGGTTTTTGTCGGCTTGCAAAGTTGGTCATTCGTTACTCCTCAAAGGTTTTCTGGTGGATATAACGAATGAAAGGCGGGGAGGTTGCAA
>CAZSPX010000143.1:0-6609 GCA_964608885.1 uncultured Anaerolineaceae bacterium | reverse complement strand
AAACGCCCTGAGGCGCGCTTCATCTACGCGAGTGTTTTACTGCCCTGTCTCAGCCCCGAACTGCCCCACCAGGTGCGAAAAGATGCTGCTGATATAGACCGTTGAGCCCAGCGAAAGGACCAGCGTCGCGATCCAGCCGATGCAGGGGACCCATCCCACCAGCCCGCCGACGATGGACACGACCAGGCCCACCACCAGTCCGGCCGCCACGCTCAGCCCCCAGACGGTGAGGTAGGGGCCCGAGTTGCGCGAGATGATCTCCGTGATGCGGCGGAAGTCAAAGCAGGAGGCGAAGGTTCCGCTGCGGCTGTAGATCAGGAAGATGGCCGGCTGGATCAGCGCCATCAATAGCCCGTAGATCACGGCCGCGCACCCAATCAGCGGGAAGAGCAGCCCGCCCGCCCCCGCCAGGATGCCGGAGAGGTCCCGCAGGTTCTCACTGCCCGAGAGCAGGCCGGAGAAGATCAGCGCGCTGAGCGGGATGCCCAGCAGCAGGAAGACCGGCAGCGCGTAGACCAGCCCGGCCAGCCCCAGCATCAGCCCCTCGCTGAACTTCTTCCCGATGTCGTCCCAGGCAGGCAGGGGCTGCACTGACCCATCCCTCACATTGCGCACGATCTCCACCATATACCCGGTCCAGGCGAAGTTCAGGAGCGGCACGGCCGCCAGCAGCGCGCCCAGCCCCAGCTTGTTGACCCACTCGCGATCCTCGAAATGGAATGTGAATGCTTTTTGGATATCCATGTTGGCCTCGATGTCCTCGTACTGACGACTACAGTCGTCCTGATTACATAAAAAGAGAGCCTGTTCTTCGCAGGCTCTCCTCTCTTCCTTCGATAAGGCTTAGACCCAGCCCTGCTTCCGGATGAAATCGGTGATCACAGGGATCGTGAACATCTGTCCCTGGTAGGCCTGGTACGCCCAGTAGAAGAACACCAGCCAGAGCAGCGGAGCGCAGATCCCGCCGAAGCCCAGGGTGACGGTGGCCAGGATCGTGGCAACGACAAAGAAGATCACGTTGGCGGCGATGGACTGCACGGCGTGGAATTTGATGAAGGGCCGGTTCTTCTTCTCCTCCATGAACAGGACAATGATGGCGATCAGGACGATCGGGTAGCCGAGGGCGGCCCACAGCTTGTCATCACTGGTGACATCCGCGGACATGGGAGTCTGAGGCATCGGTTCTTGGGACATGTAATATTCCTCCGGGGTCAGGCTGAATTGGTTTTGAGTATTGTACAACCATTCGAATCAAAAATCAACGTGAGGCCGGCATGACAAGGGTACTGCCTGGGACAGCCTGTCGTAGCGAGAAGGGCGGGGTTGATCCGGGGTTTTCCCGGCTGTTTCCCCCGATGAGGCGATCTCCTCATGATCGGGAAATGGCCAGATCGAGCCTGTTCCCCCAAACGGATGCCCGGAATCGCACAAGAGGCAGTACAATCCACCCTGCATGTCCGTCCGAACTGTGTTCATGGGCTCCCCTGAGTTCGCGCTTCCAAGCCTGCGCCTCCTGGCCGCCTCCGGTCAGGTGGTGGGCGTGGTCACCCAGCCGGACCGGGCCGCCGGGCGTGGGCGCGGGCTGACTCCCCCGCCCGTCAAGACGCTTGCCCTGGAGCTGGGCCTGCCCGTCCTCCAGCCCGAGAAGCTGCGCCAGCCCGAGGCCCTGCAGGCGCTGCGCCTCCTGGAGCCCGAGCTGATCGTGGTGGCAGCCTTCGGACAGATCCTCAGGCCCGAGGTGCTGGACCTGCCCCGTCACGGCTGCCTGAACGTCCACGCCTCGCTGCTGCCTCGCTGGCGCGGCGCGGCCCCCATCCATGCCGCCCTCCTGCACGGGGACGCCCGCACCGGCGTCACCATCATGCGCATGGATCCCGGCCTCGATACGGGACCCATCCTCAGCCAGAAGGCGGTGGATATCGCCCCCGCCGAGACCGCCGGAGAGCTGTACGCCCGTCTTGCCGTGCTGGGTGCGGAGCTGCTTATGGACACGCTCCCCGGCTACCTGGAGGGCCGCCTCTCTCCGCAGCCCCAACCGGAGCAGGGCATCACCCATGCGCCCATGCTCAAGAAGGAAGAGGGCCTCCTGGATTTTGGCCGTCCCGCCGCGGAGCTGGAGCGCCGGGTGCGCGCCTTCAATCCCTGGCCGGGTGCCTGGATCATGTGGCAGGACGGGATGCTCAAGGTGCATCGCGCCCATGCCGAGGCCGGGAGCGCCCTGCCCGGAGAGACCCTGGTGCAGGGCTCGTCTCCCGCGCTGGGGACCGCCGGCGGGCTGCTCGTCCTCGATGAGGTCCAGCCTGCCGGGCGCAGGCCCATGACCGGGAAAGCCTTCCTGGCGGGCGCGCGCCAGTGGAGCGGGCAGCACATCTGATCGGCTTTGCAAGGGTTTTATATTTCATCTGTTCGATAGGAGAAGGAATTCCATGTCTGCATTCAACCTGAAGTCGTTCGTGGCCGAGCTGGTGGGCACCTTTGCGCTGATCTTCATCGGCAGCACCGCGGCCATCATCGGAGGCAGCTCCAACAGCTTCGTCTCCAGTGCGCTGGCATTCGGCCTGGGGCTTGCCATCCTGGTCATGTTCTACGGTCCGGTCTCGGGAGCTCATTTCAACCCCGCCGTGACCTTCGGCATGACCCTCAACGGGACCCTGAAATGGGGCCAGGCCGCCTTCTACTGGCTGGCCCAGTTCCTCGGCGGCATCCTGGCCGGCTTCCTGACCGGCTGGGTCCTCACCGCCCTCTCCGCCTCCGCCCAGATCGCGGAGACCAACGGTTTCCTCACCAACCTGGATTCCGCCACCGCCCAGACCCACAGCCTGGGCCTGCTGCTCGAAGCCGTGCTGAGCTTCCTGCTGGTCACGGCCTACCTGCGCTTCGGCGCCAGGGAGTCCGGCTCCAATTTTGGTCCCTGGGCCATCGGCGGGGCCATGGCCATCGCCATCCTGGCGGGCGGCGGGTTCGTGGGCGGCTCCTTCAACCCGGCGCACACCCTGGGCGTGGCCATCCCCTCGGCGGTGCTTGCCAAGAGCACGGCCGCCCTTGCCAGCCCCTTCACCTACGTGGTGTACTTCTTCGGCCCGCTGATCGGCGCCACGCTGGCCGTCCTGCTCAACAACTTCTTTTCAGCCTCGCCCGAGGAGGACATGGCTGAGATGGAGCCCATGAGCCCGGACGACCCCGGCGCGACCGCCGGCGAATAGGTCCCTTTACGGTCGCACCCAGACTTCCGAAGTCTTGAAGACTTCGGAAGTCTTTGATTCCCCCCCGCCCCGGCTTGAGATGTCGTTGCAGTCCCGGTTCCCGCCCGCCTTTTGTTTTACAATCATGTGCGGTGGTACGATCCCTCGATTTCACATTATGTGCAAGCGGATAGTCTCATCCCTGGCGCGAATGATGGTCTGCCAGACTGCCTTGCTGGGAAAAGGCGTATCCACCTCCATGCGCTCCAGGAGGGTAATCGTTATCTTTGAGAAATGGTCCCCTTGATTGCTTCCAGAAATACTGTTTGGTACAGCGCTTCACGCTCATCCGTATGGCTCAACATGGCTACCATCATTGTTTGAAAGCCATGCTGGGCAAGCGCAAGATCAACATGATAGCCTCGATAGGTAGTCTCATACAGACCCCAAATCATCCCGTTGGCTTCCATTTCAGACATTTTCAAGGGATAGCTGTCCAAACCTTCACCGGCAAAATTTTCCATCAGAAAGGATAACCAGGTATCCACACTCGCCTGAGCCTGCTGAACCCCCAGTTGGGTCATATCCCATCCCGATTGATTTCGATTATAAAAACCATTGCCAATATTCCGCCATTTCATCGGGACCTTGGTAACAAGACCATATTGAGCATCCCGTATCACATGCAATTCCAGCGGAGGATGGCCGGTATATGGGGTGGAAAAAGAAGCCAATCCCATTGAATTGACACAGGCAGTATCCACGTTTGCTCCCTGCGCTCCAAGAAAAGCAAACAGAACATCCCTGGGACAATTCGAAACGCTGCTAAAAGCAACCGCGTGACCCTGTCCGGGAAATTCGACAAGCTGTGCCTGACTCAATCTTTCCGCCACCCGGGTGGCAAAGAATGGCGGTGTGGTTGAATCATACTGTCCGGCAAGCAGCAAGACAGGTTTGTCGCTGACCACGGGGGTCATCTCGTCGATGTATGGAACGTCCACCTGCCAGGCATTACACAAAGCGAACATAAATTGAGGGTCGCCGTACACCCAGGCCAGGCCGATCTCTTCTGTATTGGGATGGGAAGCAAGATTTTCCAACACTTCCTCGGGAGTTGTAGAATAGACCTGTTCGCGGCAATTGATGGACAAGTAGGCGCCAATATTAATATTGCTGACCGTGTAAGAAGGAATCGCCATGATCGCTCCCAGAAAAGCGGTCTCGCCGCCTCTCACACGATACATCAGTTGGGGGATTTCCGGGATCAACTCCGGGGAACGCAGGGCCCAAATAATGGCGTTGACAAATGCCAGTCCGTCTACGCTGCGCTTGTAATTCACACCACCCGTTACGTATACAGTCACCCACTTTGGCTGCGCGTCCAATGCAGCAACCAGATCCCAAAAATCCGCCTCGAAATTCGGATAGAGTGAGGAACAGTTCGGGTCGGCAGCGCAGCCATCGAACAACGCGCGTAAGGCCATCTCGCTGGTGGCGGAACCCTGATTGAAAATCTTGACATCCAGCGGTAAAACAGAATCCAGAACGGCGCTATGCACGGCATCGGGATGTTCACGCATGACCACCTGGGCCAGGCGCGTGCCATAAGAAACACCAAACAGGGTTGCCTGCTGGTACCCCAATGCGGTGATAATGTCCCTGATATCCCCCGCACTTTCCAGGGTATTGTAGGCAGATACGTTCACTCCCTGGCTTTCCAATTGTTCTTTGCAAAGGGAAAAAGTTTGCGTGTACTTCCCGGTTCGCTCGGAAGTTGGAACCTGGTGCGTCAGGTCTTGCATGTAAAGGGTTTTTAGATCGGGGCAATCCAGGTTTGGTTGAGAAAATCCAATCCCGCGTTGATCGAAGACGATAAAATCCCTGTTTTGAATGATGGGCTCGATCAAAAGAGTATAGACCTTATTCATGGATGCAATGGCTTCCTGCCCGGGGCCACCTTGAAGATAGATTACCGGAATATCCGCAGCGGCACCCTCCCTGGACCGATACACTGCCACAGCCAACCGAATGGTGTCATTCGCATCCGCGTAACGATCTTCGGGTACGGTGACAAATCCGCAATCGACAATTGCACCCTCAGGAACTGGAAACTGACATTTCCCCGGTTCGAAGGATGGAGTGTAGCTGATCATCGCTGGCCGCGGCAGTAAGGCCGGAATGGGTGTAGGCGATGGAGACCCTTCGACTGCCAACGGCGCTGCCAACGTTGGGGAAGGTTGGGAACGGTCAGCCATCCCGGGAAATAAAGTGCCCAAAGAATACATCTGGTCGTAAATAATAATGAAACCAACCAAACATACGCATATGAATGTAAATATGCCCCCGAAAACAAGAATGTAGAATTCCTTCGTTCTTTTTGTTGAACCCTTTCCCGCGCGATCCTTCGTTTTCATATGTCCTCCCGGTTTCAATGCAAGCATCAAAGTGTATTGTCTTTCTGATCACACGCTCACATTATAATTTCCTTTTGGCGCTTTATTCTTCCACAGACCAGCACCAGCAACCCCAGCGGGCCGATGATCGCGCCGGGCAAGTACACCATACGGACTTCGCCCCTCGAGAGCCCTCGCGAAGCATCTCAGCCCGCCAGGGACCCCGACCCGTAACATCCAGACCCCAAAGGTTTGCCCTGCCCGACCTTCATCTCGTTATGCCAGGCAGCTTTGCCGGACAGGGCAGAGGATCACGAAAGAAACCTTTGGGGTCTCATTCCCGTGACCTCCTCGCAACGACATATTTTTTCAGGAGCTGCGCGAGTTCGCCTCTCTCCCCCGTTCCTCCCAGGAAAGGGGGCCGCGGGGATAGGTCCGCAGGACGCGCTTCACCTCCCTTCACTGCGTTGCGGGATGTTATCCGTTCTGCGCGAGGTTCCGTCCGGCGCATCTTTTGCCTTACAATTGTCAAAGTCCGGCTTGCGGAACGCCGCCCCCTCCGGTATGATGAAGGAACCGGCGCCTGGCTGGCCGGAAGGCGGAACCGATCACGGGTCTCTCCAGCCATCCTTCTTATCGGCAAGCCGTAAACCAACTGCCGCAGTATTCAGGACATGCTCCAATGCGAATCCTCTTTAACCAGGCAACCCTGACCGGCAAGGAATTCGAGTACATCGGGCAGGCCATCCGGGAAGCCCACGTCTCGGGCGATGGGCCCTACTCCAAGAAGTGCCACGCCCTGCTGGAGGGCGAGCTGGGCGTCGCCAAGGCCCTGCTCACCACCTCCTGCACCCATGCCCTGGAGATGGCCGCCCTGCTCCTGCGCATCGGGCCGGGGGATGAGGTCATCATCCCCGATTTCACCTTCGTCTCCACGGTCAACGCCTTCGTGCTGCGCGGCGCGCGCCCCGTCTTCGTGGACATCCGCCCGGACACCCTCAACCTGGACGAGACCTGTCCGGAGGCGGCCATCA
>CAZSPX010000142.1:0-8447 GCA_964608885.1 uncultured Anaerolineaceae bacterium | reverse complement strand
TGCTGGCCATGCTGCTCGGGCAGATGGTGATGGTGCTGGTGATGGTCATCACCTCACTGCACATGCGCGACCACCATCACGGGCTGGGGGATATCTCCCTGGTCATCTCGGCGCACACCTTCGGCATGTATGCCTTCTCCATCCTCTCCGGGCGATTGGCGGACCGTTGGGGACGCGGCCCGGTGATCATCTTCGGCGCGGGCACGCTGGTGCTGGCCTGCCTTGCCGCCACCCTCTCCCCGGATGTGCTCCCGCTGGGGGTGGCCCTCTTCCTGCTTGGCCTCGGCTGGAATTTCTGCTACGTGGGCGGCTCCACGCTGCTCGCCGACCAGCTCTCGCCGGGCGAGCGCGCCCGCACGCAGGGTTTCAATGACCTGCTGGTGGGGCTGGCCTCGGCCCTCGGCAGCCTGGAGAGCGGGTTTATCTTTGCAGCTCTGGGATATAACGTGATGGCGTACGTCAGCGCCGGCATTGCCCTCATCCCCCTGGCGGCCGCCGCCCTCTGGACCTTCAGGCGGGCGCGCCCTTCCCTGCCCGCGACCGGCGATTAGCGCCGCGCGTAGATGACCGCGGTCTCGTCCCAGTAAACGGGCTGCCAGCCATCCGCCTCCAGCGCGGCGGAAAGCGCTTCCTGCGGGGGCAGGATCGCCCAGGTCACCCTGTACTTGTCCAGCAGCGTCTTCCAGCCCGGCTCGGCCGAGATGATCGTCTCGTACTCGCGCGTCAGGGCCTCCCCGTAAAAATCGGTCTGCCCGTCGATGAAGACCCGCTGCTCCGGCCAGTTTCGGAACAGCAGGTAGCCTCCCCAGGTGAAGTAGTTAAAGCCGTTGCCCTCCTGCGGGTGGGCCTTCAGCCAGTCCACGGCCTGGACCGGGAAAACCCGCGGGTTGAAGGTATTGCCCTGGCGCGTCAGGTCCAGCGCCACGTGCTGTGAGAAGAGCAGCGCGACGGCCAGCACTCCCAGCACGGGCCACACGAAACCCTTCAGCTGCACCTCGATGAGGGCCAGGGCCCGCTCCAGCCGCGCCAGGGAGCGGATCCTGCCGGCCTGCGCCTGCAGCAGCTCCCCGTAGATGGGCGCGCTCAGGATGGCGAACAGGGGGATGTTGCGGGCGCTGTACAGCCCCATCACCGCCCAGAGGGCCAGGGTGAGGGCGTGCCGCAGGCGCAGCGGCCTGCCCCCGGCCAGCAGAAGGAGACCCAGCCCCAGCAGCAGCAGGAACGGCCAGGTGACCGGGTGATGGAAATCGGGCGGCAGGTATTCCACCGTATGGCTGACCAGGTACCCGTTGCGGATGTATCCCAGGCTGGTGGACCACAGGCGCCAGCCGGCGGGGTTGAGCAGGGTCGCCACCAGGGAGGCCAGGGTGATCAGCCCCAGCTGCAGCCCGACCACTTCAGGGAGGCGCTTCTGGCTGAACTCCCAGGCCCACTCCACGAAATGGATGCCCAGCACCACGAACCCGGCGATGAACGCGCCGTGGGTGTTGGCCCAGACCAGCATCATGAGGGGGAAGACCCACAGGCGGCGCGTCTGGCCCTCGCGGAAGGTCTCCAGCCGGTAGGCCCACAGGGCCAGGAGCAGGAAGGTGAAGATGTGCGGGCGGGCCAGCCAGTGCAGGCTGGAGGCTGCCGCCGCCAGCAGCACCGCCAGCAGCCCCACCAGCCGGTGCGCCCCGCGCCGGACGGTCTCGCGGTAGGCCAGCAGGAAGGTCAGCGCGATGACGACTGCCGCCAGCAGCACATCCCCGTCCAGGCCGAGCAGCAGGTAGGCCAGCGCCAGCAGCGACTGCGCGATCCACTCGTGCGGCACGAGCGGATCACCGGCCATCGTATGCGAGAACAGGTCGTTCAGCGGGATGCTGCCGCTCTGGAGGATGGTGCGCCCGATGGTGATATGCCTGCCCAGGTCCCCGTCCTGGTTGAACATGCGCGGGCCATAGAGCACCACCACGGCCAGCAGGCTGAGGAAGAGGATGTCTTGCAGGCGGGGGAAGAGGAAGCTCACCAACCGGTTCTGTTTTTCCACCATGCGCGCATTATAAGTCCGGCCTTCTCCTCGAATAATTGCAGAGACAGAATAAAAAAGCGCCCCAGGCGGACTGCCCGGGGCGCTGGAGGCTCCGTGAAATGTTATTCCGTGACCGTGCTGGTCTTCTCGGGCTTGGCGACGGTCTCGCTCTTGCCCTCGTCCTTCTTGGGAGCGCTGTCCTTGCCCTCTTCCTTTTTGGAGCCGCGCGAGGCGCTCCCCGAGGCGGAGCGATGGTCGGTGGCGTAGAACCCTGAACCTTTGAAGACGATCCCGACCGGGGCGATCACCTTCTTCAGGGCTTTCTTGCGGCACTCCGGGCAGATCTTCAGCGGCTCATCCTGGAAGGACTGCTGGCGCTCGAACTGTACCCCGCAGTGCTCACAACGATAGGTGTAAATCGGCATTCGTACGTACTCCTTCTTGTCTCTTGCAGCGTGCAGGATTATAGCGCGCACCTGCACGTGCTGCAAGCCTTAAGACCCTGCATGTTATAATTTTCTTACGATTCTGTCATCATCCTGACGAGCCGGGGAGCCTGAGCTTGCGTTCCCCCGAAGGGAGAGACCCATGCTGACGATCGAGATCGTCTACTGCGCGGTCTGACACTACACCGGCCGGGCCGTGAGCCTGGCAGAAGAGCTGCTCAAGGAATTTGAGCACACCATCGACCGGCTGACCCTGGTCCCCTCCGATGGGGGGCGCTTCGAGGTCACGGTCAACGGCGAGCTGTTGTACTCGAAGCTCCAGACCCGGCGGCATGCGGAGCCGGGGGAGGTGCTGGGGCTGGTGCGCCGGATGGTGGAATCCTGAAACTGCGGAGGCAGGTTTGATGTCCAAAAAGGGACGCGTTTTTTCCGGCGCCCGCCCCACGGGCCGCCAGCATCTGGGTAATTATCTGGGCGCCATCCAGAACTATGTGGCCCTGCAGGCCGACTATGAGTGCATCTACTGCATCGTGGATATCCACGCCCTCACCACCGTGGAGACCACCGAGAACCTGAAGCAGAACACAATCGAGATGGCCCTGGACTGGCTGGCCGCCGGCATCCGCCCGGAAGACTCCATCGTCTTCATCCAGTCGCATGTCCCGCAGGTGATGGAGCTGCACACCCTGCTTTCGATGGTCACCCCCATCGGCAAGCTCACCGACCTGCCCACCTTTAAAGAGAAGATCCGCCAGCAGCCCGAGAACGTGAACTACGGCCTGCTGGGGTATCCCGTCCTGATGACGGCCGACATCGTGCTCTACAAGGCCGACGTGGTCCCTGTGGGCATCGACCAGGCCCCGCACGTGGAGTTCGCCCGCGAGACGGTGCGCTCCTTCAACTATCGCTACAAGACGCAGGCGCTCATCGAGCCGCAGGCCAAGCACACCGAGGTGCTGAAGGTGCTTGGCATTGACGGCCGCGAGAAGATGAGCAAGAGCCTCAACAACCACATCGAGCTGGCCGCCACGCCCGAGGAGACCGCCCAGCGCGTCATGCAGATGGTCACCGATCCCGCCCGCATCAAGCGCACCGACCCCGGAAACCCGGATATCTGCAACGTCTTCAGCATGCACAAGATCTTCTCCTCGCAGGAGGAGATCGACATGGTGAACCGGGACTGCCGCACCGCCGCCCTGGGCTGCGTGGACTGCAAGAAGCTGTACGCCCGCAACCTCAACCGGCACCTGGAGCCGTTCCGTGCCCGCCGGGCGGAACTGGCCGCCAAACCCGGCTATGTGGAGGAGGTCCTCGACGAGGGCGCCAGCCGCGCCCGCACCATCGCGGCAGAGACCATGGCCGAAGTGCGCGAGGCCATCCACCTGCCCTGACCGTTCCATCCAAGCGGACCTCCCATGCGTGCCCTGATCCAGCGGGTCTCCAAAGCCAGTGTGAGCGTGGAAGGCCGGGTCATCGCGGAGATCGGCCCGGGCATGCTCATCCTGCTGGGCATCGGGCATGCGGATGGGGAGGCACAGGCGGCTGGCATGGCCGCCAAGATCGCCACCCTGCGCATCTTTGAGGACGCGGCCGGGAAGACCAACCTCTCGGTGCTGGATGTGCAAGGCGAGGCGCTGGTCGTCTCGCAGTTCACGCTGTACGCCGACACGCGCAAGGGGCGCCGCCCGTCCTTCACGGATGCGGCCCTGCCGGAGCAGGCTGCGCCGCTGGTGGAGCGCTTCGTGGAACTGCTGCGCCTGCAGGGAGTCCCCACCCGCTCGGGGCAGTTCGGCGCTCACATGCTGGTCGAGATCCACAATAACGGTCCCGTCACCCTCTGGCTGGAAGGCTGATGTCCCGCAGAACCGCCCTCTTCCTCGCCCTCTTCCTCCTCTATGCCGCCGTGCGCCTGCTCACCAACCTGCCGGCCTTCCAGCAGCCGCGCCAGCGCGCCGACAGCACGGTGTTCCTGGAGATGTCCAAGCGCCCGCTGTTCGGAGCGCAGTTGTGGGGGGCCGAGCGGCCTCCCGCCTACCCTCTCCTCTTGAAAGCCGCCGACCGGAGCCTGCAGATCACGACCGTATTCCAGGCCCTGATCTCCATCCTCGCCTGGGGGGCGCTGGCGCTGGTCGTGGCCTCCTTCCTACGGCATAAGGGGCTGCAGGTCTTTGCGTTTGCCTGGCTCCTGCTGCTCAGCCTGGTGCCTCACCTGGCCGGCTGGGATTTCACCATCCTGAGCGAGTCGCTCTCGCTCAACCTGTTCGTCCTGTTCACCGCGCTGGGCCTCTGGCTGGTGCAGGCATGGAATGGATGGAAGGCGGCCGCGCTGGTGGCGGTGGGATTCTTCCTGGCCTTCGTGCGGGACACGAACGGCTACCTGCTGCTGGCCCTGGCGCTCTGCCTGCTCGTGGCGGCGCTGCTGGACTGGGCCGGGAAGCGCGCCCTGGTCCTGGCCGCCGCGTTCGCAGGCATCCTTTTCCTCAGCAATCTCTCGGTGGATGCGGGCGGGCGCTGGATCTTCCCGCTCATCAACATCCTGGGCCAGCGGGTGCTGACCGTGCCGCGCTCGGTCAATATCATCCAGCGCGTCTGCAACATGCCTGTCTCGCCGGCGCTGATGGGCATGCGCAACGAGTTCGCCAACGGGCAGGTGGAGGCCTTCTACACCGATCCCGCCCTGGAGGACTTCCAGGCCTGGCTGCTGGAACAGGGCAAGTCCTGCTACCCCCGGCTGCTGGTCTCGGACCCGGTGTACAGCCTGCGCGCGCCGCTCGACCAGTTCAATGACCTGGCTGCCTTCCGCCGGGTGCGCAGCTTCTTCGCGCACGACTATAACTCTCTCATCCCCTCCGCCCTCGAGCCGCTGCTCTACCCGGCCCGCTACGCGTTGATGCTCTGGATCGTGCTCACCCTGGCGGCCGTCATCGCCCTCATCCTGGAAGCCTGGCGCTACAACGCCCTGTGGGGCGGCTTTCTCCTGATCTGCCTGACGATCTTCCCGCACCTCTTCCTGACCTGGCACGGCGAGGGCATGGACCCCGAGCGCCACGCCCTGACGGTGACCCTGCAGCTGGCCCTTGCCGCCTGGATGCTGGTCTTCCTCCTGGCGGACCTGCTCCTTGCAGGCCGCGAGACGGAACCATCGACTCTTTAAGCAAACCAACCCGGAGGCTGCCGCCCCGGGCTTCGCTGTGCCCGCCCTCCGCGCACCTCCTCCCTCGAGCGGAGCGGATGAGGAATGTCATCAACTGGCATTTGACACTCAAAAAAACCTTGACGAATTTCAACTTTTAGGTAGAATACGCCCTTGCAAGATGCAAGTGGTTTTTCGTTGGAAGGAAAGACGACGGCTCAAGCGAGCCGTTTTTTTTAACCACCGATGAAAGGCATTGCGTCTCGATCATTTCTTTTTTTGCTCCAAGGAGGCAAAATGTCTGAACGTGTCATCGGTACGGTCAAGTGGTTCAACGGCAGCAAGGGCTACGGTTTCATCGAGCGCCAGGGCGGCCCGGACGTCTTCGTCCACTTCTCCGCCATCCAGGGCGATGGCTTCCGCAACCTGACCGAAGGTCAGCAGGTGGAATTCACCATCGAGCAGGGCCCCAAGGGCCCGCAGGCCGCCGACGTCCGTGTGATCTAAGAACCACACCGAAGTTGACAACAAAAGGACCTCGTCATCCGACGAGGTCCTTGTTTTTTGGCACCCACAGGCTCGCATCCACCTGGACCGCCAGCGCCCCGGCCTCCAGCATGGCCGCCTCCTGCGCCTGCTCCCAGATCCCGCCCGCCGCGATGACCGGCAGCCCGGCCTTCACCGCGGACTGCACCAGTTCCAGGCTCTGCGGGAAGAGCGAGGGGCCGTACAACCGGCCTGCAGTCAGGGCCTCGCCCTCTCTGGCTTTCAGCATCCCGCGCGGAGGGGCAAGGCTCAGCGCCGCGACCTCCATCTCCACCAGGCGCGCCCCCAGCTGCAGCACCTGCTCCGCGTGCAGCGAGGCGATCAGCGGGATCTCTCCCTGGCACATCTCCACGGCCAGGAACAGGATGTCATCCGCCAGCAGGGGGGCGAAACCCAGCTCCACGGCCATCACGTTCTCCAGCCCTTCCACCCTGCGCACCATCCTGCCGGCCTCCTCGGGGCGGTCGGCCATCAGGTGGACGATCACCGGCAGACCGGCGCGGGCCCACGCAGCCGCATGGTGCTTGATCACCGTCTCCAATCCCGGGTTGGGCAGGCCCGTGTGCAGGAGGAAGCCGCCGGGATACTCCAGCACGGCCGGCGCGGCTGCAGGGCGGCGCGGCCTCAGCGAGATGGGATTGGTGATGAACGCGCCGAAAGACTCCCAGTCCACGGGCAGGCGCGGGTCGGGCGTAAAGCCCAGCGTCCCCGCCGAGTTCATGCGCGGCTTGCGGAAGTACAGGTCGCCTTTCATCATTGTTGATTGTACGCTGGATTGGGCCATCTTATAATATCCCTGTTCGCAGGCTGTAGCTCCCCGGAGGATCAGCATGAGGTTTCAAGGTCAACTGACCTGGAACGATTATCTTCATTCCCAGGTCCTTAACAGCCGGCCCACTGGTGCGGCCGTGGCGGCCACCTATGCATTGATCACGATCGTGGGAATTGGAGTATTGACAGGTTTTTTCCTCACGATCACCGGTCAGCTGGATCTCTTTGTCCTTCTCGTTGCGCTGGTCGCGATTGGTTACCTTTTATTTACCCGCTATTTTTGGCTGCCCCGCCGGGCACGGCATCTCTTTACCCAGCAAAAGGACATGGGCCTGGCGTTCGAGGCTGAGATCACGGAGGAGGGATTAAAGCTGTCCAATGAGCTGGGCAGCAGCCTTCGTCCCTGGAAGAACTTTGTCAAATGGAAGGAAGACCGGGAGCTCCTCCTGCTCTTCCTTTCTGACATTACCTATGTCCTGCTCCCGAAGCGCTTCCTCACCGGCCCGGAGCAGCTCGAAAGCATCCACCGCCAGCTTGCGCGCTTTAACGTCCCGGCGGCCAGGAATCGGAGCGCCATCTGGATGCTCCTTGCTCTGCTTGTCTGGCTCCTCGCGACCGTTGGATCCACGGTCGGGTATTACCTGTTCAGGAAGTTCGGGGGCTGAGGACCTTCCTGACGAAATGAGCTGCGGCTCTTTGGGCAGGCGCGGGTCAGGCGCAATACCAGGCGTCCCCGTTGCGCTCATCAGCGGCTTGCGGAAGTACAGGCCACGTTTCATCATCGTTGATCGTGCGCTGGGTTGGGCTGAACTATAATTCTTCCATCCATTTTGAACTGGAGGGTTGCCATGAAGTTTCAGGGGAAATTCGAATGGACCGATTATCTTGCCGCACAGAACCTGCATCTTCGGCAGCCCCTCGTGGCCCGGGTGATGCTTTCGGTGGTTTTTGCATTCATGGGCTTGACCCTGTTGGGGGCGCTTATTTATGCAATAATGGGAAAGCTGGATATCCTGGTAATGCTGCCCCTGGTTTTTGTGGGAGCATTTTTCGTTTTGTATCGATATGTTTTGCTTCCCGGGCGGATCCGCCAGCTGTTCACTCAGAATAAGGAATTATCCCTGCCTCTTGAGTACGAAATAACAGAGGCGGGCCTCAACGTTTCCAATGAGTTGGGCAGTTCTCTTCGCCCCTGGAAGAATTTCGTAAGATGGAAAGAGGATAAAGATGTTTTAATGTTATATCAATCGGATGCTGCGTTCACGATGCTTCCAAAGAGATTCTTCACCGATCCGCAGCAATTTGAAAGCATCATGCGCCATTTGGAAGAGAATCAAGTACCAGTTGCGGGCGGCAAGGGCTGGTGGATAACACCCCTCGTATACCTCATACTTGTGATCGTAATAGGGTGGATCGTGTATATCAATATCAGCTATGACGGTTAGAGGGACGCCGCACCTGCCGACAATTCATCTCACATAACCCGAAAAGAAAAAGCCCCTCTCCATTTTCAGGAGAGGGGCTTTGACTTACGCCGTCT
>CAZSPX010000141.1:0-8566 GCA_964608885.1 uncultured Anaerolineaceae bacterium | reverse complement strand
AGCACCGCGGTGGGCTTCATGCGGGCCAGCGCGGCCGCGTCGATCAGGTGGCGCGTGGTGGGGGTCAGCGGTGTGTGCAGCGAGATGAAATCCGAGACCTCCAGAAGCTCATCCAACTCCACCTGCGAGGCCTTGATATCCTCGGGAAGGTCCACCTCTTCGGGGTCGCAGAAGATCACGCGCATCTCGAAGCCGGCCGCGCGGCGCGCCATGGCCTTGCCGATGCGCCCGAACCCCACCAGGCCAAGCGTGGCGCCCTTGAAGTCCGCGCCCAGCAACAGGGAGGGGCTCCAGGTCTTCCACCTGCCCTCACGCACGTACTGCACCCCTTCCAGCACGCGGCGGCCCGCGGCCATGAGAAGCGCAAAGGCGAAGTCTGCCGTGGCCTCGGTCAGCACATCCGGCGTGTTGCCCACCGGAATGCCGCGCGCGCTGGCCGCGGGGATGTCAATATTGTCATATCCCACCGCCTGGTTGCTGATGACCTTCAGCCCCGGCCCGGCGGCATCCATCACCTCTGCATCGATGCGGTCGGTGAGCAGGCAGAGCAGGCCGTCCATGCCCTGCACCGCCTTCAGGAGCGACTCCCTTTCGGGGGGCAGGTCGCCTTCCCACACCACCGCTTCGCAGTGTTCCTTCACCATGTCCAGTCCCCGGTCGGGAATGCGCCGGGTGACAAATACCCTGGGTTTCTCCATGTCTCTGACTCTCCATAAGGGATTCTGTTATCATAACAGAGATGGACGCCAAACGGTTCGCCACGCACAGCCTGAAGGATGAGCGCCTGCTGCGCATCCTGCAGGCCGCCCTGGAGGCGGTGGAGCCGGGCCGGGCGGTGCGCCGCAGCCTCGCCTCCGACCCCTTGAAGGCGCAGCCGCGCACGTTTGCCCTCTCGGTGGGCAAGGCGGCGGTCCCCATGCTGGAGGGGCTGGCCGGGGTCATACCGTTGGAGGAGGCGCTTGCCGTCCCGAAGCACCCGCCCGGGAAACCTCTCCCCTTCCACGTGATCCCGGGCGCGCATCCGGTCCCGGATGAGCGCAGCCTGCGGGCCGGGGAGGCCGCCCTCGAGTTCGTTCAGCGCCTTACCCCCGCGGACCGGCTGGTCTGCCTGCTTTCGGGCGGCGCCTCCGCGCTGATGAGCGCCCCGCGGCTCCCCTTGCAGGAGCTCCAGCGCCTGACCTCGGCCCTGCTGGCAAGCGGAGCCCGCATTGACGAGATCAACATCCTGCGGCGCCACCTGGACGAGGTCAAGGGCGGCGGGCTGGCCCTCGCTGCCCGCGGCGCCCAGATCGTGAGCCTGATCCTTTCGGATGTGGTGGGAGACCCCCTGGAAGCCATCGGGTCAGGCCCCACCGCGCCGGATCCAACCGGGCTGGAAGAGGCCCGGGCGGTGCTGGCCCGCTATGGCCTGGAACAGGAATTCGGCTCCCTGCTCCCGGCGCTGCGCGAGACGCTCAAGCCCGGCGATCCGGTCTTCGACCGCGTGGAGAACCGCATTGTGGGCAGCGGGCGGATCGCGATCCAGGCGGCGCTGTCCCAGGCCAGGGCGGAGGGTTTTCAGATCGAGGAGCTTAGCGCCTCGCTGCAAGGGGAAGCCCGCAGGGTGGGAGAGGAACTGGCCGGGAGGCTGCGCGAGCGGTTCCGGTCAGGCAAACGGCCCTTCTGCCTGGTGGGCGGGGGCGAGACGACCGTAACGCTGAAAGGTCACGGCCTGGGTGGAAGAAACCAGGAGACCGCCCTAGCGGCGCTGCCCGTGCTGGATGGCCTGGAAAACGTCCTGTTCCTGTCCCTCGCCACGGATGGCGAGGACGGCCCCACGGATGCGGCCGGCGCGGTCGTCACCGGTGAGTCGCTGGGGCGCGCGCAGGCCCTCGGGCTGGATCCCGGCCGCGCCCTGGAGCAAAACGATTCCCACCCGTTCTTCGATGCGCTCGGGGATCTGATCCGCACCGGCCCGACAGGCACGAACGTGAACGACCTGATCCTGATGGCGGGTCTTTAGGGGAAAGGATCAGTCGCGCCCCTCGCCCGGATTGGGCTGGAAGCGTTCCATCCAGCTCTCGGGGCGGGTCAATGCGTCGAAGCCGTACTGTCGATAGAGGCTGTGCGCGTCCTTCGTTGCCAGAGTCCAGCGGCGCAGGCCCTGCAGGTCCGGGTGGCTGAAGATCGTCTCCAACAGCCATTTCCCCAGCCCGCGGGCGCGGTACTCCTCCAACACGAACACATCGCACAGGTAGGCGAAGACCGCGCGGTCGGTCACCACCCGCGCCAGCCCGATCTGCTTCTCGCCATCGTACAGGCCGAAGGCCAGTGAATTTCGCAGCGCCCGTTCGGTGCGCTCGCGCGGGCGGCCCGAGGCCCAATAGGCCCGGGTCAGCATTCCGGTGACGGCGTCCAGGTCGAGCCGTGCGGGGTCGGTGGAGATGAGGAACTGCCCCTGCCGGGCTTCAAAATTTTCTGTCATGCCCGGAGTCTATCACGCGCCGTGAGGGGAGTGGTATCATGAGCGCCTCCCGGAGGACCTTTATGTTCAAGCCTGTACGCTGGAACCGCTTCCCAAGAGACCTGCTGGTGATCGAGATCGGATTCGCCCTTTTCGGGCTGGCCATCGCGTTGATGATCCGCGGCAACCTGGGGACCAGCGCCTGGGCGGTGCTGGAAGTGGCCCTCTCGAAGATCCTGCGCGTTTCAGTGGGGACCATGACCGTCATCAACGGTTTCCTGGTGCTTTCCGGCGCGCTGATCCTGCGCGAGCGCATCGGCTGGGGCACCCTGGCCAACATCCTCTCCATCGGGCCGTGGGAGGACTTCTGGCTGAGGCGGGTGCCCTCCATTGATGGGAACCTGCCCCTGCAGGCCGCCATGCTGCTCGCGGCGATCCTCCTGCTGGGACTGGCCAGCGCCATCTACATCGGCGTGGACGCGGGGGCAGGCCCGCGCGACAGCCTGATGCTGGCCATCAAACGCACCCGGGGTGTCAGCATTCGACTGGCGCGGAGCATCGTTGAGGTCACCGTCGTGACCCTGGGCTGGCTCCTGGGCGGCCCGGTGGGCGTCGGGACGCTGATCTATGCCCTGCTGGTGGGCCCCTCCGTGCAGGCAGGCTTTAAGCTCTTCAAGGTGCAGCCCCACAAGTCCAGCGAGGCGGAAATGCAGGCAGGCATCGAAGGCGGGGCTGAATGAAGCAGGATCCTACGGCAGGAAAGATCCTGCTCGAGCCCATTGGGCGGGTGGTCAATACGCGCCGCCGGGTGGAGGACGATCACTGGGGCGGGCTGGTGTCCCGGATCGTGATCGACCTGGGGGCTGCAGCCCTGCAGGGACTGGAGGGATTCTCGCACGCCGAGGTCATCTTTCATTTCGACCGGGTCGAGCCCGAAGGAATCAAACAAGGCGCGCGGCACCCGCGCGGCAACCCGGCCTGGCCGGAGGTCGGAATCCTGGCGCAGCGAGCCAAGGACCGTCCCAACCGCCTGGGCCTGACCATTGTGCAGATCCTCAAGTGCGAGGGGAATACCCTGACGGTCACGGGGCTGGACGCGCTGGACGGCACACCGGTGCTGGACATCAAGCCTGTCATGCGCGAGTTTCTCCCCGAGGGCCCGATCCGGCAGCCGGCCTGGGCCGGGGAATTGATGCAGAACTATTGGAAGGAGCACAAGGAATCATGAAGACGCCTCGCGTAAGCCGGCCCGTCTTCCCACCCGGCTATGTGGACCATCCCACCGGTGAGGTGCCGTGGGAGCATGTGGCCCGCAAGCTGACCGAATCCAAACACTACTGGTTATGCACCACCCGCCCCGACGGCCGCCCGCACGTGGTGCCGCGCTGGTGCGTCTATGTGGATGGGCTCATCTATTATGACGGCAGCCCCGAGACCCGCCACGCGCAAAACATCGCCCGCAACCCTTACGTTGCCCTGCACCTTGAAGATGGCGAAAAGGCCATCATCCTGGAAGGCACATCCGCACCAGCCGGCAGGCCCGAGCGCGAGCTGGCCCTGCGGCTCTCCGCGGCCTACAAGGAAAAATACGCGGCCAACGGCTATGCTCCGGAACCCGATCAATGGGACGAGGGGGGTCTGTACGTGTTCACGCCGCGCCAGTGCATCGCCTGGACGGTGTTCACAGAGAACCCGACCAAATTCATCTTCGATTAAATCAACAGCGCCGCACCTTTTGAGTGCGGCGCCGGAGCTTATTGCGCCGGGACAAAATCCAGCGTTCTTCCATCCGAGGTGCGGATCTGCAGGCTGTCCCCGCTCACCTGGTAACTCTCCGCGCTCATCAGGCTGTTGAGGAAGGCGGTTTCCTGGTCCATCACTCCCTGAGGGTCGATGCAGGCCATCAGCGTGGAGACAACCTCCTTGATCTGGATCTTCTCGCCGCCGAGGCTGTAGGCTCCGCCATAAGAGTTGCAGCCTGCCGAGCCCGAGACCTTCCCGTCCGCGAAGGCCAGCGTCTGGGTGGTGCCGGTGAGGGGCGCGGCGCCATCGGTGCTGGCCAGCGACCAGGCCGTGCCATTGAGCGGGTCACCTCCCGGCAGTGCGGAGCCACCTCCGCACGCAGAAAGCAGCCCGAGCAGCAGGACGGCCGCCCACAGGCCAAAACGTTGAAATGTCATCGGAATCGCTCCTTTCATGGTTCACTTTTCTAGACGCAGTTCCGGAGGAGATGTTCCGGGATCCATTTCCCCTCTGCTATACTCAGCCGGACACCCATGTGGATCTATCTCCTTCAGGGCCTCGGTTACGGGTTTGCAGCAGCTGTCCAGCCTGGGCCTCTCCTGGCTTATCTCATCTCTTTGACCCTCTCCCAAGGCTGGAAGCGGGCCTTTCCGGCGGTCTTTGCGCCCCTGCTCAGCGATGGTCCCATCCTGTTGGTCTGCCTGCTCGTGCTCACGCAGGTCCCTGCCTGGCTGCAAAGAGGGCTTTCGCTGGCAGGCGGGTGTTTTATCCTCTACCTCGCCTGGGGGGCCTTCCAGAGCTGGAGGAACTTCGACGAGAAGATGCCTGCACCCGCCTCAGCCAATACGCGCGGCCTGCTGAAGGCCGCCTTCATGAATCTCCTCAACCCCAACCCCTACATCTACTGGACCCTGGTGACAGGCCCCATCCTTCTACGGGGCTGGTCAGAATCGCCTCAGCATGGCCTCGCATTCCTGGGATCGTTCTACGCAGTCATGATCTTATGCCTGGCGGGCCTCATCCTTCTCTTCGGCACCGCCGGCCGTCTGGGCCCCCGGGTCAACCGGGCGCTACTTGGCGTCTCCGCGCTGGCGCTCCTCGGCTTTGGGCTCTACCAACTCGGGATGGGGATCGCAGGACGCTGAAAATCCCGGAGAGCCTGAACCCGTTACCTGCGTGGAACCAGCTTGCTGATCTCCAGGGCGGCAAACACCACCACCCCTCCTGCCAGGGCTATGGAGAGATCGCAGAGGCTGAGCGGCTTCAGGCCAAAGAAACCCGCAAGAACCGGCACGTACAGCACAACCATCTGCAAAACGAAGACCAGCAGGGCGAGGCCCGCCAGGGTGGGATTGCTCAACACGCCAACCTTGAACAGCGAGTCGCGAGCGGAACGCGAAGCCAGCGCCTGGAAGAGCTGGGCAAAGGCCAGGAATGTGAAGACCATGGTCTGCCATTCCGCGCGGCCGCTGAAGTAGTACCAGGCTCCCAGCGCCAGCCCGAGCGCGCCGATGAGTGTTCCCACCCACAACACCTGGAAGCCCGCCCCCTTTGAAAACACCCCCTGCCCCGGGGGTTCGGGAGTGCGCTGCATGACATCGCTCTCGGCCTTCTCCACGCTCATGCCCAACCCCAGCAGGCCGTCTGTCAGCAGGTTCAACCAGAGCAATTGAAGGGGCAGCAGCGGGATCGGCTTCCCCAGGAAGGGCGCCAGCAGCATGACCAGCACCTTGCCCAGGTTCCCGGCCACGCTGAAACGAACGAACTTGCGGATATTGTCGTAGATCCCCCTGCCCTCCCTCACGGAGCTGACGATGGTGGCGAAGTTATCATCCAGGAGTACCATGTCCGCCGCTTCTTTCGAAACGTCGGTCCCGGTGATGCCCATTGCGACACCGATATCCGCCTTGCGGAGGGCCGGCGCATCGTTCACACCATCGCCGGTCATTGAGACGATATGGCCTTTTTCCTGCAAAGCCTGCACGATCTTCAACTTATGAGCCGGCGAGACTCTCGCGAACACTTGCACTTCGTCCACGACCTGCTTCAGCTCGTCCGGAGACAGCGCCTCCAGCTCCACGCCGGTCATCACCTTCCGGAGGGCCGGTCCGGTGGCCTGCATGTCAATAATGCCGAGCTGGCGGCCGATCTCTGCCGCGGTCAAAGGCTGATCGCCGGTGATCATCACGGTGCGGATCCCCGCCGCCTTCGTCACCGCCACCGCATCCCGGACCTCCGAGCGCGGGGGATCGATCATCCCGAACAATCCCAGGAAGGTCAGATCCTGCTCAAGGCCGGTCTGGAGAGGATCGGGGATCTGGTCCAGCAAGCGGAAAGCCACCGCAAGCACCCGCATTCCCTTCTGAGCCAGCCGGTCGTTGGAGGCCTGGATACGGGCTTTGAAGTCCTCGTCCAGCGCCTGCAATTCTCCGTTTACCCATACGTGGCGGGACAGGCCAATCAGGCCGTCCATGCTGCCCTTGGTAAAAGCGATATAACGGTGGCTGCCGATCTGCAGTCCGGAGAGGATCGAGGGGTCATAATCCTGCAGATCGTGCACGGTGGTCATGCGTTTGCGCTCCGAATCGAAGGGCAGTTCCGCCGTGCGCGGGAAGGAGGTATCCAGCGAGGACTTCCAGTATCCCATCCGGGCTGCCGCGGTGACCAATGCTCCTTCGGTCGGATCGCCGAGCGTATGGAAACGGTTATCCCCAATGTCGATCAGCCTGGCGTCGTTGCACAGGGCCCCGCCGATGACCGTTAACGAAAGTGCCGATTGGGCCGGCGCCTCCAGCCTGCGCGTGGTCACAAAAGAGCCGCTCCTGTCCATGAGCTCGGTCATATCCAGGACATGATCGGCTACATCCAGCACGGCCACGGTCATACGGTTCTCGGTCAGCGTTCCGGTTTTGTCTGAGCAGATGACCGTCACAGAGCCCAGGGTCTCCACCGCAGGCAGACGGCGGACCAGCGCATTCTGCTTCAACATGCGCTGCGCGCCCAGCGCCAGGGTGATGGTCACCACCGCTGGAAGCCCCTCGGGCACGATGGCCACCGCCACGCTGACAGCGGTCAGGATCATATGGCGCAGCTCATCGCCGCGCAGCAAACCCAGCACCGCCACAAGGCCTGCAATGAGCACGCCCACCCCGGCCAGGCTCTTTCCCAAGGCATCCAGCCTTTTTTGCAATGGGGTCTGCTCGGCAGTGGTGTGCTGGATCAGGTCCGCGATCTGCCCCAGCTCCGTCTGCATGCCGGTGGCCACCACCAGGCCCAGACCGCGTCCCTGGGTCACCATGGTCCCCATGTAACCCATATTGCGGCGATCACCCAGCGGGAGGTCGGGGATGGAGATCTCCCCGGTCTGCTTCTCCACAGGTTCCGATTCACCCGTCAGGGCAGCTTCCTGGATTCGCAGGTTGACGGCTTCGATCAGCCGCAGGTCCGCCGGGACCACATTCCCGGTTTCCACCTGCAGGATGTCACCCGGCACCAGTTCGCGTGCGGGGATCTCGCTCCAGTTCCCATCCCGCAGCACCCGGCTGTTCGGAACGGAAAGTTTTTTCAGGGCTGCGATGGCCTGTTCCGCCCGATATTCCTGGACCAGGCCGAGCAGGGCATACAGGATCACGATGGCCGTGATGGCGATCATGTTCTTGAGATCGCCCAACAGCCCGGCCGCAACGGCCGCGCCCACCAGGATCAGCACCATGGTGGCGGTGATCTGTTCCCAGAATATCCGCAGCGGCGTGCGACCGCGTTTTTCCACCAGCTCGTTGGGACCGGCCCCGGCCAGGCGCGATCCGCTCTCAGCCTTTGAGAGGCCGAGAGACGGGTCCACACCCAGTTCCTGCAGGGAAGCCGCAGGAGATTTTTGATAGTAAAGCGTCATCGATGAAATGCCCCGCCACTCACACCATGCGGTGACCGAGGAATCGGATTATATGCCGGATGGGCCGCCAGCGCTCTTCAAGGCCGAGCGGATCATCAGGTATTCGGTGATGTTCTCCGAGGTGATCAGCCCCAGGAACCGCCCGGCATGTGTCACCGGGAGGGTCTTGGCCCCCGATTCCTGAAGGCGCATCAGCGCGGTCTCCACCATTTCATGTGAATCGATCTCGGGAAGCCCCCGGCGCATGGCACCGGTCACCGGCGCGGTCTGCCCGTCGCGCGAGAGCGCCGAGATGAAATCATCCCGTTCCAGGATACCGACCACGCGGCCCTCCGTGTCCACCACGGGGAAATCACGCTGGGAGGCTGAGAGCAGCAGTTCCACCGCCCGCGCCAGGGTGTCGTGCTCGGTGAGGGAGGTGTAGTTCGTCATCATGGCGCGCGTTACCGGGATACCGCTCAGGGAGTTCTTCATTTGCACCATGCTGG
>CAZSPX010000140.1:0-8585 GCA_964608885.1 uncultured Anaerolineaceae bacterium | reverse complement strand
TGCATCTTGCATTAGCCATACTCAATTGCCTATTATTTATGCACCGTGCCTACCACATATGCCTAGCAGGTAATCAGTTACTAAAAGTAACCTTAGCAAAATCAATGACTTAAGTTTGGCATGACATTTGCAAGAGTAATGGTGCACCCTGCAAAGGGTTGCCTAGGTCTACTCCCCTAGCTGGTTTGCCGATCTACTCAAGGCATTGGCCACCAGCTAAGCGCACGATAGCGGGTTTTCGGGATTGGTGAGCTAGGGTCTTTAAATCTGAATAGACTGGTTTGCTGCACCACAGCATATCGGCGAGAGAACAAACCGCTTTTCTTCTCCACAAAAGAAGGGGGAAAGGCTGGAAATAGTATTAGTCAGTAATGGCTAGTATTGTTTCCAGTCTTAACCCGTTGAATAGTCCTAACCTGATTAGCATGGTGCTAGTCGGGTTAATTGTGTTCAACAGTGGAGAAATGAAAAATGTCTAAACTAGTCCAAATGCTTGCTGATGAATACAATTGGCAAGCAATGGAACAAATCCAGAAGCATGCCAAGTTTGCATCTATGCTACTAGTAGAAGATGCTTACATCACTAAAAGCAATAGAACGTTGAAAACCATACAGGCTATCAAGGCTTTTGCGGCTTTGTCGGATGCAATAGACACTATCAATAAGCTTCGGATGGAATAGAGCCATGCAATACGATTGGCAAAACTATGAACTCCCTAGCAGTGAAGAAGTTACCGCTTATCTGGAAACTGTGAAGCGCCAGAATAGGCAAGCTGAATTGCTGGAAAAGGCTTTAGACTATGGCGGCATGTTGTTTGCGTTTGCAATCATGCTGCTAGTGTTTAGGGCAATGTTCTAATCCCCGCTAAAGTATCAAAGGCATTAATCAGCAATGGTTAGTGCCTTTGTTAGTTTAGCTTACAGTTGTCTTCTAATGTTTCCCCATAGTTAGTTACTGTGGGGTTTCACTAGCAGATAATCAAATCTGTCTAGAACCAAAGTGGAGAAAAGCAAATGGATAGCCTTATTATCAATCGGCAGTGGTCTTCTCGTCCGATGGAAGAGCGGCACTTGTCTTTGCTGGATATGCATGAGTTCAATTTGAATTCGTATCGTACCAGTCAACAGAAAGTAATGCCTATCAAAAATCTGGAATTTAGACCAGTTGCTGACGATAGTGACGGCAAAGGGTTGCAGGTTATCTTTAAAGATAGTGGTAGGTCCGCCGGTTTGTCTAATTGGTCCTATAACCAGTTGGCAAATCAGCTTGGCGCAATGCCGGGATTTACTGCAAAGCTGCCTGCAAAGATTGCTAGCGACGTACTAAATTGGTCCATTGATCAGCAAGGCGAGAGCGACAAGAGCAACTTTCTTGCCACTCGTTACGATGATCAAGTTCTGATTCGATCCGTTACTGGCGAAAAGTACGGCAGGATTTGGAACCATCAGATTAGTGCACCACTTGTCGAAAGATTTGGTGACGGGATTACTGGTGATTGGACAGTTCCGGGTGAATTCGGCAAGAAAGTCGAGATAACCAAAAAGAACACCACAATCTATAGTTCTGACAGAGATATGTTTGTTTGTCTCTGTGATGAAGTAAACAGGATTGAAGTTCCGAACCGCCGCAATGGTCAACCCGGTAGCGTAGCACGTGGGTTCATTGTTACGAATAGTGAAGTTGGTGCCGGTGTAGTTGCTGTGTATCTGTTTACTTTCGATCACATTTGCCAGAACCGGACTATATGGGGGCTTGGGAATGTGCAGGAACGTAAGCTTAGGCATACTCTTAACGCTCCTGAACGCTGGCTTGATGAGATCGCGCCAGTGATCGAAAACTACGGGCAGATTAAGGCTAGTGTTTTTGAGCAACGCTTGATTACCGCTCAAAACACAAAGCTTGATAAGCCAGCGGAAGAAATTCTAAAGGCAAAGCTTGATCTGCCCGGCTTTATGGTAACTGACAAGATGCTGAAAAGCATTGTTGCAGCTTACAAGGCAGATGAGCCAGAACATCCGATTATGGAAACTGTGTTCGATTTGACCGTTGGCGTTACTGCCTATGCCCGGTCAATACAGTTTCAAAATGAGCGCGTTCCTATAGAGCGTGCGGCTGGAAAGTTGCTGGAAATGGTTGCCTAAGTTACCAGCTGGTAGCAGTCGGGATTAATAGTTATTCCGACTGCTACAAGATGGTAATTGTCTACTAATGTTTCCCCATAAAATTTATGGGGTTTCACTAGCAGATAATCAAATCTGACTAGAAAAGGAGAAAAGCAAAGAAAATGGCTAGAGCTGGCTTGCATGTCTATCGTGTTATAGCAGATGCAACTAACGAGAGTTTGCCCGATGCCTATTTTTCGGCTGATGAAGCAATCACCAAAGCAAAGTCCCTAAAGGATGTAAGCAATGGTAAGCTTGATTTCAGGGTTGTGAAGACTATTCCGGTCTATTCCACTCGGGAGATCAAAGAAGAAGAAATTCAGGATGATCTATTCTGAATTGGGTTATCTAATGTTTCCCCATAGTTAATTCTGTGGGGTTTCACTAGATAACAAACGGCAATGGTTGCTGTTGATCTAGAAACTAAAGTGGAGAAAAGAATGAGCAAGACTATTGAGACTGCTATCGAAAACATTATTCGTTTTGGCTATAGCGTCATGCTTGGGCCGAAAAAGCCTGACATGCGCCAGCTTGCAAGCGATATTTACGTGTATGCGACCGGCTTGTATGACGCTATCGAAAAGCTGGATAATATAAGCCCTAGTGACTCAAGTATTGTTATCAGTGCTAATAGGATGCTTATTGCTATGACAAAAGAATACTTGCCAAGAGATATGTATAATACGCTGGCGTATGCTATTGCCAATAACCTTCCAAATCCATTTGCTGCGGCAAATGACAATGTGACTAAGCATTAGTCATCTTCTAATGTTTCCCCATAGTTAACTCTATGGGGTTTCACTAGCAGATAAGCTAGGAAAAGGAGAAAAGAGAAAATGGGAAAGATTTTGCGTAAAGCTCAAAAGAGGCTGGAAGCTCGCAAGCTGGCATGCATTGCCACTAGGGCTAATGTGCGCAATCCAAAAATCCCGCCAGAACTGGCCTACAAAATGCCGGGTTCTATGAAAAAGTAATTGCTAAGCATTGGTTAGGTCGAACAATAAAAAGGTTTGGCCTAACTAGTAGTTAGCAATATCGCTAGCTGAAGTGGAGAAAAGGAAAAATGGTGTATAAGGAGTTTAGGAAAACTGTGCAGCCTACCTTTGGACTAGACAACTGTGTTATGGTCTATTGGGCAGGTATGTGGATAGGTATTGAAACTGACGGATATACGCATAGTTAGAATTACGTAGGCTTAGAAAAACAATAATAAGCTAAGCCTATTCATGTTCTAACCAAAGTGGAGAAAAGAAAATGGAGTATCTTCTGTATAAGCATTCTGCTTTAGTTGAATACTGCGCAACTTATCCAGCATTAGATATGATTGAAATAAGCAGACTGTTAGAGACTAAGCACATTGACGCGCTTAGGCAGGCTAATACTAAATGGCCTGACGGGCGCAATGCTCTTTCGTTTAGCAATCCTGAGAATGGATTGTCTATTCTTGTAGTCAACGTCTAAAAGGAGACACTGAAAAATGGCTAGGTATTATGTGCAAGATGCAATAAAAAACAAAATTATCTTTACCTCCAATTCAAGGAAATATTGTATGGAGTTTATGGATAAGGTCATTGATGATCCTCCATACAATACTAATGTTCACCTGCTTTGTATTTATGAAAATTACACAGGTGATGCCGAAGTTGTAGAAGAATATGTAAGAATGAGACACAAGCTAGGAGGAAAGTAGATATCTTCTAGTGTTTCCCCACAGTATTCTTTCATGTTGAAGGTTACTATTCGTTCTCATGATATTGCTTTGTTGCTCGATATCAAAGAAAATGTGGGCTTCGGTATCGCAGCGAAAGTTTTATTGCGTATGTATCCTGATTTGTCGCCTAAGCAAGCCTTGGATATTATCAAAGACCTGTAAGTGTCTACTAATGTTTCCCCATAGTTAATTCTATGGGGTTTCACTAGCAGATAATCAAATCTGACTAGAACAAAGGAGAAAGAGAAAATGCGTAGTCTTAAGGAAATCCATGCCTCAATGATTGCTTTTGGCGAAGAATACAGGAGTGATCCTGAGGCACTTATCATGAATGCTGATCTGGCAACCCGTCGAAAGATTGCCGCAACGGCCCATGGTTTGCAGAGAGAATTGGAAAACGCAGCCGGACAACGTGAAAACGCTCCATTCATACTGACTATTCTAAACATGAGCGGATTTCTTGCCCTAACTGTTGATATGTGTGGGCAGGAAATCGCCGATGAAGTTCTGGCATGTAGTGAGGCTAATAAGGCATTTATTGCCTGAGGTCTGTTAATGTTTTCCCCCAATTTATTCAGTTGGGGGAATTCACTAGCAGATAATCAAATCTGACTAGGATAGGAGAAAAGAGAAATGCTTCCACTTCCATCAGTCACAACGATAAATGTAGATTTTAACGGAGGAATTCAGGAACATTCTTCTGATGAACGCTATGTTGTATTTTCAGTCTCTAGTAGTGATGATATAACAGCTATGCATATTTACCTGAATAAAAATAACATTGGTTATAAACCAGTGATCGGCAAGTTTAAAAATGCATATGAAGCAAGTTTCATTATTAATGTAAGAGATTGGGAGAAAGTATATCAAACCAATCTGCTAAAGGATCAGGAGTATGTTCTGTATCTATGGCCGCATGCTTATGGGTATGCCGAATACGGGCTCACTTGTCGTAAGGCTAGCCTCTACACTCTAGCCACTGGTGACATGACTGACCTAGGATGCCTTGTCGCTATCAATGCAGGTGACCTAGATCGCTATCAGGATTGGACATATGACATCCGTTCTGATCAGTACTACGTGATAAAGACAAAAGAATTAAAAGACGGCAGTTATAATCCGTCTTAAGAAAAAAGACCTTGGCCATGTCTAAAAACTGGCCTTTTTTTGTTGGCCAAAAACAAAACAGGAGTAACTGAAATGGACCCGTTTAGAAAAGGAGTTATACAAGAAGTATACAATCCAAATCATCCATGTAGACGTATATGGATAGAAGATGACACTCTTTATTTAAAGCATAAGTATTCTATGTTTAGTGAAGATAACTTTTATTATGGATATAAGGAATGTATAAAAAAGGGAATAGAATATCAAGCTCCTGATCCAGAAATAGAGAATAATATGGACAATGATAATTTTATCTATTGAATGCATAAAACAAAAAAGCCGGGGAATTAACCCCGGCAAAGTTAATGCCAAACAATTTCACTAGTGTTTACTTATTCTTCTTCTTCGAATCATCGAACATTGGAGGATTAATCTCCGATGGAATTTCGGTAATTCCGAAAGTTTCAGTAATAGCAGTTACCGTGTCCGTTTCAGCAACTGTTGACGTAGGCTCGCTAGTTTCGGCAGCGGTTTCAACAATTGCAACAGTAGGATCAGGAAGACGGTAAACTTCCATTACCTTTTGATCATTGTTCGGCCCGCCAGTAGTAATAATGCGGGACTTGAAATGACGCTTGCCACGTTCCTTTGTTCCTACAGCAAAAGCATTATAGGAGCTACGAATACGAGAAAAGTCGTCAACAGTATCGAAAACCTTGCAGTCTCCGACTTCCATTTCGTCCCAATTATAGGTATTGCGGACGCGGCTAACCAGAAGTTCAGCGGGAATACTGGAAATATTTCCCTTGATAAGCTTTGCAGTCATAAGTCAGTCTCCTTTGTTGTTCGATGCGTGATTGCATCTGTCAGGCTATATAGGGCACCGCATTAGGGTTGTCAACACCTTTCATCGAGGAATGCTTGCAGACAACGTGATTACCCAATACCAGAACACTATAAAGCCTATGATATAATATATTAGTTTCATAGGCTTAGCTCCATTTATAGGTCTTCGAAGCACCTGCCGAAGATGGGCATGATCCAACCCTACGTCAACCCCCAGCTATAGCCTGTAATACAATTGTTTCAGTATTCTTTAGCAGAAATGGCTTTACTATTATTTGCCCTATTGTATGCCTTTTTAGATTTTACTATTTTCCTTTTGAAAAAGCGTAAAGCAAAAGCAGCTATGTTAGTTGGTTTCTTAGGCTTCATAACAATACCCATTTTAATAGATGTAGCCTGTAGACTTTTTAGCTTTTTGGTAGTCGTCAAATTCCTTATTGTATTTCGCTTCTAGTCTTCTGTGCTTATCAATAACTTCTTGTGCTTCTTCTTTTGTTGCAAAAGATTTATATGTTATATCACCTGTTCCATACATATATAATTCATATACTACTCCCCACCAATTAATTTGTTCTATTTTCCAACTATTACCAGATTTGTAAATTCTATACTTTTTTTTCATTGTGTTAATGCTTTCCAACTATGAGGGAATAGTGGTTCAATAATACTTCTTACTTGTTCTGCTAAGGTATTATCGTCTTTCTGTGCATGAGGATCAGAACGTTGATTATAATATCTGGCATAAGCTGCTAGATTACCAGTCCAACGCCAATTAACAATAACGCCTTGAGGCAGTATATATCTTGCTTCTTCTGGCGCTATTCCTACATTTATCATTTCTTCATATAAAGAAATTGCACGCTTACAACTATGTGTATAGCGTTTAATATAATAAGAAGAATGCTCGCTTATATCGTTACTTGATCCTTGTTTTATATTACTTGGTCTTATATGAAATGCATCTGGAATATGTAATTCAGGAGTAGAACTAATATATCTTCTACTTTCTTCACTTTCTACAAATCCAATTTTATGCTTAAAACAATGGACTCTTATCGGAATTGGTGCCGACATTTTCAGCTTTATGCCGTTATGTGCAAATGGGACCCAATGCGTAGCTGTCCTAGTCAATTGATTTACTATCGTTTTGACGCGGGCGATATCAACTTCCTGAGCCAAATCAGCAATCAATTCTTCAAACTCTTTGCTAGGAATACCTCTAGCTAAGTAATGGATAAGAGCAATTTCCTTTTCTCCTACCTCAGTACTAGCTTTAGCAAAACTAACCTTGGCGTCATTAACTACGTCTAAATCCGATCCAAAATGATCTATATACTCTGCTTTCATTACTTATCTCTACCCCCTTGGGCCATTACACTGATTGCAATAGCCAATAAATTGTATCCTAATGATAGGACGTGTGATGGAGTCATATCACCATGCACAAATCCCTTTTCATCTAGGACAATATTAAACTTTTTACAGAATTCTTGAAGCTCATCAAAAATAAGCTCTGCTGCATCGTTGTATTCAATGTCATACGGCATTTTTCTTCTCCACATTAAGAATACCAATATAGGTCTTAGCGTAGTCTAGTTGCCCATCAAGATAGTGAGCACCTGCTGAACACTTAAACCAAAGATAACCATCGTCATCCTTGAATACTTTACGTTTGCCAGCCGTACAGCAAGTAAAGCCACCATCAAGTTCAATCACATCGCCTTCATTAATTTCACCAAATTTAACTGGCATAGTTTATACCCCTTTTTAATTATGTCCACAGTCCTTGGACAAAGGACACTTTGTATCACGTGCGCGCGTAAGGGTCAATAGAGGAAACTGTGTCTAAAATACGGCAGAGAGTATCCCTTGCCTTTTCCGATAATCGCCGCTATGGTATCTGAATTGGCCTCTAAATGGTTAGAGGGTCTATATATGGGAAGTGGTGAGGTACTATCATGAAAATAAACGATCTTTTTGAAAAATACAAAGAAACAAGAGAATTCCAAAATCTATCATTTAACAGTAAGCGAGCGTACATCGGTATGATGAAACTTGCTCTGGAAGACTATTTTCTAGTCAGCAATCATACTAAACATATAACTGAAAATTATGTTGATACTCTATACGAAAAGCTATGTAAGAATGGTAAAAGTACCGTAGCTGGTATGTTTATGCGCGTCATGCGTAGAATATGGAGTGTAGCTAAACGTAAGAAATGGGTAAAGACCAATCCATTCAGAGAAATGCGTATCAAGGTGGATAAGCCTAGAGAAATCGTATGGACTAAAGAACAGGTTCAAAAGATTCTTGACGTGGGCTTAGCCAATCACAAGTATGGAGTAACTGCTACAGTAGCTCTATGCTATTATCTGGCACAAAGACCGGGTGATATGATGCATCTTACAAGGGATGCATTTAATGAAGACTTTACTGAAGTCAATTTTGTTCAGAAGAAAACTGGTAAGAAAATGAAGCTACCAGTTATTCCAGAATTGATAAAGTATATTAAGGCAGCATTTAGCACCAATGGCGATGTAATCTATAATAAGACAGAAAAGTCATGTAATGTAGAATTTAGGGAGTTAAAGCGACTATCTTTGACCCCTATCAATCTACAGATCAGAGATTTGCGTAGAACTGCTCTTGTAGAATTCATGGAAAATGGTGCAACTGATGCTGAAGGCCAAAGCTGGTCTGGACATGCGAACCGAGATATGCTCAATACGTACGCCCCTCCTACGATGCGTATGGCTAG
>CAZSPX010000139.1:0-8633 GCA_964608885.1 uncultured Anaerolineaceae bacterium | reverse complement strand
GGCACATTGCCGGGTCAGATCGATATCTACTATGCATTGATCTGGGGGACACGCCGGGCTGTGACGTTCGGCCTTCTGGTTGCCGGCAGCTCGCTGCTGATCGGGGTTCTGGTGGGGGCTGTTGCTGGCTACGCAGGGGGAACCCTTAACAACCTGCTGATGCGCGCGGCGGATTCCTTCCTGACCTTCCCGGTGCTGGCAGGCGTGTTCTTTATGCGTCAAATGATCGCAGTGACCGTCAATTCGATGGGAGGCGTATTCTTCGCTACTGCCGACAACCTCGGCCGCTCCGTATATTTTTTCTCGGACCCGAACCCGTTGGGGATTTTCCTCGGCAGCCTCGACCCGGTGATGGTCACGTTAATCCTGTTTTCGTGGATGCCGATCGCGCGGGTTGTGAACACGATGGTGATCACGCTCAAGAACACGGAGTTCGTCCAGGCGGCGCAGGCACTGGGCGGGCGGCCATTGTGGATCCTGCGCCGCCACCTGATCCCCAACGCCATCGGACCCGCCCTGGTGCTGGCCACGCGTGATGTGGGCGCCGCTGTCATCTTGCAGGCTACCATCACCTTCATTGGGCTGGGGGGGGAATCGCCGTGGGGTGCGATCCTCTCACAGGGGCGAAACTGGGTCATCGGCCCGAACGCCAACCTGCTCTACAGCTGGTGGATCTATGTGCCCGCCACGGTGACGGTGCTTCTGTTCGGCATTGGTTGGAATCTACTGGGGGATGGGCTTCAACACGCCCTGGATCCTTACCGGCATCAGTGAGCTTCGGACGGCGCTTTCCCTGAGTCTTTCAGATAGTCCCATCCGGCGGCGAGAAGGGCGCCCAGCAGGCCGAAGGCGAGGACCTGAACCGGGACCTCCATCTCGTCACGTAAAGAATTGATCAGTACATAAGGGCCGAAAGCGAAGGCAAATCCCAATCCGAAGGCGAGGATGGAAAGGATCAGGGTGGAAACCACTCCAGATGCCTGTTTTGTAACCAGCCCAAGTGAAAGTCCGGCGAAGGTGCCGGAAAACAAGAGAACGTAGATATCCTCACTGAAAAGGGAACCACCGACCGCGACCGGGATCCCGACAGCTGCAGCCGAAATGATGTAGCGCTGAAGATTCTTCGAAGGAAATGACAGGGCCGCGCCTCCAATGGCTCCCAGGACCAATCCTTGAACTGCTGACGGCATGCCCGCGTCACGCAGGAAGAGGAAGACCACATATCCGATTGCGAAGCCCAATGCCCCAACCAGAACGGTTTTCCAGCCAACTGAACGGGTTCTGTTGGCTTTCAGTTGAGCGAGTGTAATCCAGCCGCCAAGGAATGCTCCAAAGCTGAGCAGGATAGGCCCCAGGCTTGCGAAGAGAAAATCTTCACTGAAAACCCCCTTCCAGTTCAGTTCCCAGCCGAGGCTCACTCCGAACAGCGCGGATAACCCGTACGCGAGGCCCCATGCAGCGATGGTCATTATCGATTGGCGCTGCTGTGTGATCTCTCCCCGGGCGCGCAGAATGCCGGTTATGACCGCCCCCAGAAGGGCACCATAGACCGTACATAGCAGATACCATTGACCTTCGGGGAGAGTGGAGTCTCCAACAAAGAATCCGATAATTAACTGGCCTATGGCAGAGGCGCCAAGAACCTGATATTTTTCTCCGGTGCTCAGGGGACCGATGGCGCGGGAGAGGAACCACCAAAAGATCAGGCCGGTCAGGATCCCTCCAGGCAGCCAGCCCAAAAAAACCCTTATCCCCAAGGGAAGGTCAGAGAGAAAGTTCTTTACTATAAGATCAAAAAGACCCAGCACCAGACTTCCAACCATAAAGATCCCAAACAGCGCCGGCGGACCCCATTCGAAGTCCATCGCATTGGAGGGAGCCGTGACTTCTGGCCCTACTTCCGTCCTGGCGCGGACTGGTTTCTCCTTTTTGGCCTTGGATGCTCCCTTTGCCTCTTCCTCCAGACGGCGGAGGAGCCGGTCGGTCTCGCGATAGCCGGGCTGGAGCTGGCGGACACGGCGCAGGTGGCGGAGGGCTGCGCCTGAATCCCCGAGGTCCAGGGCTTGCAGGGCGCTTGAATATGAGATTTCCAGCTCGCGGTCGCGCTTGTTCTTCGCAATGGTCTGCTCGGCTTTGCTTCGCAGCCCGGAGGGATCAGGAGGGCGCGGGTCGAGCTTCTCCATCTCCTTGAAGATGCCAAGAACAGCTTCCCATTTTTCCGCCTCTGCGAGGTGCGCGGCCTCATCCAATAGTTCCGCAAGCTGGAACTGCTTGCGGGCGGTTGCAAGTCGTGCGCCAATGCCCGGAAAGGCCGGATCCTCTGCGGAGAGCTGCTCAAGCGTCTCGGCTGCAACGTTCCACTTACCAGCGTTTTCTGCCTCAGACGCGCGTGTATCCAGCGATTGGAGGGTCAGCCTGCGCTTGACGGTATCAAGCTTGACGGAGGCATCCCTGTAATCGGGCCGGGAATCTACGATCATTCCGAACTTCTCCGATGCAGTTTCCCACTGGCCCAGGTAAAAGGCCTCCAACCCTTCGGTGTAGAGCCGGTCCAGCCGGGCGGTCTTTTCCGTGTCCTCCAGTGGGGCTGAAGGCCGTGAGCGGACCGCGGCGGGCTGGCTCGCAATATCGAAGATACGGCCATCCGGGGTGCGCATATACAGGACGGGGGTTCCCCATTCGAGATCATTCCCTTCGGTCTTGATGGCCTTGCGCGCCTCGGTCAGGGCAGCGTCCACGGGATATCCGTCCGCGAGGGCTCCGTAGAACTCGTATGCCAGCATGATGGAAGCCTGGTCGGTGATGCGGAACTGCATGGCGATCACCGCGGGGATGCCTTGTTGAATGAGGCTTTGCGCGGTCCCGGCGAATTGGTCCTCCGTGGAGGCCCGGGCGCCTTCGCAGGCATTCAGGACGGCAAGGCGGAGCGGGCGGTGATCGTGCAGGATGGTCCCAAGGTCATGACCGCTGATGCGCTGCCCGCCGCGCATGGCATTCTCGAACAGGAGGTATCCATCCTGCTCGTTCTTCGAGAAGACGCCGTGACCCACGAAATGGAAGATGTGATACTGGTCCCGGCGAAGTTGCTGCTGGAGGGCGGAAAGCGTGGGCGGCTCAAGCCGCTGCAGGTCCACCAATCCCCGTGCCTGCAGGCCCTGCATCGAAGCCTGGAGGTTCTCCCACTCACGCTCGGTATCCAGGCGGGGATAGTCCTGCGGGCCGCAGATCATGGTGAGAATTCGCAGCGGAGGCTGCACAGCGAACGGCTGTGCCATCTGCTGCGTCTCCAGGTAGCGGACGACCGGGGTTTCGACCGAAAGCGCCAGAAACCGGTTCGCCCCGGGGTCGTAGAGGAACTCCCAGGGAAGGTTGCCCAGCTCAGGGGTGCCCGAAAGCCTCAGGCGGATGCGCAATCCGTTGGAATGCAGGTTCGCCTCGCCCATGCTGGAGCGCAGGCGATCACGCACCGAGCCGGTAAAGACCGCCTCGAACAGGGATTGGCCGAACTCACGAATCCGGCGGGTCTGCTGGGTCTCGAAGGAGCGGGTCTGGCCGATCTGGACGAAGAAGTTGTTGATATCCTCGGGGGTGAACGGCACCGCAAAATCCCCGCTGGCCTCCCCCGCGGGTGAATCCAGAACGCGCGCCCGGTACTGGTTACCGGAACGCTCGATCAACAGATCAAAATCCAGATACTGGATGGCCACCACTCTCTCCTGAAGGGCCTCAAGCTGTTTACATTATCGGACATTTTCAGTCGAATTACAAGTGGCGGTACAATGGAGAGCAGCCTCAAGGATGGACCGCTCGGAGACCCCATGAGCCCCAGAATACGGCCGCAATTACCTTCCCTGAACCTCGACCTGATCCCGAGCGCCACGCGCGAGCTGATGGAGCGCCTTGCCCATGAGGCCGGGGCGGCAGGGGTGCCGCTCTACCTGGCAGGGGGAGTGGTCCGCGATCTGCTGCTGAAAAAACCCATCCAGGACCTGGACCTGGTGGTGGAGGGGAATGCCATCCGTTTTGTCCGTTCCCTGGTAAAAAAGCACGGCGGCAAGGCCACAACCCATCCCCGCTTCGGCACGGCCACCTGGCAGCTCCCGCTGGAATGGACCGGGCACGGCATGACCCAGAACAGCATGGACCTTGCCTCCGCCCGCGCCGAGCGATACGAATTCCCTGGTGCGCTGCCCATCGTGGAGTTTTCGCATATCCATGAGGATTTAAAACGGCGGGATTTCACGATCAATGCCATGGCTTACAGGCTGGGGGAGGCTTCTCCCGGAGAGCTTCTCGATCCCTTTGGAGGCCGGGATGACCTGCAAAGACGGTTGGTCCGCGTGCTGCATACCCGCTCCTTCCTGGACGATCCGACGCGCATGTTCAGGGCCATCCGGTATGCGCGCCGCTACGGGTTCGAGATCGCCCAAACCAACCGGCGCCTGTTCAGCGGCAAGGCCGTGCAGGTTCTTTCGACGTTGAGCGGGGAGCGGCTGCGCCACGAGCTGGACCTGATCCTGGACGAGGGGGAGGCTGCTTCCATGCTGCAAGATGCTGCGGAGCTGCATCTTCTCGAAAATATCCATCCAGCCTTGCGGCCGCCCGGCGAGAATTTTGGGCAGCTCCTGGCGTCCATTCCCGACCCGCGGCTGGAGATCGTTCCCGACCGGCGCGCCCTGGGGTACCTGCTCTGGCTGGCTGATCAGCCGCCTGCCGACCTCGCGGAGATAATCGAAAGGCTGGCCTTCACAGCGGGAATGGGGAAATTCCTTTCCGGGGCAGCCGGGCTCCTGACTGACCTTCCCGCGCTGCAAGGCGCCTCTCCCAGCCAGTGGACCGCGCGCCTCGACAAGACACCGCCATTTGCGATCTACGCCATGTACCTTAGGACAGAGGAGCCTGCCCTGGCAAGCTACCTTGTGCGCTGGAGGACGATCCACCCCCGAACCAACGGGAACGACCTGGTGCGGCTCAAGGTTGCGCCCGGGCCTGCCTTCAAGAAGATCCTGTGGCGGCTTCGCTCAGCCTGGCTGGATGGGGAGATCTCCACCCATGAAGACGAGCTCTCCCTGCTTAACTCCCTGCTGTACGGCTGAGCCAGGACCGCATGGACCTGCAGCCCCTGCTCGATTTCACGGCTTCGCTGGCCTATCGCGCCGGCCGGATCACGCTGGGATATTTCAACACTGGCCTTCAGCCGGACTTCAAGCCTGACGATACGCCTGTCACCGCCGCGGACCGGGCCGCGGAAGGATTCATCCGCGACGAGATCGGGCGCAGTTATCCTGATCATGCGGTCCTGGGCGAGGAGTTCGGTGAAGGCTCGCATGGGCCGAGCCGCTTTCGGTGGATCATCGATCCGATCGACGGAACCAAATCTTTTGTGCGGGGCGTTCCGTTATATGCGGTTTTGATCGGCCTGGAGATCGATGGGGTGATCCGGGTGGGCGCTTCCTATTGTCCGCCGCTGGACGAGATGTTATGCGCGGGGGAGGGGTTGGGCGCCTGGTGGAACGGCCGCCGGGCGCGCGTTTCGGAGGTTGGAGCGCTGGAGGAGGCTTGCATCTGCTTCACCTCGCCGCGCAATTTTCAGCGCCGCGAGGCCGCGCTGTGGGAGCGCCTGATATCGTCGGCGTACATGCTGCGAGGATGGAGCGACGCATACGGTTACATGGCCGCGGCTACGGGCCGCGCCGAAGCCTGCCTGGACCCGTACATGAACATCTGGGACTGTGGACCTTTCCCGGTTATCTTCAGGGAGGCGGGCGGCTATTTCGGCTCCTGGCAGGGTGAGGAAGGTCACATGCATGGCGAGGCGCTGGCATGCAATATCGCCCTCAAGGAAGAACTGGTGCGCCTGCTGCAAGGCGAGGACGGGTCAAATTCAGGTTGATTTCAGCGACCTGTTCCTCTATAATGTGTGAAACATGCCATGAAAGATGTGAAACTGATCGGACGGGTGAAAAAAAAGGACGATCTTCCCTACCGGCTGAGAGGGCAATTGCTCTCCGCGCCTGAGACAGCCCTTTACCGGGCCCTCCAGGAAATGGTGGAGGAGCGTTATGTGATCTGCCCGAAGGTGGCCCTGAACGATGTGTTCATGATCGTCCGCCCCAATGAGAATGTGCACTATTTTAACAAGATCTTCCGCAAGCACGTGGATTTTCTTTTATGCGAGCCGGATGGCATGAAGCCGGCGTTCGGCGTAGAGATCGTCAAACCCGTGGCAAGGAACGAGACGCGTAGCGCAGACCAGTTCCTGGAGGATGTTTTCCTGGGGGCGGGGCTCCCGCTGGTCCACGTGCCCTCGGCCATGCGATATGATGTGCGCGATCTCATCAATCTGTTCCAGATCGCGGTGACGAAGGCTCGAAGCCTGCCTGTCCGGGACCCGGGTTCTGATTCGGTGCCGATGTGCCCGGTGTGCGGCAAGATGATGGTGCTGCGCGTCCACCGCAGCGGGCTGCGCAAGGGGCGTGAGTATTATGGCTGCATGGACAACCCGCATTGTCCCGGCATGGTCGAGTTGAAGGGGTGATCGGGATCCACACAGAAAAGAACCGGGCTGAGCAGCCCGGTTCTTGTGTCTCGATCCCGGCAAACCCTCATCCCTGGCCGGGTTTGGATCGGGGGGCGAACAAGGCGAACAGGGAGATGAATCCGCCCACCACGCCCAGCATGAACAAGTAGGCCAACAGGCTGCCGCGCAGCTGGCGAAGCATTTCAAAGAATTGCATTTGGCTGCTGCTTTCCAGGGGGACGTATCCCAGGCCGATCACACAGGGCGTGGCGATCAACATGACCATGGAGAACATCGTCCAAAAATGGGAGCGCTCGGCCGTGCCGCACAGGTCAAGCAGTACGCGCTGCAAGGCGGACTTAAGGAACAGGGTGAGCAGCGTGGTGCTCGCCAGGGTCAGGGCGAGGCTGAGCAGGAAGAAGAGGATGGGATTCATGGAGCCCTCCGGGCAGTCATCAGAAGTGGCGCTTCAATTCCGAGGCGTAGGCCATCCCTACGGTGTCGCGGTGATCCGCGAGCCACCGGCTTAGCGGGGTCTTTGCGCGCGGCGGTTCTTCGGAAATGAGCAGGTTCGCCATGAGGCCGTCCACCTCCTCGGGGGTGAGCAGCACATCGCTCAGGAAGAGGCTGAGGAATTGGGCAGTCCGTAAAGCCAGCCTCGGCGGGACCTGGATCAGCGGACGGGAATGGCCGATGGTCTGTCCGATACACTCCACAAGCCCGCGGAAGGTAAAATCCTCAGGCCCCACGGCATCCCAGATGAGGTTATCGTCCCGGCCCGCGGCTTCGACCGCAAGCGCGGCCAGGTCGTCCACATAGACGGGCTGCAAGCGGTAGCTGCCATCCCCGGGGAGCGCAAAGAAGGGGAAGTGCCGCAGCAGCCAGGCAATATTGTTGATCAGGATATCCTCCTTGCCAAACAGAACGGTTGGGCGCAGGATGGCGTAGCTCATGCCTGACTCGATCACGGTCTGTTCGTTGGCGGCCTTGCCCCAGAAATAGGGCAGGGGCGATTCGGCCGAGGGCTTTGTGATGCTGATGTGTACGATACGCTTCACGCCCGCCCGCGCGGCGGCACGCACCAGCCGCCGGGTGTTCTCCACTGCGGCTGGCTGGGTATTGCCGGCCCGGTCGAACCGGACCCAGTAGGTATTGATGAAGGTATCCACTCCGCTCAGGGACCTGACCAGCGAGGGCTCATCGGTGAAGTCCAGCGGGAAGACTGGAACACGGCCTTCGAAGGGGTCGGGGCGCTCCGGGTGACCGGTGAGCGTGATGACCTGCCCGCCGCGGTCCAGGAGTCTGCGGGTGATGTATTTGCCTGAGTAACTGAAGGCGCCGGTAACTGCGTATTTCATTTCAAAACTCCCAATATCTTTTGGATATTTTTAAAACCCAAGCTTTCCAGCCGGGTCACTGCACGGGTCAGACTGTCGATCGCGTTGAAGAACTCATTGAGGGCCTCCACCCGCTGCCGGGTGAACTCCCACTGTTCCCGCGCCTCCGTCCCTGGGGGAGGAACTGCGGCTTTCAATTGTTGGAGGGTTTGTTTGACCGAGCCGACGGCGCGGTCAAACTCACTGTTCTGGCGCTCCTTCAGGATGGAGCGGATGGCAACATAAAAGTCCGTTTCCGCTTCGTAGTAATCCTTGCGGTCGCCCAGCCGCGTGGAGCGGTGCACCAGCCCCATGCGCGCCAGGGTGCGGACCTCGGTGCTGATGGCGCCCTTGGTCAGGCCGGTCTCGCGGACCAGCTCATCCAGGGATAAGGGCGACGGGGAAAGGTAGAGGACCGCGAAGATGGCGCCCATCCCCTTGGGGAAACCCCAGAAGTGGCTGATCTGGCTGAGGCCTTCGATGAAGTCCTGGCGAATGTGGGTGAGTTGGGTTTCTGTGTTCATTTTATATACTATGTTTAGTATTTACTAAACATAGTATATAACAAGTAAAGTCGAATGTCAAGAGGCACTTTGCCACCCGGGAGCAGGTCAATTTGGGAACAGGGTTGTGAAGAGCTGGCTGTCGCTCAGGGCTGGAGGCAGGTTCTGATAATCGGTCACCAGCAGGTTGAGGTTCTTCTCGCCAGCTGGGGAGATAAAGTGAAAGGTCACGCG
>CAZSPX010000138.1:2597-8802 GCA_964608885.1 uncultured Anaerolineaceae bacterium | reverse complement strand
TTATGCAAGCGAACCTTGACGAGTATCCCGTATTGACCGCCGCGGAGGTCCGCGTGAGTCGCCGCCGCGAGGAGCAGGGCCTCGAGCGCTCGCTGCTGGTCATCGACACCCCGTTCGGATACCGCCGCACTGCCGAGCTGTTCCGCCCGGCGCAGGGGGAGAACCTGCCGCTCGTCCTCTTCCTCCACTGGTACGAGCCGTCCTCGCCCGATTCCAACCGCTCGCAGTTCGTGGAGGAGGCACGCACATTAGCCTCCCGCGGCGCGATCTGCCTGACGGTGGAGACGATGTGGTCTGACCCGGACTACTTCACCAAGCGGACGCAGGCGGAGGATATGCGGCTCTCAGTGGAGGAGGTGGTCAACGAGCGGCGCTTCATAGACTTCCTGGCCGCGCAGCCGGGTGCGGACCTCTCACGCTTCGCGCTCGTGGGACATGATTTCGGCGGGATGTACGGGGTGCTGGCAGGGGACCTGGACCGCCGGCCCACGCACTACGTCATCATGGCGGCCACGCCGCGCTTCCCGGACTGGTTCCTGTACGGCCCGCCGCTGGAGGGGGAGGCCCGCGAGGCCTTCCTGCGCGAGTTCGCCCCGCTCGACCCGATCACGCGCGTGGCGGGGTTGGCGCCCGCTCCGCTGCTCTTCCAGTTCGGGATGGACGATCCGCACGTGCCGCGCGAGCGCGCGGAGGCATTCTTCGAGGCGGCGCATGCGCCCAAGGAGGCGCGTTATTACGAGGCCGGGCACCATTTGAACGAGGCAGCCGGCCGCGACCGGATGGAGTGGCTGGGGAGGATGTTGGGGATTTAATGTCGTTGCGAGCGCCGGGGCCGTGCATTTGCACGACCCCGGCGCGAAGCAATCTCCTCAGTTGTCAGGGGGTTGCCTCCCTATGGGATGCTTCGCGAACGGCCCGCCGGTTCCAGGCGGAACCGGCAAGCCTCGCAACGACATGCGGGGGACGAGGGGGTTGCCACGTCGGGCGGGAATGTCCGAAGAAAACCGGACATTCCCTTACCCTCCTCGCACACTGTCCCCGAAGCGAAGCGGAGAGGGAACGACATGTTTATCCTGCGATCTTCTCCGCGAGATACGCTGCGTCTTCGTCCAGGCCGCACAGCAGACCGGACTGGAACTTGCTCAGCCAGGGCAGCCCCATGAAGTACAGGCCGGGATGCTTCGTCACGCCGCGCGGGGCAATGGGGTAGCCGAACTCGTCCGTGACCGGGACCTTTACCATCGAGAAGTCAAAGCCGTAGCCCTGCGACCAGAGGATGGTGCGGATGCCGCTCGCGGCCAGATCCAGCTCGCGGACCGGCTCCACAGCGTAGCCGTCCTTGTATTCAGGCAGATGCTCCTCGGGCGCGTCGATGCCGCTGGCGGCGATGTATTTGTCCATCAGCGTGACCAGCTCCGTCTCGACCTGGTCGGCGCGGGCCAGGTTGGCGGGCAGGTCATCGGCCAGGGAGATGCGCTCCCCCATGCCGCCGGTGAGGCGGCCGAGGAGCTGCATCCCCACGCGCGCGAAGTAGTGCAGGTTGATCGGGGGGCCGTCTTTGCGGTTGGAGATCTGCGGGTTGCCTGCGAAGCGGGCACGCGGGGAGGGCAGCATGTCGGGTGTGCGGTCAAAGAAGCCGATGGCCTTCAGCCAGGTGAAGGCATCCCGGCCGCGGTAGCGGCGCGGCGCGCGTCCCGCCATCCCTGTGGAGAGGTACACCCGGCGCCCGGCGAGGTGCAGGTCCTCGGCGATCTGGACGCCCGACTGCGCCGATCCGACCACCAGCACGGCACCCTCCGGAAGGGCGGCGGGGCTGCGGTACTGGCTGGAGTGGACCTGGGTGATCTTCGGGGAGAGCTGCGCGGCGAACTCGGGGAGACGCGGCCGCTGGAAGAGGCCGGTGGCCACAATGACGTTCTCCGCGTGCCATGTGCCGGAATCGGTCACCACCTGCCAGCCGCCTTCCTCCCGCGGCTCGACCGCCGTGACGCAAACGCGATAATTGAGGGGGAAGGGGAACCTCTTCACATACTCCTCGAAATACGCGACCACCTGGAGGCGCGGGAGCAGGCCTTCGGGATCATCCCCGGTGTAGGGGACGCCGGGCATGGCGCTGGCCCAGTTGGGAGAGTTCAGCGCGAACGAATCCCAGCGCTGCTCGCGCCAGGCGCCCGCCGCCCGGTCCGACTTCTCGAGGATGACGTGCTCGATGCCGCGCTGCAAAAGGTGATAACTGGCCGCCAGTCCGGCCTGTCCCCCGCCGATAATGACCGTATGGATGTGCTGCATGGGAAGCTCCTACCGCTAAAGTGAGGCTAGTATACCCATTTTTGAGCGGCCGGGGCGGGGGTACATTCGCCGCCCCGGCCTGTTTTGCGTTTAGAAGCCGTTATCGATCAGCACGCAGACCGCCGCGCCGAGGACCAGGGAGATCATCAGCATGAAGCCGATCCCGTCCGAGGCCGGGCGCACCGAGCTCTGATCGCCCAGGGGCATGTACACCTGCCCGTGCGTCATCCGGTAGAACCACTTGACCAGCAGGGTGAAGATGCCCAGCGAGATCCAGGGCCAGAGATCCCAAATCGAGTTGAACATCGCAGCCTCCTTTCAGACGTGCCGGTCTTTTCAGGTCAGCAGGGCCAGGCTTTGCAGGCGCTGAGGGTCAGCATCTCCATCAGGATGGTCACGACCTGGATGGCTTTGTCCTGAAGTTCATCGCGGGAGGTGACGATCAGCAGGAGCCAGGCCAGGAGCAGGAGCCAGCGCAGCATGAGCGGGATGAGTGAGCTGTCCGGTTTCCAGCCTTTGAGGGTGCGGCGCCGGGGCCTTTTTGCACTGCGTTTGGTGGGCATGTGGACCTCCTTTTTGGCTGCGGGGACTGGCGTTTGTTCGTGTCTTTGTTCACATGATAGAATCACATCCGGGTGCAATGAAGAAGGGAACAAGGGCAGAGAGAGGCAATCCTGACCTTGAGGGGTGGGAATTTGTTGGGCGGGACAACTTTAGGGTGGGGTCTTTTTTACAGTATTTTCCCTCGCTGCGAGGTTGTCTAAACCTCCGGGGCGATGTATCCTGTACGCAACCAAGGAATGGGAGATGAAAGAAAACTTTGCCTCTGATCGTGGATCGTATCTGGATGTGCCCCGCAATACTCCCAACCTGGGCCTGTTCCAGCGCCGCTGGCAGCTCAGCGCCCTGAGCATCTTCATCCTGGGCTCCGCGGCGGTGATCTCCATTGGCTGGGAGGAGCATCCCGGCCTGGCGGTCTTCAGCATCCTGCTGCTGGTGAGCTATGCGCTCATCGACCGGCGGATGCTGGATAAGTACACGAAACGGGAGCCGGACCGCTGGTACCAGATCTGGAACCTGGGGGGCATGGCGCTGCCCATCGCGATCTATTTGCTGATGATCCGGGGCATGGGACCGGCCGGTCCGGTAGCTCTCTGGCCGCTGCTGGCCTTTCCGCTGTATTTCCTCGTGCGGCTGTTCCGGTACAGCCCGGTCTTCCCCAAGATCCTGATCCCTTATGCGCTCCTGGCTGTCATCGCGGCCATTGCGCCGTTCCTGCTGACGCCGGAGCCGGATATCCGCACCAGCCTGGCCTCGGCCTTCTGGCTGGTGGCGCTGCTGATGGTGATCATCGTCTTCACCCGCAGCTGGACCTTTTACAAGAACCGCTTCAGCGCCTATCGCGAGATCATCGCCTGGGGCGGGAGCGACAGCGCAGACCTGGGCATGCTCCAGCAGAAGGTCGAGGACCTGAGCGCGCACCTGCAGCTCGAACACCTTTCCATCCTGGAGGTCTTCCGGCCCGAACCGGACTCTGCGGAGCGGAACCGCGAGGAGGAAGGGCTGGAGGCACAGGAGGATGCCGATGTGGAGGCCATCCGTCCGCCCAAATACGTGCGCCCGGTTGCCACCGTGGTCCCCGGGCTGGGGAAGGTGAGCTGGCCCCTGACGAGAGGGCTGATCAAAAGGGCTTGCGAGAAACGCGCCCCGGTCTCGTGCGAGGACACCCTGGGCGAAAATTGCACGGAATATTACCGGCTGCAGAATGTGCCGGCGCTTGAGAACACCCGCAGCGAGCTGGTCATCCCGATCATCGACGGGCCGCAGGGCCGCATCCTCGGCTTTGTGGACCTGCAGAAGGACTCCGTCGAGGGGATCAGCCAGGAGGACAAGGACTACCTCGGCGCGCTGGCCACAGCCTTCTCGGCGCTCATGGTCAATGAGCAGTTGAAGGATTTCCTGAGGGAACTGGAGGCGCTGCGCGACCGCCTGGAGCTGGCCTCGCAGGAGGAGGAGGTCTTCGACTATATTGCCCCCTTCGCCCGCGAGCAGTTGGATGTGGATGTGGTCATCTATTACCGGCTGGGCTACGGGAACGGGGTGCCCATCCCGGTGCCGTTCCAGCGCGGGGCATGGTTTCCGAGGGCGCTGGAGGAGGGCTTCCAGCGCCGGAACCCGCCGCCGGTCAAGCTGGTCTCGGCATGGAACGTGGTGTTCGAGAAGGATTCCCGCACCAACCCCGAACTGTTTCCCGGGCAGACGGGCAGCGCCAGCGGCAAGGATTACTTTATCCTGCGCGAGGACATCCGCTCCACGGCCTTCCTGCCGGTGGGCACCAAGGAGCACCGCATCGGCGCGCTGTTCCTGAACTACCGCGACAGGATGACCTTCAGCCCCACCGACCGGCTGATGCTCAACACCTTCCTGCAGACGATCATCCCCTACCTCGAAACGATGCGCAGGAAGGATGAGACCGGAAAGGGCTTCGAGCGCGACATGATGGTGCTGCACGACATCCTGGGGAGATCGATCAACACCGGCGGCGACCTGCTGAAGATCACCCAGAAGGTGAAGGAAGCCCAGCAGCTGGGCATGGACCGGATCGCGCAGGACAGGCTGGAGACGCTGGAGAAAACCCTGAACGAGCATATCTCGGAGATCAACAGCGTCTCGTTCAAAACGATCGTGGACCTGCGCACGCAGCTCGAGCAGGGACTGAACTACGCCTTTGCGGTTGTGGACGGGCAGATGAAGGTGCGCTACCCCGAAAGCGACTTCGACTGGCGCATCTATCCCCCGCGCCTTTCCACCGAGCTGCCGGTCAAGTTCAGGCTGGCCATCCACAGCATTGCGGTGGAGGCCGCCAATAACGCCATGCGGGCCGGCAAGGCCGGCTGGGTGAACATCACCGTGGAGCAGGAGGAGAGCGAGATCATCCTGACGGTGGAGAGCAACGGCCAGCCCTGGAACTGCGACAACCCCGAGCAGCCCCGCAGCAAGCACGGCATCTACAACCGGCTCGATATCGCCCGGACCATGATGCTGGCCGCGCACGAGTGGCAGAACCACGGGCGCTGCCTGATCGTCCGCTTCCCGATCCTGCCGACCTTCTCAGAAAGGAATCATCCGTATGATCAATAAGCGCATTCTGGTCGTGGAAGATCAGCCCGTCCAGTACCGGGGCATCCGGTCGATGGTCGAGGCGATGGGGACGTTCGAGATCGACCGCGCCGAGACCGTGCAGCAGGCCCTGCAGCTGCTGGACGAAAAGAAGGCGGGCGACAAGGAGAATATGTACTCCATGGTCATGTCGGATATGAGCCTGCCGGAGGAGAAGGGCCGGGAGGATGACCCCTGGGCGGGCTCCAACCTGCTGCTGCGCATTTATCAGGACTACGGGCGGGATATCAAGCTGGTGCTTTATACCTGCAAGGGACGCTTCCCCAATTCCGGCGACATGCAGCTCCTGCGCATGGCAGGCGCCTCCACCCTGTGGGGGCCGACCGGCGTGAAGGAGGATGACTTTCTGGACAACCTGCGCCAGGTGATGAAGGGCAACCTGATCATCCACAGCGCCTTTGTCACGTTGGACATTCTGGCCGCGGACCCGGAGTCACGCTGCCCGCTGCACCCGGTGGAATATTATTGCACCCGGCTGATCGCCGAGAACCGCGGCAAGCAGGGCGCGGCGGAAAAGTGGTCAAGGGAGAGGAACCAGGAGGTCAGCGCGTACATGATCGACGACCTGCTGGAGGAGATCTACGGCTTTTTAAGCATGGAGTATGAGGATTTCGACAAGCTCTCCAACGACCACAAGCCGCACCGGTTGTCCACCTGGTACTATGACCGGGCCATCCCCAAATACGGCGCGGCCCTGCCCGTGGATTATCTATCCAAGGGGCAGCGCGCGAGGAGA
>CAZSPX010000138.1:0-2497 GCA_964608885.1 uncultured Anaerolineaceae bacterium | reverse complement strand
GTCAGGAAGGCGCGCTTGATGACGAAGGCCGCCATCCCGAGCAGGATGACGCCTCCCGAGACGGCGCTGGCCGCGGCGCAAAGTGCATAGATGAGCTGGTACAGGTCCATGATATTTCTCCCCATGTTCGGCGTCGTTGGATCGCAGCCTCATTGTATAATGCAATTGCGCCGCGCAAGCTTGCAATTGGATTTCAATCTGCTCTACATCATCTGAAGAACCACAGCAGCACAATGACGATGATCTGCACGATCAGCAGCACGCGGATGCTGACCAGCAGGTGATCGATGTGCTCCACAGCCTCGGCCAGCCAAAGGGTGAATTCCCTGTCGTTGAGATCGCGGTGGGGGGTGACGCTCATTCTTCCTCCCGGGTTGGGATGGGATGGGTTCATCCCAGTATAGGGAAGAGGCAGGTGAATTTCAAGATGGTGTCTGTATGATCACATCTCACAAGGAGACAAGCCTTTATGCATGACCTGCCTCTCTTGATCAATATCACCCTGGCGCTTGTGGTCGCCTTCCTTGGCGGAGTGCTGGCGCGCCGCGTGGGCCTGCCCACCATCGTGGGCTACCTGCTGACCGGCATCGCCATCGGCCCGTTCACGCCGGGATTCGTGGGGGATATTCACACCATCCAGCAGCTTGCCGAGCTGGGCGTCATCTTCCTGATGTTCGGCGTGGGGCTGCACTTTTCCTTTGCGGACCTGTGGCGCGTGCGCGATATCGCCATCCCCGGCGCGCTGGTGCAGACGGCCCTCGCCACGCTGGCCGGCTTCGCGCTGACGCAGTTATGGGGCTGGGATGCGGCTGCCGGGATCGTGCTGGGGCTGGCCATCTCGGTGGCCAGCACGGTGGTGCTGCTGCGCGGGCTGATGGACAACTCGCTGCTCAACACCTCGCACGGGCAGGCGGCGGTGGGCTGGCTCGTGATGGAGGACATCCTTTCGGTGCTGATCCTGGTGCTGATGCCGGCGCTGGCTCCCGGCCCGGGAGGCTTCGACTGGGGGGCGCTGGCGATCACGCTTCTCAAGGCCGCGGCCTTTGTGGCGCTCATGTTCTTCGGCGGCGTGAGGCTCATCCCGTGGCTGCTGGAGCGCACGGCGCGCACCCGCTCGCGCGAGCTGTTCATCCTGGCCATCCTGGCCATCACGCTGGGCATCGCCATGGGCGCCTCCGAGCTGTTCGGCGTCTCGCTGGCGCTGGGCGCGTTCGTGGCGGGGGCCATCATCAGCCAGTCGCACCTCAGCCACCAGGTGGGCGCGGACGTGTTCGCCTTCCGCGAGGCCTTCTCGGTGCTGTTCTTCGTCTCGGTGGGGATGCTGGTCAACCCGCTGTTCCTGTGGCAGAACATCGGGCAGGTGGGCCTGCTGACGCTGCTGGTGGTGGCGGGCAAGTTCGTCATCGTGCTGCTGATGGGGCTGTTCTTCCCGCGCCCGGCGCGCACCTTCCTCGTCATCGCGGTGGGGCTGGCCCAGGTGGGCGAGTTCTCCTTCATCCTGGGGCAGGGAGGCGTCTCGCTCGGCCTGCTGCACCCGGACGAGTACTCCCTGATCCTGGCGGCCTCGCTGATCTCCATCACCGTGAATCCCTTCATGTACCGGCTGCTGCCGGGCCTCGAGCGCTTCCTGCAAAAGGCCCCCGGCTTCTGGCGCAGGCTGGAAGCCAACAGGCCGCTGCCCGAGATCAACGTGGAGCAGCTGGCGGGCCATGTGGTGATCGTGGGCTACGGGCGGGTGGGCGAACACCTGGTGGACGTGCTGCAATCGCTGGATGTGCCCCTGCTGGTGATCGAGGCCGACATGGAGCGCATCGAGACCCTGAACGGAAAACACATTGCCACGCTGTATGGCGACCCTTCCAACTCGGAGGTGATCACGCACGCCGGGCTGGAGCGGGCGCGCGCCCTGGTCGTCACCGTCCCTGAGGACACGGCCAGCTTCATGATCGCCGCGGCAGCCCGGGATATCAACCCGGATCTGCCGCTGATCGTGCGCGCCGCCTCTGCGGAGAGCCTCGAGCACCTGCGCCGCCTCGGCGCGAACCATATCGTTCAGCCGGAGTTCGAGGGCGGGTTGGAGATCATCCACCACACCCTGCTGCAGCTCGGATATCCCCTGCGCGAGGTGCACGAGTACGCCGAGGCCGTGCGGCGCGACGGCTACGACATCAAGATCTCCTCCACCGATGAGCACCGCTCCCTGCATGACCTGCTGATCGCGGCGGACAGCATCGAGATCACCTGGCTGCAGCTGGGGGAGGGCAGCCCGCTGACCGGGCGCAGCCTGCGCGAGGCCGACATCCGCTCGCGCACCGGGGCCTCGGTCATCGCGCTGATCCGGGAAGGGCAGCTCATCGCCAACCCCAAGTCGGTGACGGAGTTCCAGCCGGATGACCGGATCGGCCTGATCGGCGACGGGGAGCAGATCGAGGCGGCGCGGGAGTGGCTGCTGGGGGCTTGACAATAGAACACATGTTCTGTATAATGAGGGCTGGTT
>CAZSPX010000137.1:0-8906 GCA_964608885.1 uncultured Anaerolineaceae bacterium | reverse complement strand
CTGATCGGCCTGGGCGTCTCGGTGAATTACTTCCTTTCCTATGATTTTGCGGCAGCGCCGCGCAAGCTGGAAGTGGTGAACCAGATCGGCCGCTGGCTGATGAGCATCCGCCCCCGAACGGGATGGATGGCGATCCACCCGAACTACGTGGGCGGACTGGCGGCCATCACGGCGCCATTTGTGATCCTTCCACTCCGGGTCTGGGGCAGATCAGGAAACCTGCCTCGGTGGTTGTACCTGGTCCCAGCTGCGGTGGTTTCGGGCATCCTGATGCTTGCGCTGATCATGACCACCTCGCGCGGGGCGCTCATGGCGGCGGCCGGGGGGCTGGGCGTGTGGGTACTCTGGAAGCTGATCCAGGCCGCCGCATCCCGAGGCGGGCTCAATGTCCAAAGTGTTTTCCCCCTGCTCGTGCTGGTCTACCTGGGCATGATCACGGCTTTCCTGTACCTGGGCCCCGCCAGCAAGGGTACGGTTGCGGAGAACTATCATTTCGGGAATGGCAGCCGCGAGGAGCTCTTCGCGCGCAGCCTCTTCCTGGTCCAGGATTACCCGTTCACTGGCGGGGGGCTGGGTTCGTTCCCGGGGCTGTACTCGCGCTACATCCTGAACATCCCCTACTTCAACGTACCGAACAGTCACAACCTGTTCCTGGATGTCTCTCTTGAGCAGGGGCTTTTCGGAGGCGCGGCTTTTCTGCTCCTGTATCTTGCCTCCATCTGGAGAACAGCCAGATCATTGGCTCAAAAAGGGCAGGAGCGGCGGCTGTTCGCATGGGCGATCCTGTTCGCGCTGACGGTTGCCACGCTCCACGGCCTGGTGGATGATTACCTGTACAACGGCGATGGAACAGCGCTGGCGCTGATCCTGCCGGCCTTCTCCATGGCGGTTGTTCCCCTGAAAGAGGAAGAAAATATCCGCCAGGGAGCGTTCAACCTGAAAGCGGCAGGGGCCGCAGTGATCGTCATTGCCCTGGTGCTGCTCTCCAATCCCCGGAAGAGCCTGGCGGCATGGTATGCAAACCTGGGCGCGGTGAAGATGGCGCGGGTGGACCTGGAGGTATTTCCGGGCGGCGGATGGGTGGGACCCGAAGTGGCCGGACGTATGGGGGAAGCGGAGCGGGCGCTGCAAGCTGCCGTGGAATTGGATCCTGGCAACCGGACGGCCAACCAGCGGCTGGGAATGATCTCGATGCTGCGCCAGGATTTTATATCCGGCTCGACCTATCTTTCCGAGGCCAACCGGCAGGCGCCCGATCACCGCGGGGTCCTAAAGTCCCTGGGTTTTTGCCTGGTCTGGCAGGGGGACCTGCCCAGGGCGAAGGAACTGTTAGCGAGCCTCCCTGAGGCCCGGGAAGAACTGGATGCATATGTCTGGTGGTGGGGGACCCAGGGGCGTCCGGACCTGTCCGCGTATGCGGCTGCGGCGCTGCAGTCATTGGAAGCGGCCTCCTCTCAACCCTAAAAATGGTCATGAAAATGAAGAATTACAAACCCCTCAGCCTCGTATTCTCGAGCGCCCTGATCCTCATGAGCCTGCTCTTCGGACCGGTTTCTGCCGGGATGGCGCAGCAGGGAGTGGATTGGACCGAACCGGTCAACCTCTCCCTGTCCGGCCTGGCAAAGGACCCGATCCTGTTCATTGACTTTCAGGGAACCCTGCATACGATCTGGACGGATGATGACAGGCGGTACAAATACAGCCGGAGCACGGATGACGGCGCCACCTGGGAGACACCCCGCACAGCCTCCTTCCCGTTCAATATAAAGGGACCCATGCCCAGGTTCATCAGTGATCCCACCGGAGCCATCCATATTTTCTGGCTCGACAGGGACGGCAGCCTCTTCTACGGGCAGACCACCCCGGCCAATATTATCGATGAGAAAAGCTGGCAGACCAACCGCCGGCTGGCGAGCGATGTGTTGGATTACGACGTCATCCTGGATTCGCGGGGGGCGCTGCAGTTGGCCTATATCCATAATGCGAGCGGGCTGAGCAACCCGGCCGGTATTTATTACATGCGCACCGCGCCCGGCGGGGCAGGGTGGTCGAACTCGATCGACCTGTATGCCTCCGAATATTTCCGTTCCACCAAGGCCAGCGATGCCTTTCTGCGGATCGCCGTCACGAATACCGAGCCCCTGCAGGGGGTCTACGTGACCTGGGATAACCGCTCACAAAAGCGCGTTTTCATGGCTGGCTCGGAGGACAGCGGCGTGACATGGGGGGAAGCACAGGAGATCAAAGGGCCCCAGGATACGGGAGGAGTGGGCTCTCCATTCAACCTCAACGTGGCTGCCTCAGGAGACCATCTCCTGCTGATCTGGCAGATCGGCGAGCCCGGATCGGGAAAGTGCTCGGTATCCAGCCAGTGGTCCACCGACCGGGGAAAGACCTGGGGTGAGATCACAGTCATCCCGGGTGCATCCACGGATTGCCCGGACAAGTCGCGATTCATCAGCGCCGGGGATGATTACATGGTGCTCCAGATGACCGGCCAGGGAGACCCGGGGCTGATGGCCTGGGATGGATCTCGCTGGAGCGATGCCCAGAGCCAGGCGCGCCTTCCCACCCTGACAAATCCGCTGACCTATGATGCCATCCTATTCGGATGCCGGAACGATCTCATCCACCTGGACCGCCTGTATGTAGTGGGCTGCGACCAGGGAGCCGGCGGCGATGTCTGGTTCCTGTCGCGGTCGCTTCAGCCTGTGAAGAGCTGGTTCTCTCCGCTGGAAGCCTGGAGCGCTCCAGCGCTGATCGCTGGAGATTCCGCACAGATACAATCCCTGACTTCTGTCACCGATCTGCAGGGCGTTTTTCATTCCGTCTGGGCGCGGACCCTGATCTCCAGCGATGGCAGCCCGGTGAATACGATCGAATATGCACAATGGAACGGCAGCGAGTGGACCCGCCCCGATGCAGTGATCTCCGGACTGGATAGCGCTCCGGAGAGCCTGGCACTGGCGGTCGACCGGCAGGAGAAACTGCTGTTGAGCTGGGTCGACGGGAGCCGGGGGGAGCTTCTCTTCAGCTGGGTGAACCTGGGCAAGGCGAGCCTATCCTCGGAATGGGCCGCTCCCGTGGGGCTGCCCTCGCCTTCGAACCTGATCGCTTCCCCGGATATGGTGGTGGACGGCTCCGGAAGGATCGTGGTGACTTACGCAGTCCCGCTCAACGAGCAGCGGGGCATTTACGTGGTGCAGTCCACGGACAGCGGCCAGACCTGGTCTGCCCCGGTGAACGTCTTCGATGCGGTGGCGGTGAAGTGGGATGAGGTGGATAACCCGGAAATCGGACTCGACCAGAACGGCGAACTGCATATCACCTTCCAGCGCAGCTCAGCCAGATCCGGCCAATCGCTGGGCTTGTTCTACAGCCACTCCCTGGATGGCGGCGTCACCTGGAGCCAACCCCAGATCATCAGCGAGGGGGATGTCCACTGGAGCGAAACCATCACGTATGGCCGGCAAACCGTGCACGTTTTGTGGCAGGAATATGACGGATTGGTGTATGCGAACCTATCCCAGATCTCGCGGGACGGGGGCAAGACCTGGAGCAGGCCGTTCAGCATTACAGGGGTCAACAATGACCCGACCCCGGTCACGGCTTCCAGGGATGTCTCCGGGAAGATCCATTTCATTCAACTGCTGAAGAGCAGCGGGGCGGTCTCGATCAAACAGGACGACCTGACGCTGCAGGACTGGGTCTGGGACGGCTCAAACTGGGCGTTCGCGTCTGACCGGAACCTGAGCATCCGCGGCGAGGGCATTCACTATTCTGCAGCCTCGGGGATCACCTCCGCAGGGACCCTGCTGGCCCTGGTCTCGACAAGTTATTCAGATACCGAGAACCAGGTGCAGGAGGAGATCCTGGCCTTCAGCCGCTACCTGGGTGAAAAAGTTGAACAGGGAAGCGCTACGGCAGTGGTCATCCCCACTCCGGATATCCCCCCCACCGCGAGCCCGGTCCCGATGCTTCAGCCCACCCAGGCGGTGGACCCGGCTGTTCTATATGATGATAATACCCCCACCAGTTCCACACAGAGGAACCTGGTGGGAATGGGCATTATTGGGGCGGTGCTGCTCGTGACCGCTGTGCTCCTGATCCGCGGGCGTCCCGCCTCTGCCAAGAAATGAAGATCCTGACCCGTCTTGCCGCGACCCTTATCCTGTGCCTGCTCCTGGCAGGACCCTCGTTCGAGCCTGCCAGGGCGGATATCTCCATGGGATGGGCTCCGGATGCCCGTGTTCCCGGCTACCTGGAGGATACGTTCCCTCCCCTGCTCGTGGCGGACCACAACCGGACCGTGCATGCCTTTGCCAGCCAGTGGGTGGAGAATAAAGGTCGGAGACGCGCCATTGTGTACCGCCAGTGGACCGTAAAGGGGGGTTGGACACGGCCCGTGGATATCCTGCTGGCCCCTGAAGGCGACGCCGCACTGCTCGGCGTGTTCCTGGATGCCTCCGACGTGGTGCACATGCTGGTGCAATTCAGATTGAATGATTACCCGGCGATCTACTATACCTATGCTCCGATCGAAGATGCGGCTTCCGCCGGGGCATGGGCGCTTCCAATCATGCTTGGCGGCCCGATGGCATTGGATATGGCTGCCATCAGCGGAGACGAGCAAGGACATCTCGCGGTGATCTTCAGTGCGAACATCGATGGCACAGGTGTATATGGCATGGAGTCCTCGGATTCCGGTGATACCTGGACACGCCCCGCACCCCTGTATCTGACCTATGATTCTGACTTGGTGGCAAACACACTCCGCCTGACACCCGCCTCCCACGGACAGATCCGGGCAGCCTGGAGTGTTGTGACCTCGCTGGGCGTGGACAAGCTGCTCTATTACGCAGATTATGATATTCAGGAGGAGGCCTGGAGCAATCCCCTCCAACTCGACCAGCAGATCAATATCCAGGATTATTTTGGTCCCTCCTTCCCGGCCATCGTCGATACGGGCAAGCAGATCGTGATCATGTATAACAGCGGCAATCCCTTTACCGACCGGCCTGTGAAACCGGGAAGGCCTGTCCAGCAGGTGTTTCTTTCCAACGATGATGGAAAAAGCTGGAGCAGCCCGGCGGTGCCGTTCCCGTATCACCTGGGGCGCAGCGGCGAGCATGCGCTGGTATTGGACAGCGCAGGAATCCCGCATGCCTTGTTCATCCAGCGCATCGAGGAGGCAACCGACCAGGGGACATATTCGGCGATCGCCGGTGTGTGGCACAGCGCCTTCAAGGCAGGAACCTGGACCAACCCGGAGCGCTTTGTAACCACATACACACCCCATGATCTTCATGCAGTGATGAGCCAGGGAAATGTCCTGCTGGTCACGTGGCGGGAGGATCCGGGCGCCGGAAAACACGGGATCTGGTTCTCCTATTCGATCCTGGATGCGCCTGAGCTGCCCGTCGTCCCCCTGGCAACGCCCTCGCTGAACACCGCGGCCGCACCGACGCCCACCCCTGTGTATGCTGTGGAAACACCGACCCGGCTTCCACAGGATATGCTGGAAGGCTCTTCGCCATCAAACTGGCAGACCAACCCGGCCTTTCCGCTGATCGCGGGGATCCTGCCCGTCATTCTTATCGTGGTCGGAGTGCTGGCGGTGTTCCACTTCCTTCCCAACCATCACGAATAGCCCGGCCCCGGCCTGAGGGGGAAATCTCACCCAGTCCCCATTTTTCCCGAAACGGCATTTTTCCGGCCCACCGTGAAGCATAATTTCCAACCCTACAACCTTACAAGAGATACCGGCCCAATCCCATGCAGACCGTCATACGATTTTCAGATGTATCCAAGCGCTATTCCCTTGGCCTGACCCGGACAAGCCTGCCCGCTGTCATTACGCAGCAGATCCGGCGGCTCATCCGGCGCGATCGAGAGTCCGTCGACCGGAGACACCATTGGGCGTTGAAAAATGTCAGCTTTGAGCTGCAGCAAGGGCAGTCCCTGGCGCTGATCGGTCCGAACGGAGCAGGGAAATCCACGATCCTGAAGCTGCTGGCGAAGATCACCCAGCCGACCTCTGGAAATGTCGAAGTCAATGGGAAGCTTTCAGCCCTCATTGAGCTGGGGGCCGGATTTCATCCCGACCTGACCGGGCGCGAAAATATCTACCTGAACGGAACGATCCTGGGGCTGCCGCGGCAGGAGATCCAGAGGCGCTTTGATGAGATCGTGTCTTTTGCCGAGATCGAGGAATTCATCGATACCCCGGTAAAACGCTATTCCTCCGGAATGACCGTCCGGCTGGGGTTCGCGGTGGCCTCCTGCATCGAGCCGGACATCCTGCTGGTGGATGAGGTGCTGGCCGTGGGGGATGCTTCCTTCCGCCTGAAATGCATCGAGCGGATCAAGAAGCTGCTGGCGCAGGGGACGAGCCTGATCTTCGTATCCCATGACATGGGCCTGGTACGGGCGGTCTGCGAGAGGGGTATCCACATCGAGCACGGGCAGGTGCAGCATGCCGGGACCACCGGCCAGGTGATCGATCTTTATAACCGGTCACTTGAGAAGCGCCGGACTGAAAAGCTGCGCCAGGGCGACCAGGCGGCAGACGCGTATGGTGGAGGAGCGGAGATCACCCGCATTGAAGTGCTGGATGCGACGGGAAGGCCCCTCACCGAGACCTACGGGAATCAACCGGCTGAAGTCCGGGTACATTACACAGCCTACCGGGACATGGGGAAGGCCAATGCTCTGGTTGCCCTGCACCGCTCGGACGGCCTCAGGGTATGCATGATGCGGACCCACCTGGATGGTTTTTCGTTTGGCTTGCGAAAAGGAAGCGGCTACCTCTCCGTAAGGATCGAACCCCTGCAGCTGTTTGGCGGCATGTACTATGCCATTTCCTGGTTGATGGATGAACAGGATGCGAATGGATTTGCATACGGGGCTTCGGATTGGTTCGAGGTGAAGAACCAGACTCCCGGCCGGGAGCCGCATGTCTGTGTATTTGAGCCATTCAGGAATTGGAGCCACGCAGTCCAACCTGTTCCCGGCCTGAGCGAGCAAATGGCCCCCGTGCCGCCCGGAGGGACGGAATGATCGCACCCGCGCGGCAGCTCCTCAAAATGAGTGACTTGATCTGGGCCTGGACGATCCGGACCTTGCGCGGGCGCTACCAGCAATCCGCGCTGGGCTGGTTCTGGGCGATCGTCCAGCCGGTGGCCACGGTAGCGATCTTCACGGTGGTGTTCACGCGGATCGTGCGCGTCGACACCGGAGGCGTGCCCTACATCCTTTTTTCCTACGCGGCGGTGGTCCCCTGGACCCTGCTTGCGACCTCGCTTCCGGATATGGCGATGTCGCTGGTGCAGAACATGAACCTGGTGGGGAAAATCTATTTCCCGCGCGAAGCCCTCCCCATCGCAGCGATGCTGGCACGGCTGGCCGATTTTGGGATCTCATTTGTGGTGCTGGAGGGCCTGATGGTGATCTTTCGTGTTCCCATCTCCCTGCCGGGGCTGCTCGTTCTGGTGCTGGTCCTGGGCCTTCAACTGCTGCTCATCCTTGGGCTGGGGATCGGCGCAGCCGCGATGAATGTCTTCTACCGGGATGTGGATCCCCTCCTTCGGCTTCTGATACAGGTATGGTTCTATGCCTCACCTGTCCTGTACCCAGTTTCGCTGGTGCCAGAAAATTGGCGTTGGCTGTATTTCCTGAACCCAATGGCCGGGATCATTGCGGCCTACCGGGATGTGCTGATCTATGGAAGGATGCCGGGTGATTACCTGATCCCGGCTGCTGCTGTTTCCCTGCTGATATTCCTCCTGGGTTACTGGTTCTTCAAGCGGGTGGAATTCCAATTTGCGGACATTGTCTAATATGGGAGAGCAGATGACCGCCCCACTCGTCAGCGTCATTATCCCCACTTATGGTGGTGGAGAATTTCTCGCCAATGCCATCCAGAGTATCCTGGATCAGAGCTACCAGAACTTTGAGATCATAGTTGTGGACGATCATTCTCCTGACAACACCCCGGAGGTGATGGCGCAACTCAATGATCCGAGGATCAAATACATCCGCCATGAAAAGAACGAGGGAGCGGCGACTGCCCGAGGCACGGGTCGTCGGATTGCCAAAGGGGAAATTTTCGCTTTCCTTGATCAGGACGATACATACCACAGGGAGAAGCTCAAATCGCATGTTGATTTCCTGGATAAGCACCCCGAAGTGGGATTCACATATAACTCCTATGCTGAGATGATCCCAGCATCCAGAGGAATCCGGACCGTTTTCCAGGCTCCCAAGGAAGTGAATTTGGCCCATTTAACCCTCGGGTTTTATCTGCCTCCGAGCTCATGGGTCGTTCGAAGAGAGTGGGCATTTCAGGAGGAGATCTGGGACGCCAATACCTCGCTGCGAGGCCGCGAGATCATGGTCTGCGGGCGGCTGTTCATGTCCGGCTGCAAGTTCGCACGGGTGGACAAGGTGCTTCATTACCGGGGGTACCAGCCAAGGCCGGCGTTAAAAGATCTTGAACAGAAATGCAGCGAGGAACTGCTCTGCCAGGAGCTCATTCTCAACGACCCGCGCTGCCCGCCGGAGGTGAAAAGCCTGAGCCACCTGGGCAATGCCCATATCCACATGATGTGGGCAAACGTTGCCTTTGCGCAATCCGAGACCGCCATCGGGCGGAACTTCCTGTGGAAGATCAATGAAGTCAACCCGGCCTTCTTTGCAGGCGTCCCCTCCCCTTATATCAGTTATCTCATGGGGTACTGCGTCGATGATGAAGGCCAGGATTTTCTGAGCCTGCTCGACCGGATCATTTCCCAACTGCCATCTGAAATGCCCAATTTGCTGGCCAACTACCTGTGGGCGCGCGTGCGGGGAAGCCTGATCCGGGGAGTGCGGGCGCTGATCTGGGACCGCCCGGAAGATGCCGACAG
>CAZSPX010000136.1:0-8914 GCA_964608885.1 uncultured Anaerolineaceae bacterium | reverse complement strand
CACCGATGGCGACACCCACTTGGGCGGTGACGATTTTGATCAGCGCGTGATGGATTACCTGATCGATGAATTCAAGAAGTCCAGCGGAATCGATATCCACAGCGACCGCCAGGCGCTGCAACGCTTAAAAGAAGCCGCGGAGAAAGCCAAGATCGAACTCTCCACCGTACAGCAGACCGAGATCAACCTGCCCTATCTCACCGCGGATTCCACCGGCCCCAAGCACCTGGTGATGACCATGACGCGCTCCAAGCTGGAGCAGCTCACCGGCGACCTGATCGACCGCACCATTGCCCCGCTCAAACAGGCCCTGGCCGACGCCAGCCTGACGGCAGGGGAGATCAATGAGGTGGTCATGGTAGGCGGGATGACCCGCATGCCCGCCATCCAGGAGAAGGTGCGCCAGTTCTTCGGCAAGGAGCCTCACAAGGGCGTTAACCCGGATGAGGTGGTGGCCATCGGCGCGGCCATTCAGGCCGGGGTGCTGGGCGGCGAGGTCAAGGATATCCTCCTGCTGGACGTGACCCCCCTGACCCTTTCCATCGAGACCATGGGGGGTGTGGCCACCCCGCAGATCGAGCGCAACACCACCATTCCCACCCGGCGCAGCCAGGTCTTCTCCACGGCCTCCGACAACCAGACCCAGGTCGAGATCCACGTGCTGCAGGGCGAGCGCCCGATGGCCCTGGACAACAAATCCCTGGGCAAGTTCATCCTGGATGGGATCCCGCCCGCACCGCGCGGCATGCCCCAGATCGAAGTAACCTTTGATATCGATGCCAACGGCATCCTGAAGGTGACCGCCAAGGACAAGGCCACGGGCCGCATGCAGCACATCACCCTCACGGCCTCCTCCGGCCTGAGCGAGAGCGAAGTCGAGCGCATGCGCCAGGATGCCGAGTCCCATGCGGATGATGACCGCCGGCGCAAGGAGCTGATCGAGGCGCGCAACCATGCCGATAACACCGCCTACACCGCCGAAAAGGCCCTGAAGGATTTCGGAGACAAGGTCCCGCAGGATGTCCGCACGGATATCGAGGCAAAAACCGCCGCGGTGCGCCAGGCGCTCCAGGGCGAGGACCTGGAGGCCATTAAATCCTCCACCGAGGCGCTCGGGCAGGCCATCCAGAAGATCGGCGCGAGCGTGTATGAAGCTCCGGCAGGCGCTCCAAGCGGGGCGGCTGGCGGGGATGGGACCGGTGGAAACGGCTCCGGCGAAGCTCCCGGTACGGACGAGGGCGAGGTCATTGACGGCGAGGTCAAGGAATAACGTATTCGTCCATCCCTGAGACGAAGCTGAAAGCGGAACATGTCGAACCGGGATTTTTACGAAATACTGGGTGTGGGTCGAAATGCCTCCGAGGATGAGATCAAGTCGGCGTTTCGCAAGCTGGCGCGCCAGTATCACCCGGATGTGAACAAGGAACCGGACGCCGAGGAGAAGTTCAAGGAGATCAACGAAGCGTACGGTGTGCTCTCGGATGCGGAGAAACGCGCCCGCTATGATCGCTTTGGCCGCGAAGGCCTGGGCAACATGGGCGGCGGCTTTCACGATTACACCGCCGATTTCGGCGATCTCTTCGAGGAGCTCTTCGGCCAGTTCGGGTTCTCCACCGGCGGACGCCGCTCGCGGCGCGCCCCGCGCCGCGGCCGTGACCTGCAAATGCAGGTCCCCCTCACCTTTGAGGAGGCGGTCTTCGGGCTGGAGAAGGAGATCCAGTTCGAGCGTGAGGAGACCTGCTCCACCTGCAATGGCAGCGGCGCGGAACCAGGCACCACGCCCACCCGCTGTACCACTTGCAACGGTCAGGGCGAGGTGCGCCAGATCCGCCAGACCCTGCTCGGGCAGATGGTGCAGACAGCCACCTGCCCGGCCTGCAACGGGCGCGGCGAGATCATCTCCACCCCCTGCCATACCTGCCGGGGAGGCGGGCTGGAGCGCAAGCAGATCCACAGGAAGGTGCAGATCCCTGCGGGGGTGGACAACGACACACAGATCCGCCTGGCAGGCGAGGGTGGGCCGGGCGCCAACGGCGGACCAAGCGGGAGCCTGTTCCTTCTATTGCACGTGCAGCCGCACAAGTTCTTCAAGCGGCGCGAGAACGATATCCTGCTCAACCTGGATATCAATATCGCCCAGGCCGCCCTGGGAGCCGAGATCGAGGTCCCCACGCTGGAAGGCCCGGAGAAGCTGAAGATCCCCACGGGCACGCAGCCGGGCAAGGTCATCAAGATCCACGGCAAGGGGGTTCCGTACCTGAGGCGCAGCGGCCGCGGGGACCAGCTGGTCATCATCAACGTGGCCGTGCCGACCCGGCTGACCAAGGAACAGCGCGAGCTGATGGAGAAGCTGGCCGAATCGCTGGGGACGACCGTCAAGCCGCAGGAGAAGGGCTTCCTGGACTGGCTGAATGAGGCCCTGGGCGGCGGGTGAGTCTCCCACCTTAACGAATCCACGACCCATGCGGGCGGCGCAGGCTGCCCGCTTTGTTTTATAATGGTCGGACCTCCGATGCTGAACGCGGTCCTCAAATTCCTGTTGCGGCTCTGGCGCATGGTCCCGGTGTGGGCGCAGTTCCTGGCCGCGCGCCTGGTGCGGCCGCGATACCGCGTGGGAGTGGTGGCCGTGGTGCTCGATGAGCAGGCCCGCATCCTGTTGTTCAAGCACACCTATCGAAAGCTGGCCTGGGGACTGCCGGCCGGCGGGTTGGAGCACGGAGAGGACCCCGCGGAAGCCGTGCAGCGCGAGTTCCATGAAGAGACCGGCCTGGATATCAAAGTGGAGCGGATGCTCATGGCCGTCAGTTCCGAGGTGGGACATCACATCTCGCTGGTCTATCTGTGCCGGATGCTGGACGGGGAATTCCACGAGAGCCTGGAGATCTCGGAGATGAGGTTCTTTGCCCCAGGGGATCTCCCGGTCATGCTGCTGTTGGAAAAACAAATGATCTGGAGGATCATGGATATGCTGAAGGCGGAGGGCGGGCTTGAACTGGCTTGAGGTGTCGCTGACCGTGGACGGCGAGCTCGCCGAAGCGGTGGCGGATGTGCTGGCGCGCTTCGCACCCGGCGGCGTCACCACCGAGCAGGGCGTGAAGTTCCTGGATGAGGAGGACGAAGGCACCGCCTCGGGCCCCATCACAGTGAGGGCCTACCTGCAGATGGATAGGGATATCGAGGAGAAGCGCCAGCGGCTGGAGGAATCACTCTACTACCTGGGGAAGATCCGCCCCCTGCCGCCGCCCGTGTACCAGCAGATCGCCGATCAGAACTGGATGGAAGCCTGGAAACAGAACTACCGCCCCATCCCCATTGGGCGCAGGCTGGTGATCGTGCCCGCCTGGATGGAATCGCCCGACCCCGGGCGGGTGTCGATACGCATCGACCCGGGCATGGCCTTCGGGACCGGGACGCATCCCACCACGCAGCTCTGCCTGGAGCTGCTGGAGGCTGCCGCGCAGGCAGCGCCGCTGCGGGTGATCGATGTGGGCTGCGGCTCGGGCATCCTTTCCATTGCAGCCCTGAAGCTCGGGGCGGCACAGGCCCTGGGCGTGGATATTGACCCTCAATCGGTGAAGAACGCGCGCGAGAACGCGGACCTCAACGGCGTGGGGCCGGAGTTGATCCTCGGCCAGGGCTCGGTGGGCGAGGTGCTGGAAGGCCGCTTTGCGTTCCGGTCCGCACCGCTGGTGCTGGCGAACATCCTGGCGCCCATCATCATCCGCCTGTTCGAGGGCGGGCTGGCGGATCTGGTTGAGCCGGGCGGCGTTATCATCCTGAGCGGCATCCTGGCGGACCAGGAGCAGAGGGTTCTGGATGCGGCCGCCGCCAAAGGGTTGAGCCTGCGCGACCGGCGCCAGATGGGGGACTGGGTGGCGCTGCTGGCTGCGAAGGCCGAATAATCGATGGAGGCTGCAGGGCCTGCAATGACAGTTCAGATTATTTGTGCTATCATCAAACCAGCATGGACCGCCGCAAGCTCATCCAATACCTGCTGCTGAACGCCTTCGTCTCGGCCTGCGTGACCGGGACGATCCTGTTCTGGTATGACCGCAACTACCGGGCGACGCTGGCGCCTGCGGCCGCGCCCGCCTCTTCCAACGCGGCCGGCGGGCTTCAGGTCACGCCCAGCCCGCAGACCGACATCCCGGTGAGCATCGAAAGCGTGGCCGGCGCGGGGACGCTGAACGTGGAGACGGCGGTCATCCATTTTTCCGGCGAGGGGCAGCTGAACCTGGCGGGCTGGCAGCTCAAGGATGACAATAGCAATACCTTCACCTTCCCGCAGCTGACGCTGTACCCCAATGGATCGGTCCAGGTGCATACCGCCGGAGGCACGGATACGGTGATCGATCTTTACTGGGGCGCGCCCGAGGCTGTGTGGAACTCGGGGGAGAGCGCCCGCCTGTTCGACTCGCAGGGCAACCTGCGGGCCGTGTACCGGGTCCCCTGACCGGCCTGAAACAGGGATCTACCTCAATGACCCAGGCACTCTATCGCAAGTACCGCCCCCAGGGATGGGAGGCCGTCATCGGGCAGGACCAGGTCGTCCGCACGATGACCAACGCCATCAAGGCCGACCGCGTCAGCCACGCGTATCTCTTCGCGGGGCCGCGCGGCACCGGCAAGACCACCGTGGCGCGCCTGCTTGCGAAGGCGGTGAACTGCCTGAACACCGACCCGGCCCGCCGCCCCTGCAACGAGTGCGAGAACTGCAAGGCCGTCAACGACAACCGCTTTATGGACCTGATCGAGATCGATGCGGCCTCGAACAACTCCGTGGATAACGTGCGGGACCTGCGCGACAAGATCAATTTCTCCCCCTCCCAGGGCAAATACAAGATCTACATCGTGGACGAGGTGCATATGCTTTCCACCTCGGCCTTCAACGCGCTGTTGAAGACCCTGGAGGAGCCGCCGCCGCATGCCATCTTCGTGCTTGCAACCACCGAGATCCACAAGATCCCGGCCACGGTCCTCTCGCGCTGCCAGAGGCACGAGTTCCGCCGCCTCCCGGTGGATGAGATCGTGCGAAACCTGAAGACGATCATCGCCGCGGAGAAGATCCAGGCGGATGACGATGCGCTCAGCCTGATCGCGCGCCAATCGGCGGGCGGGATGCGGGACGCGCAGTCGCTGCTCGACCAGCTGGCCTCCACAGGCGAGCGGATCACACTGGAGCTGACCCAGACCGTGCTGGGGACCGCCACCAGCCAGACCGTCCTGGAACTGGCCGAGTCGATCATCACGGGAGAGCCCAAGGCCGGTTTGGAGAGCCTGCATGCCGCACTGGACTCGGGCGCGGACCCGCGCTCGCTGGCGCGCCAGGTGGTGGACTACCTGCGCGGCCTCCTGCTGATCCAGATGGGGAACGAGGCCCAGGTGGAAGCCACCGCCGATGTGAGGAAGCAGATGGCAGTGCATGCCAAGGCCCTTTCCACCGGCGAGGTGCTGCGCCTGACGAAGATCTTCAACGGCGTGGCCACGGATGACGCTCGCAGCGGCTGGCAGCCGGCCCTGGGCCTGGAGCTGGCGCTGGCGGAGGCCGTGGAAAGCCCGGCCGAACCGGCCCCCCAGGTTCCCGCTCAACAGACAACCCGCAGCAAGGCTCGTCCTGCCGCGGCAGCGCCGGTCCCCGAAGCAGCGGTCCCGGATCAAGGTCAGGCCAACGGCGAGGCCCCTCCCAAAAAGACTGGCGAGAAACCTGCTATCCCGGCGGCTGATGTGATCAAGGTCTGGAAAGACATCCAGCGCTCGCTGCCGAGGGAGCAGGCCAACCTCAAGGGCCTGCTGAATTCGGTGAAGACCATCGAGGTCCAGGGCAAGACGCTGATCCTGGGGTTTGCCAGCGCGGTGCTGGTCTCCAAGATGGACAAGCCCGACCAGATGGAAGCCGCCCGGAAGGCCATCTCGGAGAAGCTCGGGATGGAGATCGGCATCCGTTGCGTGGTGACGACCGCCAAGGGGAAGGTCCCGGCGGATGTGCCGCAGGACGGGATGGTGGCAGCCGCCATCCGCCAGGGCGGCGAGATCGTGGATATGGACCAGTAAGGGACCCTTTTCCCCGGCGGGGAGGCGGTCTGCATATGTGGAAGTGGACTTTAATAAGGAGCAGATATGGCAAAAGGATTCAATAAAGCGCCCGGACTGGGCGGGCAGGGCGGCATGATGCAGCAGCTCCAGCGCATGCAGCAGCAGCTGGCCGAGGCCCAGGCGAAACTAGCCGAGGAGACCGTCACCGCCAGCGCGGGCGGGGGCGCCATCAAGGTGACGATGACCGGCGACCAGAAGTGCCGCGAGGTGGTCATCGACCCTGAGCTGCTGAAGGATGTGGACGCCGAAATGCTGCAGGACCTGGTCCTCTCGGCGGTCAACATGGCGCTGGACCAATCGCGCGAGCTGGCCTCGCAGAGGCTGGGACCGCTGGCGGGCGGGCTGCCGTTCTAGAGCTCTCCATTTCCTTGTGAGGGTGAGAGGGAATCATGCTGCTGCCTGAATCCATCCAATCCCTGATCACGGCGCTCGAGCGGCTGCCGGGCATCGGGCCGAAATCGGCCTCCCGGCTGGCCTTCTTCCTGCTGCGCGCGCCCGAAGAAGTGTCCCAGGACCTGGCGGCCGCCTTGACGAACCTGAAGGCCAACACCGCCCTGTGCCCGGAGTGCTACAACATCATGCAGGCGGGACGCGAGCGCTGCGAGATCTGCGAATCACAGAACCGGCAGACCGGGCTGATCTGCGTGGTGGAGGAAGCCCTGGATGTGGTGGCGCTGGAACGGACCGGCGGCTTCGACGGGAAATATCACGTCCTGCAGGGTGTGCTCTCGCCCATCGAGGGCATCGGGCCCGAGGATCTCAAGATCAGCCAGCTTGTGGAGCGGGTCAGGGCGGGCGGCGTCAGTGAGGTGATCGTGGCCACCAACCCGAGCATGGAAGGGGATGCGACCGCCCTCTATCTGCGCCGTGTATTGGAGCCGCTGGGCGTCAGGGTCACCCGGCTGGCGCGCGGGCTTCCGGTGGGCGGGGACCTGGAATATGCCGACCAGAATACCCTGTTGCGGGCCCTCTCCGGCCGGCAGGAGATGGGATAGCAGGCTCTCGTCCGGGGGATGCAAGGGAACTTTTCGGAATAGTACAATCTGAGGCGTGAAGATCACGCTGCTCACCTACGGATCGCGGGGCGATGTGCAGCCCTTTGTGGCGCTGGCGCGCTGCTTGCAGTTGCGCGGCCATGAGGTTTTGCTGGCGGCGCCGCACCGCTTTGCAGAATTCGCCGCGGAATACGGGATCAGTTTTGTTCCGCTGGCAGGCGACCCCGAGGAGATCAGCCGGCGCATCAATGATGCCGGTACCAACACCCTGCGCATGGTCCGGGGCATGCGGGATTATGTCCTGTCCATTGCCGGGGAGGTGGCGCGGGCGGCATTCGGCGCGTGCGAGTCTGCTGATCTCATTGTCCATTCCTTCCTTTTCACGGTGGGCGCCCACTCCCTGGCGCTGCAGATGGGCATCCCGGATGTTTCGGCGCAGTTGTTTCCCATGTTCCAGCCCACCCGCGAATTCCCGAACGTAGCCATGCCGGGGGTGCCCCCGGGGCCGCTCAGCGCCCTCACGCACTGGCTGGCGAACCAGGTCTTCTGGTACGGCGGTAATAGCGGCTATGCCCGGCTGAGAAAACAGCTCCCGGGAAAACTGCCGGAGAGACTGTACTGGCCTTTCAAGGAAACAAGCGGCAGGAGCCGCACCCCGATGCTCAGCGCGTGGAGCCCAAGCGTGCTCCCGCCCCCGCATGATTGGCCTCCCGGGGCCGTGGAGGTCACGGGCTACTGGTTCCTCGATCCGCTGGAAGACTTCCAGCCTCCCTCCGCGCTTGCGGATTTCCTGGCCGCGGGGGAGGAGCCGGTATGCATCAGCTTTGGGAGCATGATCCACCGCCAGGCCGGGCGCATTGCCCGGGAGGTGATGAAGTCCCTGGCCGCGAGGCGCCAGCGCGCAGTGATCCTGACCGGCTGGCAGGCCTGGGAGGTGGACCCGACGGAGCAGGTGCTCTTCCTCCAGGGCGCGCCGCATGCCTGGCTGTTCCCGCGCTGCAAGGCGGTGGTGCATCACGGCGGGGCGGGAACCACCGCGGCCGCGCTGCGCTCGGGCGTCCCCAACATCGTGGTTCCATTTGCAGCGGACCAGCTCTTCTGGGCGAGACGCCTGCACGCCCTGGGATTGGTGCGGGAGCCGGTGCGCGTGGAGCATCTCACCGCGGAGTGGCTGTCCGCGGCGCTGGCGGAGGCCCGGGAGGGGGAGAGTCAGCAGCGGGCGAGCCGGATGGGCGCCCGGATCGAGGCCGAGGATGGTCTGGGGAAGGCTGCGGCTGCCATTGAACGGGCTGCCGCGGGGAATCTTTAAGGTCGAATCCCTTGCCAGACGGGCTGGCTGTGGTAGAATGTGCCTTCGCACATGAGACCGGTGGGGTCGGGTGCGAAAAGAATGGAACGCGAACGGGAAATTTTAAGGTTGAATTGTCGGACAAAGACCAATTTACCCTTGACAGAATCTGCGAAAAGCATATAATCACCATTCGCCAGTACATTCACACAAGATCTCGTCCCAAAGACAGATCCATGACAACTGAGTAAACCGTCTCACGTCAGAGACCCATGGCCGAAAGGACGTTGCAGTCTGACGTACCGATGCCGGAAAGCATCGGTGTTTTTGTCTGTAAAAGACAGAGCGGTTACAAAGCGGGAGGCAGGCAGTGCCCGCCGATTGGCAAGCACCTTAACAACTGAATAGTGACAGGAAGCAACAAAACTCTGACAATTCCAGTGAAATACTCCGTAACTTACACTCGCAAGAGTGAGAAATTTCTGCGGAGAGTTTGATCCTGGCTCAGGATGAACGCTGGCGGCGTGCCTAATACATG
>CAZSPX010000135.1:0-8918 GCA_964608885.1 uncultured Anaerolineaceae bacterium | reverse complement strand
TATGCCGAGGAGATCCTCGGACCACAGTTCGGTTGCGGACTTCAGGATTTTCTGTCTTCGCGTCGCGAGCATATCCACGGGGTCTTGAACGGAATCGACGTTGCCTCTTATAATCCCACGGATGACCCGGCACTGGCCTCTCCGTTCTCTGCCCTGACCTTGGCCGACCGGCCTCGCAATAAGACCGCCTTGCAGGATCGACTGGGTTTACCAGTTGATTCAGATATCCCGCTATTCGGGATCGTATCACGCATGGATCGGCAGAAGGGGATGGATCTGGCGATCAAAACCCTGCAGGGCCTCAAAGGCGAGTTCCAGGCGGCAATTCTGGGAGCCGGGGATCCTGAGCTTGAACAGGCCGCTCTGGCTTTCCAGGCGGCACACCCGGAAAATATCCGTGTAGAAACCCGCTTTGATGCGGTCCTCGCCCGCCAGATATATGCAGGCGCGGATATGTTCCTGATGCCTTCTCGGTATGAGCCCTGTGGATTGTCGCAGATGATCGCCATGCGTTATGGATGTGTACCCATTGTCAGCGCCGTAGGCGGACTGAAAGATACGGTTACAAAGGAAACAGGATTTATCTTCAACAAGCCAGTGGTGCAGTCGTTTTCGGCTGCGATCCGTAATGCGCTCCGTGTCTTCCCGGATCGCGAGCGCTGGCAGCAGCTTCAGCGGGCAGGCATGGCCAGGGACCTTTCCTGGGTCAGCTCCGCCCGTGAATATTTGGCTCTCTACCAATCCCTTGTCCAAGAAAGCGCTCCCGCAGTATCCTGAGAAACTATGACCTTCCAACGAGTATCTGGAATTCTCCTGCACCCGACCAGTCTGCCCGGCCCATATGGAATTGGGGATCTCGGTCCACAGGCCCATCACTTTGTTGATTTCCTTGCGGATTCGGGCGCAAATCTATGGCAGGTGCTGCCACTTGGCCCGACGGGTTATGGAGATTCGCCCTACCAGTGTTTTTCCGCTTTTGCAGGCAATCCATATCTGATCAGCCCGGATGAGCTTATCGGTGATGGCTTACTGGATGAGAATGATCTGGTGGACCGCCCGCAATTCAATCCATCCCGGGTTGACTTTGGGGTCTTAATTCCCTGGAAACTTGGTCTTCTCGAGCGAGCCTTCAAACGGTTCACGATAAACTCAGAAACCTCGCTGCGTGAGGGGCTGGCCAATTTTCGGGCAGAAAATTCTGAATGGCTTGATGATTATGCACTGTTCATGTCCATAAAAGAAGCCTATGGCGGGGGGGCATGGGATGCCTGGCCTGCCGCTCTCCGGAAAAGAGATCCAAAAGAACTGGCCCGCGCCAGAAAAACCTACGCAGACCAAATTGCCCGGCACATCTTCTACCAGTTCCTGTTCTTCCGGCAGTGGTGGGCGCTGCATTCACATGCAAGGGAACGTGGTATTCAGATCATCGGAGATATCCCCATCTTTGTGGCCCACGATTCATCTGATGTGTGGTCTCACCCCGACCTTTTTTTCCTGGAAGAAGACAGCCGTCCGACCGTGGTGGCTGGCGTTCCACCTGACTTGTTCTCTGCCACCGGACAGCTCTGGGGAAATCCACTTTACAACTGGGAAGCCCACAAGCGGACAGGTTATCGCTGGTGGCTTGAACGCGTCCGTGCCACGCTGGGTTTGGTTGACCTGGTCCGGATGGATCACTTTCGCGGTTTTGCCGGGTATTGGGAGATACCTGCAGGGAATCCAACCGCCGAATTTGGCCGCTGGGTCCCGGGACCCGGGGCGGATTTCTTCGATGCTTTGATGGCGGATCTCCAGGCGCATCTTGACAGCCGGGAGCTGCCGATCATCGCCGAGGACCTGGGAGTGATCACATCGGATGTGGTGGAGCTTCGTGAGCGCTATTCCCTGCCAGGGATGCGGATCCTTCAGTTTGCCTTCTCCGGTCCTGATAATCCATTCCTGCCACACCACTATGTGCCTAACTGCGTAGCATACACGGGCACTCACGATAACAATACTGCGCGGGGCTGGTTTGAATCGGCCAATGAGGAAGAACGTAATTTTGCCTTACGTTACCTGGGGATTGACGGCAGCAGGTTTGCCTCTGACCTGATCCGTGCGGTCTGGGCCTCGGCTGCCGTGTTTGCCATTGCACCCCTGCAGGATTTCCTGAATCTGGATGCCGAGGCACGGATGAACTTCCCCAGCAAGCTTGGCGGGAATTGGGAATGGCGTATGCTTGAGGAAGACCTGAGTAGTGCGTTATTACACCGCCTTCAGGATCTAAATTACCTTTACAGCCGTTAGCTCGCGAAATCAACCCCTGCTCGGTTTCCAGCCCCTCAAGGCAAGGAGGGAGGCTCGCGCTCCGTGAGGTTAACCACAATGGCGTTGCAGGCGCGGATCAGATCCTGGGGGGTGATAAAGATCTCCTCGCCCCATTGGCCCGCTCCCACACCCAGCACCGGTTCGCGGACCAGACTCGCTTCGAGAAAGGTGCGAAATCCGTCTGGCTGCCAGCTGAAGGGCGGGATGGAGCCGATCACATAGCCCGTAGTCTCCTTCACAACCTCCGGATCGGCCATCTGGATATTGCGGGATCCGATCGCCCGCTTAAGATTCCCGGATATGGCAGACTGATCGCCTCCAAGCATGACAAGCACACGCTCTCCGGTATCCACCTGGAAGATGAGGGTCTTCACGGCTTGACGCTCGGAAAATCCCAGAACCCGGGCAACGTTAGCCGCGCCCTTCCCTGTTTCCGGGGGAAAGGATTTTCTCCGGTATGGGATGGAGTGCAGATCAAGAAAATGATGTGAAGGTAACATGGGTTCCATTTTGCTTAGTCGTCCTCGGGTGATGGAACGGGCCTGCGGGATGCCAGATAGATTCCTATGAGGATAAGAATCCCGCCCAGGATGGTGAAAACTCCGGGCCTCTCCTGCAGGATCATATAGGCCAGTATGGCCGATCCGATCGGTTCGCCAAGATTGGCAGTTGCCACCGCGGAGGCAGGAAGATATCGGAGCGCCCAATTATAGGTTGAATGGCCGATCAACTGGGGGACCAAAGCGAGCAGGATTATCCACAGGTATGTGATGGGGCGATAGCCAGTCAAAGCCTGACCGATCCCAACCGTTAAGAGCAGCAGGGCTGCGGCTGCCATGCCATAGACCAGAAATATGTAAGGGATCAGAGACATCCCGGTCCGTAGTTTGCGCCCGATCACCAGATATCCCGCCACGGCCCAGGCCCCCACTAGAGCCAGAAAATCTCCCAGAAGCGCACCTTCCTGAAAAGGAGAGGAAAATCCGGCACATTTTACCCCTCCCTGAATTGTGCATGAGCCTGCAAGCCCCACGATAATCCCGCCCGCGAGGGCAATTCCCAGCCCATAGAGCGTCTCGCGGGAAGCTCGTTCGCCCAGGACCAGGGGAGAAATAAGCGCCACCCAGAGCGGACCTGTACTTACAAAAACCACCGAACTGGCAACCGTGGTGTATTCAAGGGAGCTGATCCAGGTCGCGAAATGGACCGCGAGAAAAAGGCCGGCCAGGAGCGCCAGAAGCAGTTGTTTTTGTGAGAGACCCAGGATCTCGGTGCGGTACCGCCACAATGCGTACGGCGCAAGGACCAGGCTGGCAATAGCGATGCGCAGCGAGGCGATCACCAGGGAGGGGGCATCCTCCTGTGCAAACCGGATGAGGATGGAGGCTGAAGAAACAGCCAAAATCGCAATCAGCAGGACTATCCTTGGATTAAAGGTATCGTTCTCCGAGGACGATTGGGGTGAATTCTGAGCCTTGAGAGGGGGGGATGACATCGGTAATTGAGGACCTTTTGCTGTTCTGACGGCTGAAAGTATAAACGAATTATTAGAAAACGTCCCATTTACTTGACACGCTAAACACCAAGGAATACAATTTTGATGATAATTATCTAAAAAATCCACCTGTTATCAGACCAATTCACAAGGAGAGGATCATGGCTTTTGAACTTCCGAAATTGTCCTATGCCTACGACGCATTGGAGCCTTACATCGACGCGCGCACCATGGAGATCCACCACACAAAACATCACCAGGCTTACATCACCAATCTTAATGGGGCGGTTGAGAAGACGCCGCAATTACAGGGGAAATCATTGGAGCAGATGCTGGGTGACCTGGGGTCGGTCCCCGAGGCGGTTCGCACCATCGTTCGGAATCATGGCGGTGGAACATTCAATCACAATCTCTTCTGGGAGATCATGGGGCCTGCCAAAGGCGGGACGCCCTCAGGTGACCTGGCGAAAGCCATCGATTCAGCTTTCGGGACGTTCGAGGCTTTCAAAGAGGAGCTTACGAAGGCGGCCAATGGCCGTTTCGGTTCCGGGTGGGCATGGTTGGTCAAGAAGAGCGGCGGCCTGAGCGTGGTATCAACGGCCAATCAGGACAGTCCCCTTTCGGACGGCCTCACTCCCATTCTCGGGATCGATGTGTGGGAACATGCGTATTACCTGAACTATCAGAACCGGCGGGCGGATTATGTAAACGCCTGGTGGAATGTTGTTAATTGGGATGTTGTGGCGGACAAGTTCTCTGTCAAATAACCCATCCATCTCATGTATCTCGTTGCGGGCCGGTCATGGATCGGTCCGATTTTATTCCCTGGCACCCGGCAGCCACTTGCGTCCATTGCGAAGAAAGATATAATACGGGTATCCGAAACATACTACCAGAGGAGGTTTCGTATGACCCATATCATTACCAGCCTGTGCGTTCGGGACCGGGGCTGCATCGAGGTCTGCCCGGTGGAGTGCATGGTTCCGGGGCAGCCTATCGCTGAATGGCCGTGGATCTATATCGATCCGGATACGTGTATTGATTGCGGAGCCTGTGTCCCGGAGTGCCCATATCTTGCGATCTTCCCGGAAGATGAGGTCCCCTCGGCATACACCGCGAAAGGCGGTGAATATATCAGCAACGTCGGTTTGACCGGGCATTTTGAGGCCACCAACCATCATGGCAACCCCATTGTGCTGGATACCACGCGCCAACTTGCGGCCGGCGAGGTGATCGATCTGACGCCGGATATCAAACCGAATTACGACTTCTTCAAGACCGGTCCTGGCTACAGCGCCAAGGACAACGATAATGGAATGTAGATCATAAGTAGAAAATGGGCCAGGCAGCATTGCCTGGCCTTTTTTGTTCACTTAAGGCTGGATCGAACTGTTCAATAATGACCGGCCGATCTGTTGGGCCAGGTAGAAATTATCCTCTTCAAGGGCCACAACGACTGCGAGCCGCGTTCCCTGCCAATCTGGAAGTGTCCCTCCCAGGTACCAGGTGATGATCGATTCCTTCTGGCTGGCTTGTCCGATATACTCCCAGTAGGATTGGCCCCCCACCAGAAAGGATTCGGCCGCAGCATCGGCTGCTTCAGGAGAGGCTGCCTCCATGGCCTGGCCAAGTGCTGGGAGGATGATCCATCCTTCCTGCGGCGTATTGACGGCGAGGGCGATGCGAGGTGCAGGACGTATGCCGTGGTTGCTGAATACTGCTGCAGCCAGAGCCATCTGGAGGGGACTGACCTGAAGCTCATTGATCTTGTCTGTCCTGGTCGCCTGGTTCAGCGGGATGCGGAGTTGGGGTGTGGAAAAAAAGCCCAGGCGGTTGAACAGTTCGGTCATCTGTGCGGTTGTTGGGGATTGATTTTGTTCTGCAAGCACCATGAACGGAGCTGTAGTTGTGCCCAGCAGATACGCTCCCTGAGCCGCCCGATTCACCAAAGGGGCATGCGGGTCTCTGGCAAGTTCTGAGCCCTGCTGGTCCAATTCGTTGGGATCGTAAGTGGGGTGGGACGCCATAACCAGTATCTCTCCACTTTGAGCGTTAAGGAGAATGGCTGCGCCGGAATGGAGACCAAGCATCTGGTCCGCCTGTTTTTGTTTTGGCAATTGAAGACTGAGACGGATATCCAGGCCCGGCGGGGGTGTGCCATATAGGAGGTGGTCCCACCAGATCAGGCTGGATGCATTCCCAAGCAGGCCACGCAGGTAGGGGTCCAGACTGGCTTCAAGGCCTGCCTGCCCAAATACAGGATGCGTATAGCCAACTATAGGTGCTAGTTCCGGATACAAGTATTGCCGCAAGTAGCTGCCACTCGTCCCGGCGGTTGTGTTAATAAGCGTGTCCTGTTGGTCAAGTAGGCTGCCCCGCTTGACATACCGGTCAGCAATGGAGCGACGTGGATTATCTGTGCGGTTGAGGAGGGCAGGGCCTCGGGCCAGCGCCCACCAGGTTGTACCGAGGGCCATTGCCATCAATCCGATCCCGAGAATTGAGGAGAGGATCAGGTATGGGCGGGCTGTTGCCAGCGGAGCCGGTTCAAGGTCGGACCCGCGACCCACCTGCATGACCAACAACAGTGCAATGAACGAAGTCATGAGCGACGAGCCGCCATAAGAGACAAATGGCAGGGTCACGCCTGTAAGGGGCAGTATCCGGAGGTTCCCACCGATGATCAACAGGCTCTGGATCCCTATGTAAGCAGTGGTTCCAGCCGCCAGAAGCCGCCGAAAACGGTCCGGTGCTCGCAGGGCGGCGATCATTCCTCTTGCAATCATGATTCCAAAAACCGTCAGCAGGCCCAATATGCCTGCCAATCCTGTTTCCTCTGCAATGGCCGAAAAAATGAAATCGGAAATTGCAACCGGTACAAGGCCAGGATTACCGAGACCAGGTCCGCGTCCTATTGCCCCCCCATTGGCAATCGCCATCAAGGATTGGATGATCTGATAGGAACGCCCGCTTGGATCCGCCCAGGGATCCAGCCAGGCATCCACACGGATGCGGATGACCCCGATAAAGAAGTAGCCTACCAGCCCGGCTAGCGCCAAACCCAAAAAGGTTCCGATCAATACCCGCCGGTGATCGGTGGCGAGAAACAGGATCACCGTGAAGATCAGGATGAAAATGGATGCCGTTCCAAGATCGCGTTGAACGACTAGAAGCAAAAGCGCAATCCCGGTGACAAGGAGCGTGGGCAGCAGCAAAGGAAAGGCGCGCAAACGCACCTTTAATTGATCGGCCAGATACGCCGCCAGATAAATCACCAGCAGTAATTTAAGGGGCTCGGAGGGCTGAAAATATACTCCGCAGCACCCCAGCCAGAGACGCGGGCCGAATCCGCCCGGGTTTGTGCCGAAAAGCAGCGTCAAAGCGGTGAGAAGCAATCCTCCTGTGAGTAAGACATATTTATACCGCCTCAGCAGGTGCAGGTCGGAGGAAAGCCGCAAACCCAGGAGGAAAACAATGATGCTGAGGGCCAGCCAGATCATCTGCCGTAGCCCAAAACCTTCATCCAACCGCCAGATCGTGAGAAGACCCCATCCGCTGAGAAGCGCAGCAGAGGGCCAGAGGTAGGGATCCTTGTCAGGCAGTTGCAGTGCGGCGGCGTGGTCGGCAAACTCCACCATGACCAGCCAGACCGTAAAAGCCAGCCAATGCGACCATCGGAAATCGACATCCATGCTTCGCTCCCGGACGGCCGGAGAAAGAGTCAGGATGATCGAATACAGGAAAAGAATTATTTCCGCCCAGCGGAGCAGACGACTTTGAGCATTATTGGGCATGGCGATTATTTCAGGAATTTTCCGACCAGAAGATTCAGCCTTTGGCGGGTGACCTCCGGGATATTATCACGGTGGGTGATAATCGCCTCCGAAATGGCGTCTTGACATGAACAAGAACGGTGGTCGTCCAATTGCCGTGACAGGAACCGGATTGCATCCTGCGCGGTATGCGTGTTCTGATTAAGGGTTCGGACGACCATCTCCACGGTCACAGGGGCCTCGCTGGTATGCCACACGTCATAATCTGTGATGTGAGCGATGACTGCATAGCAGATCCCCGCCTCCCGCGCAAGGAATGCCTCGGGTGAGGTGGTCATTCCTATGAGTGACATGCCCCATGCCCGGAAGGTATTTGATTCGGCTTTGGTGGAAAAGCGTGGTCCCTCGATCGTTATAAAGCTGCCTCCCTCGTGAACTGTTGCGCCAGTCCCGCGAAGAGCAGTGAGGAGCCGGGGCGATAGATCAGGGCAAAACGGTTCTGCTACACTGGCATGTGCTACCAGGCCCTCGCCAAAGAAGCTGCGAGGCCTCAGCCGGGTGAAATCAAAGAGCTGATCTGGAACGATAAAATGTCCAGGCGCAAAATCTTCCCGCAGGGATCCGCAGGCGCTGATCGCAATGATCCTTGAGCAGCCCAGCATCTTGAAGGCATAAATGTTAGCCCTGTAATTCACCTCGCCGGGCGTGAGCGTATGCCCGATCCCATGCCGGGCGAGAAATCCGACCCGCCTGCCTTCCATCGTCCCGACAACGATCGGTGCGCTGGGTTTTCCGAAGGGTGTTTCCAGATCATATTCCCGTGTTTCCAGCAGCCCCTTCATCGAATAAAGGCCCGAGCCGCCAATTACACCCAGCGAGATATTCTCGGTCATGTTACTCCATCAGTCGCTTTGTGGATGAGATGGGGGTTTCCGAGGTGATATTGACGCTCACACGCACCTGCCCCAGATCGATCTCATCCCCTGAGGTAAGCACCGTGGGGGTGGTGACTGTCACCTGGTTAAGGCGTGTCCCGTTTGTGGAGTTCAGATCCTCCAGCCACCATTGGTTGTGATGATATACAAGCCGGGCGTGTCGTGCTGAAACCGTCTCATCCATGATTGGAATATCGCATGCAGGGTCGCGCCCCAGGGCGATCTCAGGTTGGATGAAGTACTTGATGGCTTCAAGTTGACCGGCCTTCTGGACTGCCAGACTGATTCCCGGGGCACGGCGGGTTACCACCCGATCAGCTTCACGCCGGATGTCACGCCACAGTGTCCAGAGGGCCCAGCCCAGGAAGGCATAGAGTGCGAGCGCAAGCAGCAAGCGAAGAGCCAGCG
>CAZSPX010000134.1:0-8948 GCA_964608885.1 uncultured Anaerolineaceae bacterium | reverse complement strand
CACATCCACGACAACTGGTGGCAGACCGAGACCGGCGCCATCATGATCTCGAACTACGCCTCGATGGACATCCGCCCCGGCTCGATGGGACGCCCGCTTCCGGGTATCGAACCGGCCATTGTCCACCGTACAGACGATGGCGATATCGAGGTGGTGACGCAGCCCAACGTGGAAGGGGAGCTGGCGCTGAAACCCGGCTGGCCCTCCATGTTCCGCGGCTATCTCAATGATCCCGAGCGCACCGCCAAGCGCTTTGTCGGCGGCTGGTACATCACCGGAGACCTGGCCGAGCGCGACCCCGACGGTTACTACTGGTTCATCGGCCGCGCCGATGACATCATCAAGACTGCCGGGCACATGGTCGGACCGTTCGAGGTGGAATCCGCCCTGATGGAGCATCCGGCCGTTGCCGAGGCGGGTGTGATCGGAAAGCCCGATCCGCTCATTGGCGAGCTGGTCAAGGCCTTTGTCTCACTGAAGGCCGGTTATGAGCCAAGTGACAAACTGCGCATGGACCTGCTGTTCTTCGGCAAGCAGAAGCTCGGCTCGGCCGTCGCGCCCAAGGAGATCGAATTTGTGGACAGCCTGCCCAAGACCCGCAGCGGCAAGATCATGCGCCGCCTGCTCAAGTCCCGTGAGCTGGGCCTGCCCGAAGGCGATACTTCCACACTGGAGGGAAGCTGATGAAACCCAAAACGGTTGAAAGCAAGGAAGCCGTCACGGAGGACCGAGGGCATCTTCTCGACCTGCTGCGCATGATGATCCTGATCCGGCGTTACGAGGAGAAATGCTCCGAGCTCTACCAGGCCTCCAAGATCCGCGGCTTCATGCACCTGTACATCGGGGAGGAGGCTGTGGCGACGGGCGTCATGGCGGCGCTCACTCCGGAAGACAACATCGTGGCCACCTACCGCGAGCACGGCCAGGCCCTGGCGCGCGGCGTGGATGGGGGCGAGATGATGGCCGAGATGTACGGCAAGCTGGAAGGCTGCTGCCGCGGCCGCGGCGGCTCGATGCACATCTTTGATGTCAAGAATCGCTTCTATGGCGGCAATGCCATTGTGGCGGGCGGCCTCCCCCTGGCGGTGGGCTTCGCCCTGGCTGACAAGATGCAGAACCGCAACAACGTGAGCGTCTGCTTCTTTGGCGAGGGCGCCACGCCTGAGGGCGAATTCCACGAATCGCTGAACATGTCCGCTCTCTGGCACCTGCCGGTGTTGTTCGTGTGCGAGAACAACCTGTGGTGCATGGGCACCTCCATCAAGTACCACTCGTCCAATCCCGAGATCTACCTGAAGGCGCCCACTTACGGTATCCCCTCCGAGCGCGTGGACGGCATGGATGTGCTGGCCGTGGAGGCCGCCACCCGGAAAGCCGTGGAGCACATCAAGGCAGGGAATGGCCCCTACTTCCTGGAGATCATGACCTATCGCTACCGCCCGCACTCCATGTTCGATGCCGACACCTATCGCGACAAGGCCGAGGTGGAATCCTGGAAGCAGAAGGATTGCATCCTCAAGCTCTCCGATCACATGGGGCAGCAGGGATGGCTGACCGACACCGAGCTGGACCAGATCGAGAAGGACGTGGCCGCCGAGGTTCAGCGTGCGGTGGATTTTGCCGAGAATGGCACCTGGGAGCCTGTCGAGGATCTGACGCGCTTTATCTATTCAGAGGGGAGGCAGTCATGAACGCGGTACTCGAATCTGTCAAGATGACCTATCGTGAAGGCAGCAAGCAGGCCATTCGCGAGGCCCTCAACCGCGATCCGCGAGTCTTCCTGATGGGCGCGGACGTGGGCGCCTACGGTGGCTGTTTCGCTGTGACCAAGGGTTTGCTGGCCGAATATGGCCCGGAGCGCATCCGCGACTGCCCGTTGTGCGAATCGACCTACACCGGTATCGGTCTGGGTGCCGCCATGGGCGGCATGCGTCCCATTGTGGAGGTCATGACCGTCAACTTCAGCCTGCTGGCCCTCGATCAGATCATGAACAACGCCGCCACTCTGCTGCACATGACCGGGGGCATGTTCAACGTCCCGGTTGTGATCCGCATGGCCACCGGCGCCGGGAGGCAGCTTGCCGCCCAGCATGCCCACTCGCTGGAGGGCTGGTACGCCCACATCCCCGGCATCAAGGTGCTGGCCCCGGGAACGGTCGAGGATATCCGCGGCATGCTCTGGCCTGCCCTGGAAGATCCCGACCCGGTGATCATCTTTGAGCACCAGATCCTCTACAACATGGAGGAGATGGTCAGCCTGCCGGTGAACGTGGACATCAGTCATGCCGCCGTGCGCCACCCGGGCACCGATGTGACCATCCTGACCTACGGCGCATCACTGCCGAAGTGCATCGAGGCCGCCGGAAAGCTGGCCGAGGAGGGCATCCAGGCCGAGGTCATTGACCTGCGCACTCTGCGCCCGCTGGATAACGAGACCATCCTCAACTCGGTTGGGAAGACCCACCGCGCCCTGGTGGTGGATGAGGGATGGCGCAGCGTCGGCATCTCCGCCGAGATCAGCGCGCGCATCACCGAGAATATCTTCTACGAACTGGATGCACCCGTGGGCCGCATCTGCAGCGCGGAAGTGCCCATGCCCTACTCGCGCCACATGGAGCAGGCTGCGCTTCCCCAGGCAGCTGCCGTGGTGGATTATGTGAAAGGGATGGTGCATTAACATGTCCGACTTCAAAATGCCAAGTCTGGGCGCCGATATGGACGACGGCACCCTGGCCGCCTGGAAGGTCAAGCCGGGCGACCATGTCAAACGCGGCGACATCATCGCCGATGTGGAAACCGCCAAGGGCATCATCGAGATCGAGGTCTTCGAGGACGGCGTGGTGGATGCCCTGCTGATCGAGGCCGGAAAGACCGTCCCGGTGGGGGAGGTGATCGCCCGCATCTGCTCTGAAGCGGAGCTGGCGGTCCCCGGCGTGCCGAAGACGATGGTTGTCGAGGCCAGGGCGGCCACGGCTGCTCCCTCGGTCGCCCCGGTGGCGGTCGCTGAAGCGCCTGCCCCTGCCGTTGTCGCAGCACCCTCAACCGGAGAGCATGCCCGCATTTCACCTCTGGCCCGCAAGATCGCTGAAGACCTGCACCTGGATCTGAAGAGCATTAAAGGCACCGGCCCCGGGGGTGCGATCGTCCGCGCCGATATTGAAAAGGCCGCCCGGGAACTCAAGGCTGCCCCCCCAGCTGCACCTGCCCCGGTGGCGCCGGCTCCTGCACCTGTTGCTGCCGTGGTCGTGACGCCTCCGCCCAAAGCGGCGCCCGCTCCGGTTCCTGTGGAGACCGCCCCTGAGGAGAAAAAGCCCCTCGATTTCCAGACCGCTATGCGCCAGGCCATTGCCGCGGCCATGTCCCGCTCGAACCGCGACATCCCCCATTACTATCTCGAGATGCATATCAATATGCGTCGTGCCCTGCAGTGGTTGGAGGAGGAAAATCTCAAGAGGCCGATCAAGGAACGCATCCTGCCGGTGGTGCCGCTGCTCAAAGCAGTGGCTCTTTCCCTTGTGGATGTACCCGAGCTTAACGGCTACTGGGTTGACGACCACCTGCAGACCTCCGAGGCCATCAACATCGGCTTCGCCATCTCACTGCGGCAGGGCGGCCTGGTGACGCCGGCCATCCATCACGTCGATCTGAAGACCATCGACGAATTGAGGGATGCAGTCACCGATCTGATCCTGCGCACCCGGGCCGGGCGGTTGCGCAGCTCCGAAATGACCGATTCGACCATCACGGTCACCTCGCTTGGCGACCGCGGCGTGGAGAAGGTCTTCGGCGTGATCTACCCGCCGCAGGTGGCGCTGGTGGGCTTTGGCAAGGTGTTGGAGCAGCCCTGGGCAGAGAACGGCATGCTTGGCGTGCAGCCCATGCTGATTGCCACCCTGGCCGGTGACCACCGCGCGACTGACGGGCATCGAGGGGCCCTCTTCCTGGAGGCCCTCAACCAGCACCTGCAGGAGGTTGAAAAGCTATGAACGAGACCGAGGTCCGTGACCTGATCCTGAACGCGCTGAAGCAGATCGCCCCCGAGAACTACGTGGATGCGCTGAAGCCGGATGACAACCTGCGCCAGATGCTCGATCTGGACTCGTTTGATCACTTGAACTTCCTGATAAGCATCAGCACGCAGTTGGGCATCGACATCCCGGAAAAGGACTACGGGAAGCTGGATACCCTGGCAAGGATCCTTGATTACCTGACGGCGCGCGTACCCCAATAGGGCAGCCACGCTGCCGCTACCGGATTCGTGCAACTGAACCGCAAAGGCGCGGGAGAAATCCCGCGCCTGGCTTGCTGTCGCAATCTGGTCCGGGCTGTACTGCTAACAACCCATAAATTTCATAAATTTTATGTGATTTCCATCAATTGCGGGGCAGGGGGCAAATAAGTACAATTCAGGCAGGATTGCAAGATTCTTCACAATCCTTCTGCCATGATCATCATCTATTTTGTTACCGGTCTTTGTTTCGGGGGACTGGGCCTTGCCGCGTACCTCCAAATGCGGCAGGAGGGGAGCTTTCCTCTGAAGAAGGAGCTCCCCTGGCTGGCAGCCTTCGGTTTTGCCGGGGGCGCTGCCAACTGGATCGACATGTTCCTGACGGCCGAGTCGCTGGCAGGTGTGAGTGGTGTGTTGGGGGTTCTACGGATCATCCTGCACTTTACCGCCGGGATCCTGCTCCTGCGCTTTGGTTGGGGCATGCTGAGCCAGCTGGATCCGCTTCCTGCCTGGGCGATTTTCATCCCCGGCATTCTGATCGTTCCCATTGCGTTCGTCATCACCTACGCCGCAACCACTTTTATCACGCCCTCGCCCCTTGAGATCCCGGTAGAGATCTGGACGCGTTATCTCCTTTATCTTCCGGGAAGCCTTCTGGCGGGGATGGGCTTTCTGCGCCAGTGGCATTCTCAGCGTAAAAAGGGTTTGAATGATGTCGCCAACCTGATGCTGGGTGCAGGGCTGGCCTTCCTCTTTGAAGCTGTGGTGGTGGGGTTGATCGTCCCGGCGGCGCCCTATGGACCTGCTTCATATTACAACTATGACCGCGTGATCCATAACGCCTTTATTGGGGAAAGCTCCGCTGCGGGGAGCCCGTATGGGTTGATGACCCCGTGGCTGGACTATCAGGTCGTGCTCGATGCCACGGGTCTGCCCATCGAATTCTGGCGGATGCTCTCAGCGATCGTACTCACCCTTTTTGTCGTAAAGGCGCTGGATGTTTTCGAAGCCATCCGCAAGCGGCAGGTGGTGGAACTGGAGCATGACCGGGACCGGGCGCGGGAAGCAGCCTTTGAGTCGCAGATTGCCGCCCGCAAGACAGCCGAAAACTGGTCCAACGCGCTGATCGGCGCTGGTCGCCGCATTGCCGAGTTGGAACATGTGGATGAAATCCTGCTATACATCGTGGAAAATACGCGCGGCCTGCTGCACGCGGATGTTGCTGCCGTGGCGCTTCTGGATGAGGAACGATCCTCCCTGGCACTGAAGTGCTTTTCATCGGACGACCTTACCAGGGTGATCACGGGGGAAACGCAGCCGGTCACGAATGAGGTAGTCCGTAAAGTGATGGAGTCATTCACCTCCTATCGTGTGGAGGGTGGTGACGAGCTTGCCGGCCTGGGTCTCCCCTCAGAGAATGAAGTAAAGGCGGCTGCAATAGTCCCTCTGGGACTGGATAACCTGGCCATTGGGGTATTATGGGTGGCGCGTTTCGAGCCGCTTCTCTTCAGCGAGACGGACCTGGTGTGGTTGGAGAGCATGGCCGACCAGGTGGAGATCGCCATCCAGCATGGGTTGATGACCGCACAGCTCCAATCGCTTTCTATCCTGGATGAGCGCGGCCGGATCGCCCGCGAGATGCATGACGGCCTGGCGCAGGTGCTGGGCTATCTGAACCTGCAGGTGCAGACGCTTGGTACGCTCTTGAAGCAGGGCAAGGAACAACAGCTCCAGGAGCAGCTTGACCAGATGCGGCAGGCTGTTCAGACGGCGCACGCCGATGTCCGGGAGAATATCCTCAGCCTGCGCACCACCCTTGCGCCGGATAAAAGCCTTGCAAGCGCGGTGGGAGAATATCTGACCGAGTTCGGCATACAGACCGGCATTGAGACGAGTTTCGATTACCGGGTGGAGGGGGACCTGTCCCTGGCCTCGGTGGCGGAGGTGCAGTTGGTGTGTATTCTTCAGGAAGCGCTGACAAATGTCCGCAAGCATGCAAAAGCGAATAAGGTGCGTGTAGTTATCTCCCGCAATTTTGACGTCGATGGTGGCGAAATCCTCTTGAATGTCAGGGACGATGGGGTTGGTTACGCCCCTTCCGGGTCTAAGCGCAGCTTTGGGGTACAGACGATGCGGGAGCGCGCCCAGAGTGTGGGGGGCAGGTTGGCGATCTGTGCCGGATCGGAAGGTGGAACCGAAGTTGAATGCCATCTGCCCTGCCTGCAGGCCGAACGCCTGCAGCGACCCGATGTGGTGATGCAATGAATGTTCGTGAATGGGCTCTGCCCGTCTACACCATTCTGATGGAACTGGCTGTCGGAGCGCTCCTGGTGCTCTGGGTGATCCGCTCTGTAACGGGGAAAAAATTCAGTCCTGACCAGATCGATCGTGTTCTCCGCAACCCTCTGCTCGTAATTCTGGTGACCGTTGCACTGGCGATGATCGGAGCGCATTTTCACCTCAGCCGGCCGTTATATTCCTTCTATGCAATTCGAAATATTCGCTCCTCATGGCTGAGCCGCGAAGTGCTCCTGACGGTTATTTTCTTTTGGAGCGTGGTCACCCTCTGGTTGTACAGCCGTTACAGGCCTCATCGGCGCCGTCTGATCGGCGGCCTGGGTTGGGTGACGGTCCTGATAGGTCTGGCCCTGATCTATTGCATGGCGCGTATCTACCTGCTCCCCACACAGCTGGCCTGGAATTCAGCGACCGTTATCATTTCATTCTATTGGACGGCCCTGCTGCTGGGCTGCATGGCCATTGCCTGTCTCCTGGTATTGGACTTGAAATTTGCCGAGGTACAAAAGGATGACCATATCGAGCTTCGCGCCCGGGTGATCGATTCAACGATCCTTTGGTTGGCAGGGATCAGTTTTGTTTTGGCAGTCCTTGAAATGGCCATGACCGGTTATCAATTGCAGAATATGGTGCGCGGTGACCCCACGCTGCAGACCAGCCTGCGGCTGATCCTCAGGCTGTATGCACCGCTCTTCATAGCAAGGTTGCTCTTGCTTACCGTGACCCCGGTATGGATGGGCTATGCGGTCCTTAGGATCCGGCGTTCCGGGTTGATCTCCCGGGACCTGGTGATGCCGGTCTATTTCTCCTGCCTTTTTCTGCTCATTGCCGAGATCATTGGTCGTTTCCTGTTTTACGCAACGCATATCCGGGTTGGTATTTAATACAAAGGCTGAATCCCATGACCATAAAAGTATTGATCGCAGATGATCACCGTCTCTTTCGCCAGGGCCTGATCGGTTTGATGAACACCCGCGAGGATCTGGTCAAGGTGGTTGGCGAGGCGGAGACCGGCGAGGAGGCTGTCCGTTTGGCGGGGGAGCTTAAGCCGGATGTGATCCTCATGGATATTTATATGCCGAACATGGATGGGCTGGAAGCCGCCAAGATCATCCGTGCCCGCTATCCCAGGCTTGCGATCATCATGCTGACCTCCTCGGAGAGGGATGGTCACCTATATGAAGCTGTGCAGTTGGGTGTGGCCGGTTATTTACTGAAAAGCCTGGATGCTGACGAGCTTTTCGATCTGCTTTCCGGCGTGACCCGCGGGGAACCTGCCATGACCAGGGCGATGGCCTCCAAGCTCCTTAAGAGCGTGGCCAACCGTATGGTTGATCCAAACAAAGGTGAGCAGGCCCTTACCGAGCGTGAGCTTTATGTTCTGCGTCTGGTGGCTAGCGGCGCAACGAACCTGGAGATCGCAGAAAAACTATCCATCTCCATTAACACAGTAAAAAGCCACCTGAAGAATATCCTGGAGAAATTGCAGCTCGAGAACCGCACGCAGGCGGCCACGTATGCGCTCAAGCACGGCCTGGTAGCCCCCCGTGACCAATAAAAAATCACCCTTAAGGATGAGGGGGGATGGTCTGGAGAGGTGATGGCTGGGGACCTCATTGAATGTATCCTGATAGTGGATGTTTGCACAAACACGGCTGTCCCGGCCGTTAATTCCTATCAGGAGAGTGTCAATGCAGCGAAGTCAGGATATTTTTTTCCCGGGATTTGAGGGGCAGCTCCTCTGGAGCGGTTTGAATCATCTACAAGTTTGTTTGGAGGAAAGAAATGGCTGAAAAGAATTTCCTCACCAAGGCCCTTAACGACACAGTGCTTTCCCGGCGCAGCTTCCTGAAGTGGAGCACTGCTTTGGGCGGGACCGCCGTCTTGGCTGGAGGCCTAAGCCACGGTTTCAAGGTTGCCGAGGCGGCAGCTGAGGCTGCGGCCGTCGAGGGGAAGTGGGTCCCCGCGGCCTGCTGGCACAACTGCGGCGGGCAACGCTGCCTTTTGAAAGCCAACGTCCAGGATGGCGTGGTCACCAAAGTGAAGACCGATGACACTCATGAGGACTCTGTTGAGCACCCGCAGATCCGCGCCTGTGCCCGCGGGCGCGCCCAGCAGCACCAGGTGCTTGGCGTGGACCGCTTGAAATATCCGATGAAGCGCAAGACCTGGGAACCAGGCGGCGGGAATAAGGAGATGCGGGGCAAGGACGAGTGGGTACGAATTTCCTGGGATGAGGCACTTGATCTGGTTGCCAGCGAATTCAAACGCATCAAGGAGAAATACGGGAACGCCGGTATCCTGGAGGTCGGCTCCACACTTTCCGCGGTCACCAAATATTTTGGCGGCGCGGTAAAGACCTGGGGCACCACCTCCTGGGGAACCTGGTACTATACCGGCCCCAAGATCGGCTTGGGGGATG
>CAZSPX010000133.1:0-8966 GCA_964608885.1 uncultured Anaerolineaceae bacterium | reverse complement strand
GCTCATCCTGCTGCTCCTGCCGACGGGCATGTACATCTGGATGCGCCGGAGGACGTGGGTGTAGGTGGCCGTGTTGCTGCAAGGAGGTCCGCTGAAACCGGCCCAACGCGGCAGCCCCCTCCTGCGTCTCCAGGCTTTTCCCATCATCATTCGATCGCCACAAACGGACCCACACTGCCCTCGCAATGACAGTCAATCCTGACTGCGCGAGCTTAAAACAAACCAGCCCCGGCCCGCGCCAACAGGCGCAAGCCGGAGCCGATATTTGAACCTGTAAGCCTGGAAGGTCTTACGCGGCCAGGGTGTTCATCCGCCGGATGACCATCACGACCTTGCCGGCGATCTCCAGCTGCTTGCTCTTGGAGACGTGGATGGGCCGCATGGTGGGGTTGGCGGGCTGCAGGCGGTAGCCGTCCTTCTCCTTGAAGAAGTACTTGAGCGTGTACTCGTTATCTTCCACGCGCACCGCCACCATCTCGCCGTTGCGGGCTTCTTGGGCCTTGCGCATCACCACGATGTCGCCGTCGTTGACCATGGCGTCGATCATGGAGTTGCCCTTGACCTCCAGGGCGTAGAGGTCGGTGCCTTTCTCGCGGGAAGGGAGCAGGCTGCGGGCGATGTCCACGGCGCGGTATTCCTTCTCGTTCATGTAGTCCACGCCGGGTTCGAGCACCAGCATCGGGGAGCCGGCCGCGATGGGTCCCAGGATGGGCACACGCACGGTATCCGCCGAGGCCACCGGGGTGGACAGGCGCACTCCGCGCGAGATCTTGCGGTCCCGCTGGATGAAGCCGCCCTTCTCCAACTGGTCGAGATAGTAGTTCACGACCGAGGTGGAGGAAATGCCCGTCTTCTCGCCGATCTCGCGGATCGAAGGCGGATAGCGGTTCTCCCGCTGGTATTCCTGGAGGAATTCCAGGATCTTCTGGTGCCGGACACCCAGTCCCTTGCTTTTTCGGGTCATCATAAGAGCCTCCTGAGCATTAACCGCTCATTTGTGCTATTATAATAACCGAACGCCTGTTCTGTCAAGAGCCAAAAGCAGGCAATTTTAAACCAGTAGTGACGACTTTCGTCGTCACTACCGTGGGGCGGGGCGTTCCCGGGAGGCAGACCGGGAACGGGTTTGAGGTTATTTGAGCTTTACGCGTCCCTTGGCGGCGCTGGAGCGCGGGGCGGAGGCGCCCATGCGCACTCCCCCACTGCGGCTGCCTGCGGCGGCCCCCGCGGGGGCGCTCTTCTTGCCGAGGGCGCTGAAGAGGCCCGGGACCCGGCTGATGATGAAGGGCAGGGCCAGCAGCAGCACCAGGGCGATCAGGATGCCCGCGAAGAGCGTCCAGGAGCGGCCCGTGACCTCGGGCAGCACGCCGCCGGGGTTGTAGCCGCCGGCGGTCGTCAGCGCCGGGTCGCCGCCGAAGGAGACCTGCAGGGAGCGGTTCACGCCATTGCGGAGGGTGGCGGGTGAGGTGTAGGAGAAGCTCATCTCGTGCTGGAGGGCCGAGCCGCGCTGCTGGTAGAGGGCCAGCAGGTCCTGCGGGGCGGCCGCGAAGCCGTAGAAGCCTCCGGCCCGCTCCGCCAGCGACTTGAGGGCCGGCTCATCCAGCCCGAAGTTGTTGGTCTGGCCGGGATCGCCCAGTCCGATGGTGGAGATGGAAAGGCCTGCCGGGCCGATCGTGTTGATCACATCGTCCACATTGGAGTGCGAGCGGTTGTCCTTGCCGTCGCTCAGCAGGATGATGGCCTTGCGCCCGGTCACATCCTTCAACCGGTCCACGCCCTGCAGGAGCGCATCGAACATGGCGGTGTTGCCGGTGGGCACGAGCGAGTCCACGCCGGCGGTCAGGGCGTTCTTGTCGGAGGTCAGCGGAGTGACCTCGGTCACCTCGGTATTGAAGGCGATCAGTCCCGCCTGGTCGCCGCCGCGCATCTGGTCGATGTAGGCTTTGGCGGCGTTCTTCGCGGCGGTGATCTTGTCGCCCTTCTCCATGCTGCCGGAGATGTCCATCACCAGCAGGGTGGTCACGGTGCCGATATCGCCCTGCCCGCTGACGGAGTTGGCCTGCATGACCTGGCCGTCCTCCATGATCTGGATGGTGGCGGGGTCCACGGCCACGGGCTCGCCGGCCGCATTGGTGACGGAGACGTACACGGTCACCTGCGGGAAGTGCGAGTTATCGACCTGCGTGATGCGGACGATGGGGGCGTTGGGGTCCTGGGCCATGGCGCGGGTCGCCGGGAAAAGCGCCAGCGAAAGGAGCAGCCCGAGGACGAGCAGGATGCGGAGTGTCTTGGGCATGGTTACCTCTTTTCGTGATAGACCATCTCGGTGTTGCCCATGCGGATCTTCTGGCCGTTGGTGAGCTGCGTGCGCTCGATCCGGCGGCTGTTGATGAAGGTCCCCGAGAGGCTCATATCCTTCAGGGAGAAGGCCATCCCGTCGCCGCTCAGCATGGCGTGCTGCGGGGCGATATCGGGGTCGGGCAGGACGATCTCGGACTTGAGCGGCGAGCTGCCGATGGCAATGGAGGGGCCGCCCGCGTGCATGAACTTGTCCAGGATGAACTCGGTGCCTTTGAGCTTGCCGGAGGTCACCTCCAGCCAGGCCCGCGAGAGCAGCACGGCGATCAGGGAGATGAAGGCTCCCACCGAGGCGCCCAGCAGGATCAGCCCGGAGGCCTTGACGGAGATGGGGTCGCTCAGGTAGTTGCCCACCCACTCGAGGAGCAGGCCGCCCACGGCGCCGCCCAGCAGCCCGCCGAGCATCCCCTTCCAGACCTGGGTGCGGCCCACCACGCCCTCGGCCAGGCCGATGAGCATGCCGAAGACACTCCATCCGAGGGCGCGCCCGAAGAGGCCGGCGCCCACCGTCTGGAACAGGAACTCGCTGAGGGGCAGGCCGATGGCCCCGGCCAGCAGGCCGAGCACGCCGCTGAACAGCCCGGCCTTGACGGCCTGCACCGGGTTGCGGGTGAGCAGGCCCTCGGTGACGCCGATAAAGAAGCCGATGCTCAGGCCGATCAACGCGCCGACCAGCGCTTCGCTGAGGTACAGGTTGGAGGAGAAGGACAGGCCGAGCATGTCACTGACCTGCCAGCCGATCAATCCTCCGATGCCGCCCAGCACGGCATAGAAATAGGTGCGCATCCTTCTACTCATTGGATTTTTCTCCTTCCTCTTCGACCAGGAAGAGGTTAGACCAGTACACCATGCTGCGGCCGAAGTTGCCGTCCAGCTCGTGGAAACCGAAATAGCGGGAGGGGTCGAGGGCGCCGTTGTTCTGGCGGACGAAGAAGCCGCCGTTGGAGGAGTGCGGCTCGACGACCAGCGCCACCTGCCAGGGTTCGGGAAAGAAGTGCTTGTGCAGCCAGGTGTCATAATGCGAGAGGAAAATGCCCATGCGCGGGTGAGTGTGATACCAGCCCACGATCTTCTTGCCGGGGTGGTGGAGGTCGATCTCGTCGTGGATCTCCACCAGGCTGTCCTGCGTGAAGGTGAGGTACACGCTGCCCTGGCGGGTGTGGCGGGCCGGGAGGGCGCTTTCCACCACGATGAACTGGCCGCCCTTCTCGTCCGCGCACCACTCGCCCACCAGGATGCCGCCGACCTCGTTGTCCAGGTCGCTGACGGAGTGCATGCAGATGCGGCTGTAGGCGGTCTGCGTGAGGAAGACCGAGACCAGGGGCTGCAGGCCGGAGGAATCATAGGGCGAGTTCCAGCGGCGCGCTTTCTTGACGGGCAGAGGGGTGGTTTTCGGCTCCATGTTATCCGCGGGGGCGATCTGAAGTTTGATCTTGAGGGGCATAGGGGCTCCCTGGCCCCTCACCCCTGCCCGGCGAATGGGCAGGAGGGTGAGGGAGGGAACGATCTGATGGGATCAGCCGGCGGTGACGTCGGCGGTCATCATGAGGCGGTCGTTCTGCGGGATGCCGGCCGCCTGCAGGGTCTCCTCCTCCTTGAGCTCGCGGCCCAGGGCCTTGCTGTCCAGCCGGTAGGCCATGGCGCGGCCGTCGGGACCGGTGGTGGGGAGCTCGAGGGAGGTGGTCAGCTCGGGGATCAATTCCTTGACCGCAACATCATCGGGGACTTCAGCATTGCGGCTGCCGCCGGAGGGAAGGACGATCGTGACGGGAATGTCGGACATGGGGTTACTCCTTTTTCCTTGCTAAGTTGGGTGGGACGACGCTTGCAAAACCGGTTTGTGCACACAGCGGGAGGTAAGCTACTTCAAGCGGATCTTCAGCTTGGGCTTTTCGGGGGTGGGGAGCTTGATTCCGGCGGAGGGCTTGCTGGCCGGTTTGGGCTCGGAGGCGGCGGACGGGCCGATATTGATCTTCGGCTTGCTGCCGTTGCCGTTGTTGGATTCCTGCGGGGCCACGCTCAGCCTGGGTTTGGCCCTGGGCTTGGCCTCGGGGGTTTCGGCGGGCGCAAAGTTGATGCTGGGCCGCGGCCGGGCGGGCGCCTGCGCCGTGGCAGGCACGGCTTCCTCCCCGGCCTGGAGCTTGACGCGCTCGGGGCGCATCAGCTCGCGCTGGTCGAGGGGGAAGGCATCCGGGTGGGTCTTGCGGTACTCGCGGCTCCAGCGGGCGGCCTCGGGGTCCCAGGGGAAGGGCGGCTTGGTGGGGTCGTCGTGGAAGTTCTTCCACTGGAGCATCTCGCCCAGCATGATGACCAGGCGGTCGAGCGAGCGGCTGGCGGTCCACCAGGCGGCGTCGATGCAGACCGTCCCGTTCAGGTGGTTGATGTTGGGATGCCAGATAGGCGTGAGCCACTTCATGCCGGGCCAGCGCTGCGGGTACTGGTTGTGGAGGTAGATCTCCACCTGGTGGTGGTTGGCGTATTTGGGGTTGCCCTGCTTGTCCACATCCACAATGCTCTTGCACTTGAAGGTGACGATGTAGCGCTCGGGCGGCAGGTTGGGGCGGACCGAGATGGCCTTGAAGGAGATCAGGTCGCTGCGGGCGTCCAGCTCCGACATCAGCTCGTAGTCGCCGCGCAGGCGGCGCATGCGGGGGCTGTCAGCCACGGCCATATTCCCCGCGCCGGCGGTGATATCGGCGGTGATCATCAGGCGGTCCTGGTCGGGGACGCCGGCCTCGGCCAGGGTCTCCTCGTTCTTCAGCTCGCGCCCCAGGGCCTTGCTGTCCAGGCGGTAGGCCATGGCGCGGCCATCGGGGCCGGTGGTGGGGAGCTGCAGCAGCGAAGCGAACTCGGCCAGCAGGTCGTGGACGGAGACGTCATCGGGCACCTCGGCGGGACGCACGCCGCCGCTGGGCAGCACGATCGAGACATTCAGTTCAGGCATGAAATCCTCCAGTCGGAGTCGGATGCTAGTTGAGATGCGGGACCTGGCACATGCCGGTGATGTCCCAGCAATCCTTGTGGTGCAGGGCGTGGCAGACATCGCATTCCATCACTCCGCGCGGGTCGGCGCGGCTGACGGGGTCCAGGCAGAACGGGCAGCGATGCTCTTCGACCACGGCCAGCTGGACACGGGCCTTGCGGGCGCGGCCGCGGCGCGGCTTGGGGCGCACAGGCAGATCGGAAGCGGTGATGGCGCGCACGGCGCTGCGGGGGCGGCGGCGCGTGTGCCTCAGCCTGACAGCCGGCTCGCCGGGGAGGGCCGCGCCGCGCGGGTGGATGGCCGGTCGCGCTGGCAGAGGCGCGGGCTCGTATCCCGCCTGCGCCCGCAGGTACTTGAGCGCCATGCGCTGCGGGCCGGGCTCGACCTCGATGACCGCGGGCGAGAGGTCCCGCAGCATGGGTTCGACCTGGTAATGGGCCGGCCCATGGATCTGTGCAGGGCGGCGGCGCCAGGCGGAGAGCGCCAGGAGGACCAGGTACAGTCCCAGCCCGGCCTGGGCGATGGCGTCCCAATCGTAGGCCCGCGGCCAGAAGTGCAGAGGCCCGATGCCATACTTCCAGCGGGAGGCCATGCCGAGCACGTACAGCCCGACCATGAGGGCGGCCAGCGCGGCGGTGAGGCGGAGCAGGCCGCTGCGGCCCCGCAGGGCCAGCCGCGTCCCGAAGGCGGCGGCCAGCGCCAGCGATCCGGCAGCCAGCCCGTTCTGCATCCAGGCGGGGTAGCCGGGCTTCTCGCGGAACAGGATGACCAGTCCCAGCGCCAGGGCGGTGACCAGCAGGAAGATCAGGACGATCTTGCGCACCAGTCCGGAGCGCTCAGGCGAAGAGGGGTAGAACCGGCTCATCGTGGCAGAAGATGCGGCCATTCTTATCCACGCAGCTTGACGCGCCCGTGGGCCCGCGAGAGCGTGAGCGGCTCCTCCGCGGCCTTGACCTCTTCCTTGAGGCGGATGCGGCTGCGGGTGGTCGGCTCCACGCTGATGTGGGTGCGCTCGAAGTCGCGGAAGTGCAGGGCTTCGGGAAGATCGCCGGTCAGCTCGTAGAAGCGGTACTCGACGCCGTTCTGCGCGCGCAGGATGTGCAGCGCCGGGACGCCCACACTGGCGAGCGTGCGGTGCAGGAAGTTCTCCTCGCCGGTGATGACATGGGTGAGGGTGGTCTCGCGCAGGATGCCGCAGGTGGGGCAGTGCCCGGCCTCGAAGGTGACCTCGCTGAGCGGCTTCAGCACCTGCTCGATGGTGTGGCAGTTCGGGCACTCCAGCGAGGTGATCAGCTCCTGGTCCAGCTCGATCATGGCATCCGGGCCCAGGTCGGCGCGGGCGATGCGCAGCAGGTCGGCCAGGGTGGTGCGCTCGGCGCGGGCCGGCAGCTCGGTGATCTCGCCGTAGGTCCAGTGGCTCTCGCAGTCCTCGCGCGGCACGTAGGCGGTGGTGTGCATCTCGTTGGTGAGGCCATTGAAGTGCGTGACCTTGCCGGCCTCCACGGGCATCTTGTGGATGAGCTTGAGGGCATCCTGCGACTGCATGCCGCCGATGATGGAGGCGATGGTGGGCGTGGTGGGGACCTTGCCCAGCAGGATGTTCTGGCGGGCGAGCAGCGGGCAGGAATAGCGCGCCGAGAGATCGCGCAGGGCCTGCTCGGTGAGGGTGCACTCGTAGCAGGCGCCCTCGCCGGGTACGAAGACGCGCATCAGGCCGAGCAGCTCCTGGATGGCCCCGTCCACCCAGGGCTTGTTGACCCAGTAGCAGAAGCGGTTGACGGCCAGGCGGGCCTCGCGGTTATCCAGGCAGCCGATGATCACGTCCATGCGGCGGAGGATGCCCAGGCCGAGCTGGGTGGTGACATCCGCGTTCAGGTACTGGACGTGCACCTGCGGGTTGACGGACTTGGCGCGGGCGGCGGCCACCTCGGCCTTGCTGCGGTTGTTGTCGGTCTCGCGGAAGAGCACCGAGCGGCTGAGATTGGCGGCCTCGATCTTGTCGAAGTCCACGATGAACAGGTTGCCCACACCCATGAGCGCCAGGTTCTTGATGACCTCGTTGCCGAGGGCCCCGGCCCCGATCACCAGCACCCGGGCGTCCTGGACCTTCTCCTTCTCCCACCAGGAGATGAACTCGAAGGTGCCCAGGCGGTCCTTGTGCAGGTTGGGGATGTGGATGGGCTTCTCGCGCGCGATGGGCACACGCACCGGCCCGGTGCCCGGCTCGCTGATGGCCCTCACGCCCACGGGGATGGGGCGGGCCATGCGGGCCAGCTCCTTGGCATGGGCGATGTTGGACTCGTTGATGGCCTTCACGAACCAGCCCACGCCGGGGCGCGAGTCGATGAGCTTGTACTCCTCCAGAGACTTGAGAGCCTCTCGCAGGGTGGAGCGGCTGATCCCGAGCTGGTTCATCAGTTCGCGCTCGGGGGGGAGCTGTGAGCCGGGTTTCAGGCTTCCATCCAAAATGGAGGCTGCCAGTTTTCCAGCGGCGGTCTCGGCCAGGGATTGGTGATCGACGGGTTGGATTTTTATCATGGTATTTGGTGGTCTGGTGGTCAGACCAGACTGAGCAAAGTATAGGGAGTCGGTGGGCACAAGTCAATAGGCTTTAATGGGAAAGGGGTACTATTTGCAGAGCTGCAAGGATTCTAAGGCTGATTAATGGCGGTTTTTTGCAAAAATGAGCCTGAAAATGAAGGGTTGAAGACCGTTGATCCGGACAATCCCAGGGCATACACCTATGCGAAACGTGGTATGCAAAGACTTCCGAAGTCTGAGAGACTTCGGAAGTCTGCTGCCCTGCATCAGCCCTCACACCGGCAGATACACTACAATATCCCCATTCCCCATTATCCTTATAAAGGAGGTCACATGTTCGGAACGATCGCACGCGTACACGTTGCACCCGGGATGAAGGAGGCCCTGCGGCAGGCCATGGCCGCGGACGCCTCCGCCTCCATCCCCGGCTGGATCGCGGATTACCTGTTCGAGAGCACCGCCGACCCGCAGGTCTGCTGGCTGGTGGCCTTCTTCGAGGACGAGGCCAGCTACACCGCCAACGCCGACTCCCCCGCGCAGCATGAGCGCTACCTCAAATTCCGCGCCTGCCTGACCGAAGACCCCGAGTGGCACGATGGGCACGTGATCTCGGCCACGGGACCGGGAGCGCATCGCGTATCGTAGGGGCGGTCCCTTAGGGGATGCTGCGCCATGCGATGCGCCGCTCCTTCAAGTCCAACAAAAAAGACGGCCCTTGCGGGCCGTCCTTTTTTGTCGTGCAGAAAGCCTAGCCGAGTTCGATCACGGCGCCGGCTTCTTCGAGCCGCTTCTTGGCGTCATTGGCGGCATCCTTGCCCACGCCGGTGAGGACCTTGCCGCCGGCCGTCTCAGCCAGGGTCTTGGCCTCGCCCAGCCCGAGGCTGGTGAGCTGGCGGATGACCTTGATGACCTCGATCTTCTTGGGGCCGGCATCCTTGATGACCACGTCGAACTCAGTCTTTTCTTCGACGGGCTCAGCAGGACCGGCGGCGGCGGCAGGGGCAGCCGCCATGGCAACCGGGGCAGCCGCAGAGACGCCCCAGGCTTCTTCCAGTTTCTTAACCAACTCGGCAGCTTCCAAAAC
>CAZSPX010000132.1:0-9022 GCA_964608885.1 uncultured Anaerolineaceae bacterium | reverse complement strand
TAGGCGCGCTGGCGAGGGGAACCGCGGTGGAGCCAGCGGTCAGGAATAAAATCAATAAGGCGACTTTTCGCATATACACAAGACAAAACAAAGCGGAGGTTCCTTACCCTTTGGAACCTCCGCTTGAACGCGCACGTAGACCTAATTTAGAGTGGGAAGCGCATCCATCCCGGCGGATCTGGCGAGGGAGCCGACCATCAAGACAAGTTCGTCCTGCAGGGCCGGGTCGAGATCGGGGCGGCGGTAGGTGTTCACGAGGGAATCCGCGCGGAGGCGCGCCCTGGCAAAGGAATCGAGCCCGCCCGCGGCCTGCCAGCCGCGCATGGAATCGCGATCGATCACGGGGCCGGGCAGGTACTGCTCCCGGGCGAAGAGGTCGCGGGTGATGCGCTGTTTGAGGAAATCACCTTTGAAGTCGATCCCCTCAAAGAGGGCGGTGGCAAGGGTCTCGGTATGCACCTTCATCCCCTCCAACAGGCGGCGGGACATGGCGATGGCCTCAGCATCGATGATCAGCTTCTCCGGGCTCTGGCAGGCAAGGAAATCCAGCATCCCGGCCCCTGATATCATGTTGATGCCGGCCAACGCACCGATGAGGGCCGTCATGCCGCTCTCCAGGCCCGCCTGGGCATCGACCACCTTGGAATCCGAGCCGCAGAGATAGGTATGTGTGGGGATGTTCAGGAATTTTCCTACCTGGGCATAGGAACTGTCGATCATGGCAGTCTCGATGGCGGCCATGGGTGTACTGCCCTTGCGCATGTCAAAGATGGCGGGAGCGCCTCCCCACACGATCGGGGAGCCGGGACGTGCAGCCTGGTGAATGACGATGCCGGCGAGACATTCGGCGGCGTGCTGGGTGACGGCCCCAAGCAGCGTGACAGGCGCGGCAGCCCCCGCCAGGGGCATGGAGACCAGTTCCACGGGGACGCGGGCGCGCGCCAGGGCGATCAGATTCCCTGCCCCAAAGCTTCCCCAGATCAGAGGCGGGTTGGGGCAGACATCGAACACAGCGCGCGGTTTCTCCTGAAGCGTCTCGCTGCCCCCTGCCAACAGGGCGAGCATTTCCTGCATGTGCGCCAGGGTCGGCAGGCTGAAGGCGCCGGTCACGATGGGTTTATCTGAGAGCATCAGGACGACAAAGAGACGGTACAGGTCTCCGATCTCCTTGGGGATATCATTGCATACCACCGCAGTAGACTGGGCATCCAGTTGGGGCAGCATTTCGGTCACCTTGACCAGGCGAGCAAGGTCTGCTGATTCCGCGGGGCGGTGTTCCAGAGTATCGGGGTCGAGAATGTGAACACCGGCGGAACCGGGATCGAAGTGAACCGCGTCGCCGCCGTACCTGACCCTGGGATTGCTGCAGCGGTCGTACAGCATGAACTCGGAGGGGACGGTCTCCAATGCCTTGCGGATAACCTTCTCCGGGATATGAGCGATCTCGGACCCGGGCTTGACCTCCGCGCCAGCCTGCGCCAGAAGATCCCGGGCCTCCTGGCTCTTGACCTTTATGCCGGGACGCACCATCAACTGGAAGGCTTCATCCAGGATGCGGCTGACCAGATCGGGCGAGAGGAGATTGAGCTTTGGCTGCATGGGGTTCGTCTCCAATGAGGAATTCAGGCCAGGGCTTTTTCTTCCAGGGCGATGATCTTATCCATTTCGGCCGCGATCTTCTCATCGAGAGGATCGGGCTGGTGCTCGGCCAATATCTTGCGAGCCCTGTCAAGAGCCCAATCAGCTGCATTATCCTTGCGGGCCTCCCATTCGGCGTAGGGACGACGGTCCATGAACCGGGGGAGGAACAGGTCGCGCATGTGGCGCCGGGTGTGCTTCTGGGAAAGGAAGTTCCCGCCGGGACCCACGGCCGCGATCGCTTCCAGGGCAAGCGAGTCCTCGTCCACAGGGATGCCCTGCATCATCTTATGGATGATGGAGAAGATCTCGGCATCCATCATCATCTCGGCATAAGACCAGACGCGGCTGCCGTGAAGGAAACCCACCCCAAGCAGCATATCGGACATGGTAAGGCTGGCCATGAAGGTGGAGAGACTGTTCTCAAGCCCAGCCTGCCAGTTCGGCTCCTTGGCGCCGGTGGCGAAGGAGCCCATGGATAGAGGGATGTTGTAGAAATCGGCAAGGACGTTGGTTGCCGCGCCGAACAGGAAGTCCTCAGGCCCGCCGCCGGTATAGGCACCGCTGCGCAGGTCGGAGGCGGTCTGGGCGGCGGCATAGAACACTGGCGCGCCGGGATAGGCGAGCTGCAGAAGCGCAGTTGCGGCGATGACCTCGGCGTTCCCGACGACAAGATTCCCTGCAAGGGTGGCGGGACCGGTGGTAAGGCAGGCAGCCATGGTCATAAAGCCAGTGGGGATCCCGGCTTCGGCGGCCAACAGCGCGGCCTCCACAGAACCGCCATCATGCCCAAGCGGGGAGGCGCTGCACTGCATCAGGGAGAGGACGGGGCGCGCACGGAGCTGCTCGCGGCCGCCAGCGATCAGGGAAGCCATCTCGATGGAGGCGCGGGCCTCGTGCTCGTTGTAGATCGATTCGGTCTGGACGTGCTTGGTGGAATTGGCCCAGATGGTGCGAATCTCATGAAGGCCGCGGGTCTCAGGGGGCCTGTCCTGGGCGGAAACGGGGACCCAGTGGAAAGCGATCTCCTCCGTGGCATCGGCAATGCGGGAAATATCCGCCACGTCCTGAAGGCAGGAAACCCGCCGCTCTCCGCTCTGGATATCGATGACCTCAACACCGCAGCCGTCCGTTCCAACAAAGACATGGTTCCCATCCAGGGGAAGGTCCTGAGCTGGATCGCGGGCGGCCAGATCGTACGCCGGAGGGCAGGTCTTGAGCGCATTCTCGATCAGCTCCGGTTTGGCGCGAACGACCTGTTTCTCGCGATCCACCTGCGCGCCGTGCGCCTCCCAGATGGAAAGGGCGCGTTCCGAGGGGAAGCGGACGCCCACGTTCTCAATGATCCAGAGGGTGGCTTCGTGGATCTTTTGGACATCCGTTCCCGAAAGGATATCCAACCGCAGCTTTGGATTGGTAATGGATTTAATAGACTTGGACATGTGTCCCTCCCGAAACAAATTCAGAACGAGGCATGAAAAGCCCCGGCAACCGGGAAAATCATCCGGCGGGATGAAGGTCAGGCCGTGCCGAGAAGGCTCTTGGCAAGGTTCACGGCCCCGATGGCATCCTCGGAGTATCCATCGGCCTTGATCTTCTGCACCCAGTCGCGGGTCACGGGAGCGCCGCCCACGATCACCTTGAAACGACCGCGCAGGCCTTCCTTTTCGAGCTCGTCAATGACCTCGCGCTGTTTGACCATGGTGGTGGTGAGAAGCGCACTGAGGGCGATGATATCGGCGTTAACCTCGATGGCCTTTCCGATGATCTTCTCGACGGGCACATCGACGCCCATGTCAAAGACCTCGAATCCGGCAGCCGTAAGCATGGTCCCTACCAGGGATTTTCCGATCTCATGGATATCCCCCTCGACGGTTCCCAGGACGACCTTGCCTAGCATCTGGCGCCGCGTCCCGCGCTTCATCATCTCGGGCTCGAGAAGCGCAACGGCAGATTTCATGGCCTCGCCCGACATGACCAGCTCCGGAAGGAAGGCATTCCCATCGGCGAATTCCCTGCCGATGTGGTTGATGCCAGGTACATAGCCCTGGGTAATGGCTTCCAGGGGATCAACGCCCTCATTCAGGGCCTGCCGGGCAAGCTGGGCCGAGAGATCTGAATCCCCGTCGATAATGCTCTGGGTCATCTGGCTGAAAAGCTGTTCGGTCATGGTGTCTCCTCGTAGGGTTGCGAGATGAAGGGAAGAACAAGTAGTTCCTGACTGCGCAAATCTTGAGCCGGAATGTTCAGCAACGATTCCAGCTGCCGGCCCATATTCAGGATATGATCCCGGGCGCGGCAGACGGCGGTTTCCTCGTCATGATCACGGAGCGCCTCCAGAAGCGCCTGGTGTTCGGCGTTTTCCCCTGCAAGGCTTCCGGCGAGCAGTTCGGGGTGATGAAACATGGCCTCGTAGAGCATCCAATCCGGAAATGAATTGGATACGATGGTGTAAAGCCTGACAAGGAGTTCGTCCTCCGCGGCGCGGACGATGGAGAGATGAAATTCCCGGCTGAGCTGGCGGGAGCGGGAGAGATCCTTAAAGCCGGAGCGGGTCTCCATCTCCGAGAGGATCACCTGCAGGGTATGGATCTCCTCAGGGGTAATCAAGGCGGCAGCGAGGCGGGCCGAAAGACATTCCAGGAGGAGGCGCTTCCCATATGCTTCCACGATATCGCGCGGAGAGAGCTCCACCACACGCACCCCTCGATAGGGGACACGCTCGGCCAGGCCCGAGGCAGCGAGCAGGTCGAGGGCCTCGCGGACTGGGGTCATACTGACACCCATCTGGCTGGCGATCTCCTCCTGGCGCAACCATTCGCCAGGTGCGTAGGCCCCGGTTATGATGCGCTGATGGAGGGCTTCGAAGATCTCCTCTTTGAGCGGCTTATGCTGCAATATGTCCGAATGAAGCTCCATGCTTTGTACATTATATATAATATTGCGTGCGGGAATAAGTCACATCTGTCACAAAAAAGATGTGATATTGTGGAATTCTGGAAATGTGGGCTTGTGGAGCTAGAGGGCCCAGGCAAGCATGAGACCCAAAAGGGCGACGATCAAGCCGAGATGCAGGAAAAGGTTGGAGGAAGCGAGCAGGCTGCCGGAGGGGAGAAGAAACTGAAGAACCAAATTCAGGATGATCAGGACGATGCCGATGAGCGGCAACAATCCCTTGCGATGGGCCAGAAATTCAGAAAGATGATCAAGCAGCTTCGACATCAGGCTTCGTTCTCCTCGCCGGGGAAATCATCCTCCAGCTCCTCTTCAGGCACATCCTCAGCATGTTGGGGATTCCCGATGAACCAAGGGGTATATTGCGCCAGCATCCGGCCGGGAACACGTCCCTGCATGATCACGCCGCCGCGCTCATGGAGGATCCGCTCCACCTGGCCGGCCTCGTGAAACATGGAGATCAACGCACCCTGCTGGTAAGGCAGCCTGACCTCGATGGGTACATACGACTCGTAGAGCTCCTGCTGGATGAGCTGGAGAAGCTCGGGGATCCCCTCACCGCGGAGGGCGGAGGTCACGACAGCCCGGGGAAAATTGCGGACGATCTCACGGGCGGAGGCTTCATCTTTCAGGCGGTCGCCTTTGTTCAGGGCGGTGACCATGGGGATGTGGGCGGCTTCGATCTCTTCGAGGGTTTCCTGTACAGCCTGGAACTGGTTGAGGGCGTTGGGGTGTGAAATGTCCACGACATGGAGGAGCAGGTCCGCCTCCGCGATCTCCTCCAGGGTGGCTTGGAAGGCCGCGACCAGGGTCGTAGGAAGTTTCTGGATGAAACCGACCGTGTCGGTCAGAAGGGCTTGATAGCCTCCGGGAAGCTCAATGCGGCGCGTGGTGGGATCCAATGTTGCAAAAAGCTGATTGGCCGCGTAGACACCTGCGCGGGTGAGGCGATTCAGGAGAGTTGACTTTCCCGCGTTCGTATAGCCCACCAGGGCAACGGTTGGGATCCGGGAGCGTTTACGCTGGGCGCGGTAGCGCATGCGATGGGCGCGGACTTTCTCAAGCTCTCGTTTGAGATGGGCGATGCGGGTACGGATGGCGCGGCGATCAACTTCCAGCTGGGTCTCGCCGGGGCCGCGCAGACCCACCCCGCCGGCTGAACCGGTCCGGCCCCCGCCGCCGCCGGCCTGCCGGGCCAGATGGGTCCACTGGCGGGTAAGGCGGGGGAGGAAGTACTCGTACTGGGCCAGCTCAACCTGGAGCATGCCTTCGCGGGTGTGAGCGTGCTGGGCAAAGATGTCGAGAATCAGCGCAGTGCGATCAAGCAGGCGAACCTTCTCCCCAAGGGCCTTTTCCAGCTCACGCTGGTGGCGGGGATTGAGCTCATCATCGAAGATCACAATTTGGGCCAGGGTCTCCTCGACGAGACTTTTAAGCTCGTCCACCTTGCCGGGACCGATGTATGTTTCAACATGGGGATGATCCAGCCGCTGGGTCAATTCACCCACGACCTGCAAGCCGGCCGTATCGGCCAGGAGCGCCAATTCGGTCAGAGAATCCTGCAAGGACAGAAGGTGCTTCTGCTGAAAGATATCCACGCCTACCAGAAATGCGCGCTCACGCGGCGGGGTTGTCGGTTCGGGGGTTCTCTTGGCCATCGGGAATCAAAGGGGATATGTTGAGGGAGTCAAAAAGGCGGGCAATGCGGGGGTCATCCGCTTCCGTACGCGCCGGGATCAGGATATGGAAGGTGGAGCCCGGCAGCCTGTCTTCGTCGTAGCCTTCGGATTCAGCCCAGATGGTGCCGCCATGCGCTTCAACAATGCCGCGCGCGATGGCCAGACCAAGACCAGGGCCGCCTCCCTTGAATTTTGTCTTGCCGCTGGAATGCAGGTCGACGCGACCCAATTGTCCGAATTTTTCAAAGATAGTGGACTGGTCCTCGGGTGAGATGCCTATCCCGGTATCCATGACGGTGACCTCGATAAAGCCCGGGAGGGTGCGGCCATCCACGATGATCCTTCCGGTATCCGGAGTGAATTTGATGGCATTGATCAGAACGTTACGGAACGCCTGGTAGAGCCGCTCGGGATCAGCATAGATCCAGGATTCCCCACCATTAAAGGTTCTGATCTCGAGAGTCTGCTTGCGGTCCCGAATGGTAGATTCCAATTCGCCTTTGAGCAAGTCCAGGAGCTGCCCGACCTGGACAGGCTGCCAGGTGATGGAAAGCAAATTATTATCGATCAAGGAGACGTCGATCATGTCATCCAGGATCTGGCGCAGGCGATGGATGCCGGTGCTTACCCCCTCCAATAACCCGTCCAGACCGGTCTTGTTGGATTGAAGGGCAGCATCGCGGATCATGGAGGCATAGCCTTCGATGAGGGTGAGAGGGGTTTTTAACTCATGGGCAGCTACAGATATGAAGCTGGATTTGCTGCGATCCAACTGCTCCATCTTCCGCTGGACATCAGCCATCTCAGTCGAGATGTGCGCCAGGCGGGTCTCCATCTCATAGCGGGAAACCACCTCCAGACCGTATGTGAAGACAGGGATGATCGCAGCTACATAGTCCAGGGCTTCAGGACCGGGGAGGGTCTCACGCGCCACTTCGATGGTGAGGCTGATCATACGGTTAACGAGAAAGGCCACATGATAGTGCCCCTCGGCGAGATCCGTCTCGGTGGGAGAGCGCGCCCAATCGTAGAGGACTGGGTCGAGCCAGGCTGAATCACCGGAGAGAACGGCCTGCTCCACCAGATCATAGAACCGGCTCAACTGCTCTTCAAAGCTCTCGCGGACCCCCGTGCCGCGCGCAAGGGCCTGACCCACCTTTTGAATCCAGGGGGACCGGACACGGGTGAGAAGTTCCTGGATACTCATTCTTCCAAAGTTTACGCCTGCTTTGCGAATTTGACCATGTTACTTCGGTTGTTGATTCCAGCCCATGATCCAGGCGCGCAGGGTGGCGCCGACCGCATTCAGGCTTTCGGCAGAGATCTTGTCAGGCGTATCCTGAGTAGTGTGAAAATAGGGGTAGTCGAAATCAATAATGTCGACCGCATCCAGGCCTGCCTCCAGGAAGGGAGTGTGGTCATCCAGCATACTGTACTTAACCTTCGGAATAAAAAAACGGCCATAGCCCTGGTTCTCCGCAACCTGCCAGATCTCAGCGCGCAGAACAGGGTCCGAGTTCATCTCGTAATGTAGATTCAAATCCGCGTCGCCCACCATATCCACGATCACCACCGCGCGCGGTGAGACCGGGTTCTGAGCGACGAAGGCGCGCGAGCCGAGGATCCAGTCCCAATCACCGATGCGGCCGTTATCTTCGGCATCGAAGAAAGCCAGCCAGACCGCAGGTGTATCCACGGGCAGGCTGCGAGCCAATTCAACCAGCACAGCCACTCCGGAAGCGCCATCATTGGCGGCGGGAACAGGCTGTTGGCGCAGGGCAGGATTGGGGTCATTATCTGCATAGATGCGCGAGTCGTAATGCGCGCCCAGGAGGATCTCGGGAGCCGAGGAGCCGCGTTTGGCGAGAATATTCTCCACCGGATGCCCGTTTTGCTGGCTGTACTGGATCTCCACCGTCCAACCGTTGGCTTTCAGCTCGCTGCTCAGCCATTCCTGAAAGCGGGCATGGCCTTCAGTCCCGGGGATGCGCGGTCCGAAACCCACCTGGGTGACCACATCTGCAAGGGCGCGCTGGCCGTCGAATTCGGAAGGAATGGATTTCTCGTTCCAATACGAGAATGCATACCAGCCAAGCACCCCTGCCAGAAGGAGGGCAATTGCAGCCAGGTATCCAGCGACATTACGCCTGGTCATGGATCAGGCGCGCCTCAAGGTAAGATGAAAGGGAGGCGATCGCACGCGAGGCATAGGCCTGGCCGCGCTCACGCTTTCCCAGTCTGCTGCCTTCGTCGAGCGGAGGAAGGATCCCAAAATTGGCCTTCATCGGCTGGAAGTCCTTCAGCTCTGCGTGGGTGATGTAATGGCAAAGCGCTCCCAGCATGGTGTCCAAGGGAAGCTCCAGGGGGGAAAGACCGTGCAATACGCGGGTGATATTGATGCCTGCCAACGCCCCGGTGGCGATATTTCCCACGTACCCTTCCACACCGGTGAGCTGGCCTGCGAAGAACAGGTCATCCCGATCCCTGTATTGCAGAGAAGGAAGCAGCAGGCGGGGGGATGCAATAAACGTATTCCGGTGCATCTGCCCGTAGCGCATGAACTCAGCCTGTTCCAGGCCAGGGATCATCCGGAGGACGCGTTTCTGTTCGGGATACTTCAAATTGGTTTGGAAACCCACGAGGTTATACAGGTCGCCTGCCAGGTTATCCTGGCGCAGCTGGACAACCGCCCAGGGCCTGTGGCCTGTGCGCGGATCAGTGAGACCTACGGGGCGCATCGGGCCAAATGC
>CAZSPX010000131.1:0-9063 GCA_964608885.1 uncultured Anaerolineaceae bacterium | reverse complement strand
GGGCTCGCAGAGAGACTCGGGGGCATCCGCGTGGAGGGCGTGGAAGTGTTCATTGAGGCGGTCAAGGAACACCGCTTTGCGTTCATCATGAGGGGGCCCGGATTGAGCGATGCGCTCTCGGATATGGATCCCTTGAAGACGGGAACGCTGCCTCTCCCGGTGCGCCCGCTGGATCCGCAGGCCGAAAAAGCGGCTGCCTCGGTCAATCGCTTCATTGAACAGGCCGGGCGGCTTCTGCAGGATGAATCGCCTGCCAATATGGTCATGCTGCGCGGCTTTGCCCGCTTACCGCACATCCCCACCTATTCCGAGCTGTATGGGCTGCGCGCCGCAGCCATCGCCATCAATGGGATGTACCGGGGCGTTGCCCGCCTGGCCGGGATGGAAGTCCTGGAGGTTCACGGACAGACCCTGGAGGATGAGGCGGCTGCATTGGAGCGCTGCTGGGAGGCCTTCGATTTCTTCTATATGCACGTGAAGAAGACGGATACCTGCGGCGAGAACGGGGACTTCACGGGCAAGGTGCGCGCCATCGAGGAAGTGGATGCGCTGCTGCCGCGCCTGCTGGCGCTCAAGCCCGACGTGCTGGTCATCGCGGGCGACCATTCCTCCCCGGCGGTGCTCGCATCCCATTCCTGGCATCCGGTCCCACTGATGATGCATGCCCGGCATGTCCGTGAGGACGGGATTCCCGAGTTCGGGGAGAGGGCCTGCGCGCGGGGCAGCCTGGGGGTCATCCCCGCCACCCACGTCATCCGCCTCGCCCTCGCCAATGCCGGCCGCATGGCCAAGTATGGCGCGTAGCTCATTTCCGCATCACAAGGAACCTCAATGAACCCTGACGATGACTTTTCCGCCCGGCTGTTCGAGATCATGAAGGACCTCTGCCCCGCTGCGAAGGACCTGGAACCCTATGAGTTCCGTTACTGCCTCCATAACCTGCGCCCGGAGGCGGGCTGGGGCTCGGTGAGCCCCGAAGCATGGGAGATACTCCAGGCCCGGGTGGAGAGCCGCGATTTCTACGAAAGCATCCAGATCAAGCCGCGGCGCGGCGACCAGATCGTCCTGGACGAGCGAATCGTCGAACTGGCCCGGATGCTCTTTGCAGGATTGGTGAGCGGAGCCTACGATCCCGCCCGGGTGAACCGGCTTTTCTACTTCGACCTGCGCGGTTTTTTCTTCCTGCACCGGACGCAGTATTTCACGGAGGAGATCAAGGCCCACCTGGGCGGAAGTCCCTGGAGACAGTTCGAGCCCCGGCAGAAGGCGTTTGAAGCCCTTCAGGATGTGGGCTACAAAGCCTTCCGGGAGACGAATGCGGAGGTGGATGCTCTTTTCATCTCCAGTGTGCAGCGGCTGGTGGGACGGGGCGGGACTCCCACGCTGATGGCGATTGCCGGCCCGACCGCCGCGGGGAAGACCGAGATCGTGGAGCGCCTGCGCGAGGCTTTCCAGGCGGAGGGCTGCAGGACCACCTCAATGGAACTGGACAATTTCCTCACCGACCGGGATTACCGGGAGGCGCAGGGCATATTCACGCAGGGGAAGGCAGCCCTGCACTTCGAGCTGTTCAAGCAATGCCTGGAGGACCTGCTGCAGGGCCGGGGAACCTCCACCCCGCGCTATGATTTCGTGGACGCCACCTCCAGCCATGATCTGCAGGGCAACCTGAAGCCGGATGGGATCCCCGTTGAGATCGACCCGGCGGATATCATTTTCCTCGAGGGCAACTTCCCCTTCCTGATCGAGGAGGTGGCGCGGCTGATCACCATCAAGGTGGTGTACCTCACGGATGACCCCGTAAGAATGAAGCGCAAATGGAAGCGGGATATCGATTACCGCAAGAAATACGAGCCCACCTACTTCCGGAACCGGTTCTTCAAGGAGCAGTTCATCATGGCCGGGTTCGCCTACCGTCCCCAACTGGCGGCCTGCGATATGGCCGTGGATACTACCGGGGCCGCCCTGTGGGTCACGCCGGAAACGGCCCGGCGTCTGGAGGCCTGAGGACCGGGCATGAAACCTGCGACCGCCTCCGTGCGCAGCCCGCTGGCCCCGGCATTTCGTGCCCTGGGTCACCGCAACTATCGCCTGTGGTTCTTCGGCCAGGGGCTTTCGCTGGTGGGCACCTGGATGCAGAGCATGGCCCAGCAGGTGCTGGTGTACCGGCTGACCGGGTCGGCGGCCGCGCTGGGCATCGTCAGTTTCATGGGCGTCATTCCGCTGGTGCCGTTCGCCCTGTGGGGCGGGTCGCTTTCCGACCGTATGCCCAAGCGCAGGCTTCTGCTCATCACCCAGTCCCTGATGCTGATCCAGGCTGTGATCCTGGCGGCATTGACCTGGTCCGGCGGGATCCGCATCTGGCAGATCTACCTGATGGCATTGCTGCTGGGAGCCTTCAAGGCAGTGGATATGCCGGCGCGCCAGTCCTATGTGGTGGAGATGGTGGAAGGGCGCGAGGACCTGACCAGCGCCATCGGGCTGAACTCGGCCATCCACAACGCGGCGCGCACGCTCGGGCCTGCCCTGGCAGGCGTGGTGGTGGCCCTGCTGGGAGAGGCACCGGCCTTCCTCCTGAACAGCCTGAGCTTCCTGGCGGTCATCGCCAGCCTGCTGCTGATGCGTGAGCCCGCGCGGCCAGCCTTTGCGCCCCAACCCCCCTCCAATGTGGCCGCGCATATGCGCGAGGGGCTGAGATTCGTCTCCGGGCAGCAGACGCTCCTGGTGCTGATGAGCCTGGTGGCCGTGAGCTCCTTTCTCTCGCGCCCCTACCAGACCCTGATGCCGGTGTTCGCGGATGTGACGCTGAAGGAAAGCGCCCAGCCGCTGGTCGTCATGTTGTGCGGAGGGACGCTGCCCATGCTCCACTGCCGGACACCCCAGGCCCTGCCGCTGGGGCTGCTCCTCTCGGCGGTGGGGGTGGGGGCGATCATGGGCGCCCTGCTGGTGGCTTCACTGCCACCCGGGGCGCCGCGCGGCCGGCTCCTCACGCTGGGCAATCTGGCCTTCCCGGCCTGCCTGCTTGTCTTTGTGACCTCCCGTTCTTTCACGCTGTCGCTGGTTGTCATGCTGCTGGTGGGCATCAGCCATGTCTTTCAGAATTCCATGGCCAACACCCTGCTCCAGCTCAACGCGCCCGATCAGCTGCGCGGGCGCGTCATGAGTCTGTATTCGCTGGTTTCGGGAGGGATGCACCACCTGGGCGGGCTGCAGGCCGGCTTCGCGGCAGACTGGCTTGGGGCGCCGCTTTCCATCGGGCTGGGAGGCATGCTTTCCCTGCTGTATGGAATGTTCGTCGCGGTGCGTTATCCGAAGGTTCGCAGGCTGACCTGACGGGAAAATGGAGCGCCAGGTGACAAAAGTCACGCTTTTTGAAAGATATCTTGCGAAGTTCGGAAGAATGTTGTATGATGTTCAAATGAAAGTAAAGTTTCATTATTTTCATTTTTGCAAGAATATTTTTCCTGAGCGGATTGAAAGGAGGCCTGCATGAGTGCAGTTTCCCCCGCCCGGACTTCCGTTGAATTTGGCGAGATCATCAGTGAAAAATACAAGGACCTGACCAAAAGCGAGAAACAGGTTGCTGATTTCCTGCGCAAGAACCAGGAAGAGGCAGCATTCCTTTCCGCGGGGGAGGTGGCAGGGCGGCTGGACCTGAGCGAGGCCACCCTGGTGCGCTTTGCCCGCTCGCTGGGCTTTGACAGTTATCCGGCCATGCGCGAAGTGCTGCAGGAGAATTTCCGGCGGCGCGTGACCCATTCGGCCCGTCTGCGCAGCCGGCTGGATGAACTGCGCGAATCGGGAGACATTTTTGAGCGACTGGTCATCTCCGAAATGGATTATATGACCCACTCGCTGGAGACCGTCAAACGGGAGGCCTTCAACGAGGCCGTGACCCTGATGAAGGCGCACAAGCGGGTCTTTATTTTCGGCCTGGGGCCATCCGCCACCCTCGTGGACTTGATGCAGCTGCGGCTGGCGCGTTACGGCCGCCAGGTCATGCCGCTGACGACAGAGGGGCGCGAATTCCTGGAGCCTCTGCTGACCCTGAGCGCCGACGACCTGCTGTTCGTGATCTGCTTCTTCGATGTGACCCCCGCGCTCCGATTGGTGCTCGATTATGCCCGGGATGTCGGCTGCCCGGTCATCATGCTCACCGATACGCTGGGCTCCATCCTGGGCGAACAGGCGGATGTGGTGCTCTCGGCCAAGCGCGGGCCGGTCTCCGGCTTCCATTCGCTGGTGGTGCCCATGACCATCATTAATGCCCTGCTGCTGGCGATCGCAGGGGAGCAGGGTGAGACCCTGGACAGCCTGGACAGGCTGGATCAGCTGCGCGAGCGCTTTAAAAAGTACAGCGGTTCCACAGATTAACGGTTTTCCCAATTAAATAGCGGTTCCCCTTTACTGGTGCCTGGACGGGAGTTTTGGCAGCGGCGCGTGACCGCTGCATCCGAGACTCATTCAGGAGCAACCATGACGAATCCCGCCATTGCCGTTGGGGTGCCATTGGAGCAGCGTCTGCTGGCCGGCGGACGGAGGACCATCCGCTGGCTGACCAAGCCGCATGTCGTGCTGGCCCTGTTCATGCTGGCGATCATGTTCTACATGGTCGTCATCCCGCTGTACAAGCTGGTTGAGACAACCGTCACCTGGCAGAGTTCAGACTTGAGCCGCGTTCCAGATGCTGAGGTGGGCGGGTTCACTTTCTTCCACTGGATCCGGATGCTGACGGGGGTATTCGGCACCATCTACACCTACACTCCCCTGCAGCATTCCATGACCATTGCCATAGGGACGGTCGTGCTTTCGCTGTTGATCGGCGGGTCGCTAGCCTGGCTGGTGGTCCGCACCGATATGCCCGGCAGGAAACTGGTCAATCAACTGGCCGTGCTGCCCTACATCATGCCCTCCTGGACGCTGGCCCAGGCCTGGCTGGTGCTGTTCAAGAACCGGGTCACTGGCGGCGCGCCCGGGATGTTCGAATATATTTTCGGCGTGAGCCCGCCGGACTGGTTGTCGTACGGACCGGTCCCGATCATCATCTGCTGTGCGCTGCATTATTACACCTTCTTCTTCCTGTTCGTTTCGGCTGCGCTGATGTCGATCGATTCCAACCTGGAAGAGGCCGGGGAGCTGATGGGCGCCGATCGCTGGCGCATCCTGCGCAAGATCACCCTGCCCCTGGTGCTGCCGGCTCTGCTTTCCGGTTTCATCATGACCTTTTCCAAGGTCATGGGCACCTTCGGCGGCCCGAACATCCTGGGCTCTCCCATCAAATATTATGTGGTCGCGACCATGGTACGCGGCAGCCTGGCGGCGGGGGACAGGGCGGATGCCTTCGTGCTCGCCATTGTCCTGATCCTGTTCGCCATGGTCACCATCTCATTGAACCAGCGGCTGGTGGGCACCCGCAAAAGCTATGAGACCATCGGCGGGCGCGGCTTTGTCTCCACCCCGAGCAAGCTGCGGCAGTTCAAGAAGATCTTCTTTGTATCCGTGATCGTCTTTCAGCTGTTGGTGCTTCTCGTACCGCTTACCCTGCTCACTTACGATACTTTCCTTCTGCGGACAGGGGACTACAGTTTCAGTAATCTCACCCTGCAAAACTGGGTCGGACAGCCCAACCCGATGTACAACGATGGCGAGCCGGGTGTCCTGCTGAATCCCAGGGTCTATAAAACAGCCTGGAACTCCATCAAGCTGGCGCTGTACACCGCCTTTTTCACCGCCCTGCTGGGAGTTCTGCTCGGGTATGCCATCGTCAAGGGCCGCGGCACGCGGCTGGCAAAGATGGTGGACCAGCTGGCCTACATTCCGTATGTGATCCCGGGCATTGCCTTCGGCGCGGTCTACATCGCAATGTTTGCCAAGAAGATGGGACCGCTGCCTTCCCTGTACGGCACTTTTGCCCTGCTTGTGATCGTCTCAGTGGCCAAGCACCTGCCCTATTCTTCCCGGTCGGGTGTATCGGCCATGATGCAGGTGGGGCATGAACTTGAGGAGGCTGCCCAGGTGGCCGGGGCCGATGTCTGGCAGCGATTCCGGCGCATCATCTTCCCCTTGACCACCAGCGGCTTTGTTTCGGGTTTCCTGCTGACCTTCATCACCACCATGCGTGAGCTGTCCCTGATCATCCTGCTGGTCACGCGCGATACCCAGCTGCTGGCCAGCCTGACGATGAAATATGTTGAAGCCGGCCGGGACCAAATGGGCAATATCGTCGTCCTGCTCCTGGTTTTGATCACGGTCACAGGGAACACCATCATCGGCCGCTTCTCGGGTGGCAGTCTTAAAAAAGGCCTTGGAATGTAAGGAGAAGACCTCATGCAAACTACCATCAGAATCAACAACCTGACAAAGAAATTCGGTGACGTGGTGGCCCTCGATCATGTCAGCCTGGTCATTGAACCGGGAACCTTCGTGACCCTTCTGGGTCCCTCCGGCTGCGGCAAGACCACCCTGCTGCGCTGTGTCGCCGGTCTCGAAGACCCGGACGGCGGCGAGATCCTCATCGGTGACAAGCTGGTCTTCTCTTACGAAAAAGGCATTTCCATGCCCTCAAGCAAGCGCGACCTGGGGCTGGTCTTCCAGAACTACGCCCTCTGGCCGCATATGAAGGTGGACAAGAACATCACCTTCGCCCTCGAGATCCAGAAGATGCCCAAGGCTGAGATGGAGAAGCGGGTGAAGGAATCCCTTAAAGAGGTCCAAATGGAAGGCTACGAGGACCGCTATCCTCGTGAAATGAGCGGCGGTCAGCAGCAGCGCATTGCCCTGGCCCGCATGCTGGCATACCGTCCCAAGGTTTTCCTGATGGACGAACCCCTATCGAACCTGGATGCCCGCCTGCGCATGGATATGCGTTCAGAGCTTAAACGCCTGCATCACATCTCCGGCGCCACCACCATCTACGTGACCCATGATCAGGTCGAAGCCCTGACCATGTCCACCAACATCGCCGTCATGAAACAGGGGATTGTCCAGCAGTTCGACACGCCCGACAAGGTCTACCATTTCCCGGCCAACCTCTTCGTGGCCGATTTCATTGGCAACCCGAAGGTCAACCTGCTGGAAGGTGAGGTGAATGGAAGGAACTGCGTGGATCTCGGGTCGTTCAAGATCGACGTGGAGACTGCTTCGAAAACGGGCAAGGTGGTGATCGGCATCCGCCCGGAAGATATCACCATCCTTGACCACCCCGAGCCGGGCGCCGTGGAGTTCAATGCCTATTCCGTCCTGCCCTCCGGGGCAGACTCGACCATCGTTGCCCAGTTGGGCGAGATCGAGCTGACCATCCGGGTCATGGGGATCAGCAAGATCAAGATGGATGAAAAGATCTGGTTGAGGTTCGACCCCGCCACGTTGAACCTGTACGATAAGGAAAGCGGAGATCTAGTCAAACCCTGAAAAGACCGGCTCAAGCCGTGGAATGTATCCAGACTTCCCGATCCCCAATCAATGAAGCAGATCACTGGAATGGAGGCGCAGGAAAAGGAGAGATCTTTGAAAAAAAAGAATTGTGTTTTCCACATTGTATCCACCTATATCAGGAGGCAGAAATGAAAGCATTTGCAAGGTTGTTGGCGTTGATCGTGCTGATCAGTTTGATCGGTGCCTGCGCCAAGGCCCCGGCCACTGCAGTGCCCGAGACCCTCACCGCCAATGAACAGTGGGCCAAGGCCAACGGCCTGGGGCCCTACCAGCCGGCAACCGACGACTGGGCCGCGATCGAGGCCGCCGCCAAGAAGGAAGGCAAGATCACCATCTACGCCAACTCGGGCGGCATTGAAGACCTGGCCGAGCCCTGGGCCGCCCTCTATCCGGAAATTGAATGGGATGGCGCGGATACCGATGGCATCGACACCAAGATGCAGGCCGAGCAGGAAAGCGGCAATGTTGTCGGGGATGTCTGGTTCAACAGCGATGGGCACATCCTGTTCGGGAAGTTCGTCCCCAACCAGTGGCTCTGGTCGTTCGTCCCGCGCGATGTGACCATCCCCGAGGTCACCCCGGAACGGCCCTTTGCCATCGCCCGACACTCGACCGATGTGATCGGCTACAACAACAAGTTCTACCCGGATGGCTGCCCGACCACCAACATCTGGCAGATCGTTGAAGACAAGTACAAGGGCAAGTTCTTCATGGAAGACCCGATGTCGGATGTCAGCACGATGGCCAAGATCGCCACCTTCGCGCAGAACGGCGACGAGATGGCCACAGCCTACAAGGCCCTGTATGGCAAGGAATGGAACACCGATCCAATGGCGGCCACAGACAGCTCCGGACAGGTCGTTGAGAATGCCGGGTATCTCTGGCTCAAGAAGCTGGCTGCCAACGATGTGGTGGTCCTTGACGACGGCGACATGGTCGATGCGGCCTTTGCCGGTCTCGAGCTTCCCGCAGGCGAAGAGCCGGGCTTTGGTTGGACCGGTTACTCGAGCGTCGAAGCCACCATGGATGGTGAGTTGAACATGGCGCCCTGCTTTGGCATGGAGCCGGTCATGGGCATTTTCAAGACCAGCTACCTGGCCATCGCCAATAATGCCCCGCACCCCAATGCTGCCAAGCTGTTCATCCGCTTCCTTCTCTCGGAGACCGGCTTCGCACCCTGGAATGAGATCGGCACCTACCCTGCGGCTGAAGGGCTTCCTGTCTCTGAGGACAACCTGCCTCTGGCCGAGCTGAAGCCTCAGGTCTGGGAAATGGATCCCGTCTATGACTGGGAGAACGTCAGCAAGGTGCGCGATTTCTGGGCGGCCAGCCTGCTGCTTTCCCAGTAGGTCGCGCTGCGATTCAAGCAGGCATCCAGTGGGTTGATATGTTTCCCCGGACACGGATCAGCTGTTTCCGTGTCCGGGGAACACAACGGGCATACATAGCAGCCCTCCGGCTGTTTTCCAAAGGGGTAGTGCAAACCCGTCTGGTTTGAAGGTTCTGACCGGGCGCGGTGGTAAGGTATTTCCGGAAGGTGGAGTGACCGGTATGACGATCCGGGCTGTATTTTTTGACATGGGCGGGACGATTGAGACCTTCGGGTACACCCGCGAGCTGCGGCTGGCC
>CAZSPX010000130.1:0-9091 GCA_964608885.1 uncultured Anaerolineaceae bacterium | reverse complement strand
CCCCGGGTCCACTCCCAGCCCATACTGGTCGGAGATCTCGCGGATGCGCCTGGCCACCGTCTCCCGGTCCAGGATGCCGCCGTTGCGCACCGTCTCATTGCCCAGCATCACGTTCTCGGTCACGGTCATGACCGGGATCAGCATGAAATGCTGGTGCACCATCCCGATGCCCCGTGCGATGGCATCATTGGGGCCCTGGATGTCCACCACCTGGTCGTTGATCAGGATCTCCCCCTTGTCCGGCTTGTACAGGCCGTACAGGATGTTCATCAGCGTGGTTTTTCCCGCGCCGTTCTCGCCCAGCAGGGCGTGGATCTCCCCTTTCTCCAGCGTCAGGTTGATGTTGTCATTCGCCAGAACGCCGGGAAATGTCTTGGTGATTCCACGCAGTTCCAATACGGCCATGGCAGTTCTCCTCAAAGCAAATGAGCGACCGGGGCTGATTGCAAGCCGCCGCAGACGAGGAAATCGGGTGACCCTCTCCTCATCTGCGGCGGAAGTCCTGCAATTCGGTTTCCAGAATAATTGGCCGGGGGGTGATCCCCCCGGCCAATTTTAGCCAAACGTTGTTCTTACTGGCTGACCTTTATGGCGCCGCTGATGATGTCGGCTTTGAGCTTCTCGATCTCAGCCTTCAGTTCGGCAGAGACCGCGCTGTCGAAAGCGTGGAAGGGGGCGATGTCCACGCCGCCATTGGCGAGGGTGCCCACGTACACGCCGCCGCCCTTGAAGGTGCCATCCATGGCAGCTTTGACAGTGTCAAAGACTGCATTGTCCATCTTCTTCTCGACGGAGGTCAGGACGATGCTCTCGTACTCGGGGGCGGAGACGACCATGTCGGTGTCCACGCCGATGATGGTGCAGGAGCCGGTCTCTTTGCAGACGGCTGCCGAGCCCAGGCCCACAGGTCCGGCCACGGGCATGATGATGTCAGCGCCCTCTTCGACGAACGACTGGGCGGTGGCGCGGCCATCATCCAGCGATTCGAAGTTGCCTACGAACACGCCGTTATCTTCCGCAGTGCTCCAGCCCAGGACTTCCACGTTCGTGCCCTTGACTGTGTTGTAGTGCTTGACACCGGCCTCGAAGCCCTTCATGAAGATGTTCACGGTGGGCAGGTTGATGCCGCCGAAGGTGGCGACCTTGCCGGTCTTGGTCATGCCGGCTGCCAGGTAGCCCGCCAGGAAGGCGGCTTCGTCGGTCTGGAAGGTCAGGCCCTCGACATTGTCGATCGCCACATCGGAACCGCAGTCCTTGCCGACCTCAGCGCCGGGCCAGCAGTCAGGATAGGCATAGTCCACGATGGCGAACTTGGTGTCGGGGTTGGCCTTGGCCGCGGTGGCGGTGTCAACACCGAGCAGGAAGCCCACGGTGATGATCAGGTTGGTGCCCTCATCCAGGTACTGCTGGATGTTCTTGGCGTAGTCGGACTGCTGCTGGGATTCCAGGTATTTGCCTTCCACACCCAGTTCGGAAATGGCCCTCTCAATGCCCGCATAGGCGGTGGCGTTGAAGGACTTGTCATCGATGCCGCCCAGGTCGGTCACCTGGCCCACTTTGAAGGCCGGGGCCTCCGTGGGGGGGACTTCGGTGGGAGCGGCCGCTTCGGTGGGTGCCTGCGTGGCAGGGGGCTGCGTGGCCGGAACCTGAGTGGCGGCGGGTGTGCCGCAAGCTGTCAGCACCATCGAGGCGACCAACAGCATTGCGAAGACAGCGTACAGTTTCTTCATGTGATTCTTCTCCTCAAGAAGTGGAACTTGGATAGAGTTTTAGCGTGTGAAAATGGGATGGGGATTCTTCTGGTGGAGTTCACCTCCTTGCAAGGGTCGCGATAGAGTTATATCCTACCCTATCGGAATAAGTATAAAGCCACTTGATGCATTGTGCAAGTCTGAACGACCGGCGGTCGATATTTCCGGCTTCTTGGGGGCCGGCTTCCCGCGCGACCCCTGCTGCCGGGGCCTTATCGGGGCTGCACCGCGTGGACCGGGACCGAGCCATCCTGCAGGCTGACCTGCAGGGCCTGCAGGGCTGTCTGCGCTGAAAGCGGTACTTCACCCTCCGCCTCGTGCCAGGGGGCCAGTTCCATGACTCCCTGCAGGTTCCCGGGCTGCCCTCCCGAGGCGGCAAGCTGAATCGCCTGGAAGACCGTCCCGCTGGCGTCCGGGACGGCAGAGGAAAGCAGGCTTCTGCGCGCTTCGCGGGCGCCATAGAATTGGTCCTCTTCCGAGCCGATGCTCCAGGCGCCGCTCTCCGCAGCGCCTCGCAGTGCGCCCTGCCCCAGCCGGCCTCCCACGCCGAAGATCACATCCGCGCCCAGGTTGAGCATGGTCCCGGCAGTGCGCTTCCCCCAGGCCTCGTCCGTGAAGAGCGTATCGGGCGAGGCGCTCTCATGGTAGGTCACCAGCACGGTGATATCCTTCTTCTCGTACTTTGCCCCGAGACGGAAGCCCTCGCAGTAGCGCCACATCGGGTCAAGCCCCGATGTCTCGCAGACTGCGCCTACGATCCCGGTGCGCGAGATCATGGCCGCCAGCACCCCTGCCAGGAAGCCTCCCTGCTCCTCGGGAAAGGTGACCACCGCCAGATTGGGGGGTGCCTCGGCCGGGGGCGCCTGGTCGAGCCCCAGGAAGTGGGTCTTCGGATATTCCGCCGCCGCGGCCAGGACCTCCTCCTTCTGCCCCGCGCCCGAGGCGATGACCAGGTCGTACCCCAGCTCCGCGAAAGTGCTCAGGTTCTTGCGGTAATCGCGTGCATCCACGGATTCGATGTAGTCCGCCTTCCAGACCGTGCCCTCCTGCACCGCGCGCTGGATGCCTTCCCAGGCCGAGGCGTTCAACCCGTGGTCATCCAGCCGGGCGGTGCTGGTGACGAGCCCCACGCAGAACCGGTCCTCGCGCTGGCAGGAGGAATTGGAAACCCCGCACGCGGACAGCCACGCCAGGAACGTCAGGGCCGTCAGGAGGCGCTGGACTCCTCTCATATCGCGGTCTGGGCCTCACCCTTCTTCACGCCCAGCATAAGCACGAGGGCAATGAGCAGGAAAAGCGGGCTGGTGAGCATGATGGTGTTGTATCGCCCGCCCGCCAGGGTGACGATCAACCCGTTCAGGTTGGGTCCAATGATCGCGGAGAAGGTGGAGAAGAGATAATACAGGCCCGTAAAGGTGCCGATGCGCGCCGCGTTGGTCAGGTCCACCACCATCGGCAGGGAGTTGATATTGATGAGCGCCCAGGCGATGCCCGCGCCCATCAGCAGGAGGCTGATGAAATGCACGTTTCCCAGCAGGGGCAGCTTCGCCACCATGGCCGCCAATGTGGCGGGGGAGAGGAAAAAGAGCGCCGAGATCAGCAGCCCCATCAGGATGATGCCGGTCGAGATGGTGATCCTGCGCCCCACGCGGCTCCCGATGATGCCGGCGGGCAGTGCAAACAGCACAAAGAGCAGGCCCAGGTGCCCGGTGAGACGTCCGGCATCTGCATCCGTGAGCCCCACGTATTTGGTGGCGTAGAGGGTCAGGAAGGCCTCAATGCCGGTATAGGCCAGGAACCAGAAGAAGATGGCCAGCAGGATGCGGATGCCGCTCTTGTCTTCGTCGTTCAGCAGCTCGCGCAGGCTGGCGAACATGTCGGGCTGCTTTTCGGTCTCTTCGTACTCGCGCGGCTCCTTGATGAACAGGAACACCAGCAGGGCCGCCAGGATGACGAGGGCCGAGCCCATCCAGAAGGGGAAGGACGGGCTGATCTCGTACAGGCTGCTGCCTGCCAGCGAGGCGATGATGGTGCCCACTCCGCCCATCAGGTTGATGATGCCGTTGGCCTGTGACCGGAAGCGCGAGGGTGTGATATCGGGCATCAACGCCACCACCGGCGTGCGCCAGAAGGCCATGCTGAGGAGCAGCGTGCTTGTGCAGGCCACGAAGAGCGGGAGCACCGCCGCCAGCGGGATGAGCCCGAAGGCCAGCGCTCCCACCGGGGCGCCGATGAGGATGAAGGGCATGCGGCGGCCGATGGGCGTCCGCAGCCGGTCCGACCAGGCCCCGACCGGCGGTTGGATGAAGATCGCGGCGATGTTGTCCAGCGTCATGAAAAAGCCGATGAAGACCGGGGCCAGTCCGAACTTGTTGGCCAGGAAGAGGGGGACAAAGGCGTTATAGATCGTCCAGATGACGCTGACCCCGAAGAACCCAAAGCCAAGCAGGAAGATCTTTCCGTAATTGAATTTCATCTGTGCATTCTCCCTTGATGGTGTGATCGAATGAGCTCGGAGCCCGCCGTGGCGCGAAGCTTCTATTCCGGCTGATCCTCATCCGGATCGGAGAGACGAAGCCTCTCCAGGAAGAGCCGGTCAGCGGGTGTGAGCGGGGCTGAGTCGAGCAGGTCGGGTCGTTTGCGCAGCGTCCGGGCCAGCGATTGCTCTCGCCGCCACTTCTCGATCCGGGCATGGTCCCCTGAGACCAGCACCTCTGGCACCTTCCAGCCTCGGAAGACCGGAGGGCGTGTATAGTGAGGGTATTCGAGCAGTCCCGAGGCATGCGAGTCGTCTTCGGCCCCTTCCGGGTCGCCTAATACGTCCGGGAGCAGGCGCGCGATCGCATCCACGAGCATCAGGGCGGGCAGTTCCCCGCCGGTCAGCACGTAGTCCCCGATGGAGATCTCGTCCGTGATGAGGTGCTCGCGGATGCGCTCGTCGAACCCCTCGTAGCGTCCGCAGATCAGGGCCAGCTTCGGGTGGGAGGCTAGTTCCCCGGCGATGCGCTGGTTGAAGAGTCGCCCTTGCGGCGTGAGGAGGATGACCGGGCAGTCTGGAGAGGGGCCGAGGGCGCTCTCCGCTGCCTCAAAGACCGGTCCGGCTTTCATCACCATGCCGCCGCCCCCGCCGTAGGGCGTATCGTCGGTGGTATGGTGCCGGTCATGCGCATGCTCCCGGATGTTGTGCAGGTTGACCTGGATCAGGCCGCGCTCGAGGGCCCGCTTGAGGATGCTGGATTGCAGATAAGGGGGGAAGACTTCCGGCAGGAGCGTGAAGATCTCGAACTGCATGAGATGATTCTAGCATGAGTTCCGGCGCGCTGAGGACTTCCTTGCACGGGCCTCGCGGGGGAGGGGCCTGTCACCGCTGCTGGCACCGGGTTGTAATTGCATTCGGTGATGGGGCTTTTCCTCCCTTGACAAATAAGAACATTTGTTCTATAATTACCTGGTGGATGATACCCTCCCTTCGGTTCCCCGCCTCCCTTTCCGGCCCCTGGCCTCCCCATTCGTTTCGCGGATTCGCCGAAAAATCTACCCTTAATTCGCCCTTCGTCCATTGCGGGTCATCTCGGAACGAAGTGGTGGGGGCAGAAAGGAACTCAAGGCAAGTTCGTTTCGAGCCGATTCGCAAGCCCCCTGCCCGGCTGGCCTGGAAAAGGGCCTTCGATGCATTGTTCACCAAACGTCAGGTTAGAGTATGCTGAGCAGCTTGACGCCCATTTCCGCCGGATGGTAATATGATTGCATGTACTTAAAAGGAAACAAGTGGAGCGTTACGAGGCGCAGGAGGCGCCCGAACTGGTTCCGGATCATCCTTTTATCCCTCCTGGTGCTGGGATTCGCGGCATTTAACCGCCTGGTGGTCACCAATATCCAGCCGCTGGGAGTGCCCACTGCCACCCCCACCCGGCCTCCGGAAAGCTACGTGACCGAGGCCCAGGGGCTCTTTAAGGAGGGCAAGCTCCTCCAGGCCATCCAGGCCTACCAGCAGGCCGTCGCGGCCAGTCCCAACGACTCGGCCACCTACGTGGAGTTGGCGAAGGTGCAGGTCTGGAACGGAGATTTCAAGGACGCCCAGGAGAGCGCTGAGAACGCCATCCTGTTGAGCCCCCAGAACTCGATGGCCCACGCCGTGCGGGCCTGGGCGCTGGATTTCCAGGGCAATTATCTGGAGGCTGAGTCGGGCATCAAGGACGCCCTCCAGTTGGATGACAAGAACGGCCTGGCACACGCCTATTATGTGGAGATCCTGGTGGATTCCTACCTGACCGGCTCCGGGGCATTCGACAGCATCCAGACCGCCATCGAGGAATCTCAGGTCGCCCTCTCGCTTGCCCCCGAGAGCATCGAAGCGCACCGGGCCCGGGGGTACATTCTGGAGGCCACCGGGAACTACGAAGAGGCCATCCGCGAATACCAGGCCGCCGCCGCCATCAACGATAATATTGCCATCCTGCACCTCTCCCTGGGCATCAATTACTCCACCATGGAGATCTACGACCAGGCCATTGAGGAGTTTACCCGCGCCAACGCCCTCAACCCCGGCGACCCCAACCCCGATCTGTACATATCGCGCACCTACGCCAAGATCGGTGAATATGCCAAGGCTGTACAGTATGCCGAGACGGCTGTAAAAGACAATCCCACCGATTCCGGCTTGCGCGGGAACCTGGGAGTGATGTATTATCACAACCTGCTCTGGCGCGATGCTGTGAGGGAGCTCAGCCTGGTGGTGAACGGAGGCACAGCCCCCGAGGGCGAGCCCATCGAGGCACGCCAGCTCGTTCCCAACAATTACCGCCTGGCGGAGTTCTACTTCACGTATGCCCTGGCCCTGGCGAGGATCAACCAGTGCGGCGAGGCCCTCAAGATCGCCCAGACCATCAGCGACCGGGTGCCCGATGATGAAACCTCGGTTACCAATGCGGCCGAGGCGGTCAACATCTGCCGCGCCAATGCGCTGGCAACCCCCACCCCTGATTTCCTGGAGCTGACTCCCGAAGCGACCGTAACTCCGGAAGCGACCACCGCGCCGGAAGTAACGCCCACGCCTTGACCGGGACACCTCCTGCAGTGAGATCTGGTTGACCTTATGAACGTACCCATCCGCAAGCCGCTCTTCAAGCGGCGCTCTGAATCCAACCTTTACCGCATGTTCTTCTGGGTGGTGCTCATCCTGGGAGGCATCTGGCTCATCCGCCAGGTGCAGGCCGGGGAGGTCAAGCCGCTCTTCCTCCCCACGGCTACGCCCACGCGCACATCGAACTCCTTCATCCTGGAGGCAGAGGCCCAGTTCACCGCCGGGAAGCTGGACGCCGCCATCGAGGCGTACCAGCAGGCCGTGAAGCTGGAGCCCGGCAACGGGGAGGTGTGGGCCAGGCTGGCGCGCATCCAGACCTATTCGAGCGCTCTGCTCGTGACCGATGATGAGCGCCGCGTCCGTCTGGCGGAGGCGCTCCAATCCGCGGAAAAGGCGGTGGAGGTCGCCCCTGACGATTCGATGTCCTACGCCCTGCGCGCCTTCGTGAAGGATTGGAATGCAGATGGCAGCCTGATTGATGACCGCGAGGTCCAGCGCTTCCTCACTGAGGCCGAGCAGGATGCTGTCCGCTCTCTTCAGCTTGACAACACCAACACCCTGGCTCTGGTCTTCTATGCCGAGATCCTGGTGGACCAGCAGAAGTGGTCCCAGGCGCAGCAGAACATCGAGCAGGCCTTCAACCGCGGCGAGGAGATCATGGATCTCTATCGGGTGAATGCCTACGTGCAGGAATCCCTCGGCAATTACAACCTGGCTATCGAGAACTATGATCATGCCATCTCCCTGACGCCGAACCTGACCTTCCTCTATCTGCGGGCCGGCGCCAACTACCGCACGCTTGGTTTCCGCAGCCCGAATGAGGAGACCCAGCGGCAGCTGTGGGAAAAGTCGCTGGAATATTTCGCCAAGGCTGCTGCCATTAACGAGCAGTTGGGCGTCAACGACCCGGCCCCCTATCTCTCCATCGCCCGCACCTACTCACAGATGGGCGAGTACTTCTCTGCTGCCCGCAATGCGCGCAAAGCCTTGGAGTTCGAGCCCGAAAACCCCGACCTGTACGGCCAGCTTGGGATCGTGTACTTCAAGTCCCGTAACTACGAAGGCTCCATCCCGGCCCTGAAGTGCGCCATCCGCGGCTGCGAGCCGGAAGACAGCTGCCAGGCGCGCTTCGGGATGTCCTGTGCCGAAGCCGAGGAGACCGGTCTGCAGATCTCCGGGATGGCGCTCTCTCCCAATACCGTTGTGTACTACTACACCTACGGCTCGGTGCTGGCAGCCCTGAGCCGGCCGCAGGAGAACCACTGTCCCGAGGCGCTGGAGATCTTCGATGAGGTCCGCGCGCAGTTCGCCGCCGACCAGGATATCTCCGGGATCATTGCTGCCGGCGAGGCCATCTGCTCGCTGGTTGCGGAGGGCAATACTCCCTCGGCTTCTTCATCCGGCGGTGACCTCACGCCTGCGCCCACCCTGGAGGGCACGCCCGCGCCGACCCTGGAAATTCCACTCACGCCTACACCTTAGTGTGCGGTGACGGCTTCAACCATCCCCGTTGATGCGGGCGCCAATAACCTCCGGGATGCTCTGGCGCGGCAAAGAGCACATCAGAATTGCATAAGAATCAAAGAATCCCCCCTTGACTCCGCATTGTGAATTACGGTATCATACGTTAGCACTCGGGTACTTGGAGTGCTAATTTCTTGCTCAAAAATCATTACACCTTGATCAGGAGGATCGAAATGGCAAAAATGTCTTTCAAACCGCTCGGCGGCCGCGTATTGATCGAACCGCTCGAGCAGGAAGAAATGACTGCGGGCGGCATTATCCTGCCCGAGACCGCCAAGGAAAAGCCCCAGGAAGGCAAAGTCCTGGCGATCGGACCCGGCGAACGCGATGACACGGGCAAGCGCCTCGCCATGGACGTAAAAGTGGGCGATAAAGTGCTCTTCGCCAAGTACTCGGGCACCGAGGTGAAGATGAACGGCAAAAAGCTGCTCATCCTGCGCGAGAGCGATATTCTCGGAATTATCGAATAGACCGGAGGAAATGAACAATGGCTGCCAAGCAACTCGTATTTTCGGAAGAAGCGCGCCGCAAGCTGAGGACCGGTATGAACATGGTCGCCAATGCCGTGGGCGCCACCCTCGGCCCCAAGGGCCGCAATGTGGCCGTGGACCGCAAGTTCGGCTCCCCCACCATCACCCATGACGGCGTCTCCGTCGCCAAGGAAATCGAACTGGAAGATCCGTTCGAGAACATGGGCGCCCAGCTTCTCAAGGAAGCTGCCACCAAGACCAAC
>CAZSPX010000129.1:0-9106 GCA_964608885.1 uncultured Anaerolineaceae bacterium | reverse complement strand
CTAGCGCTGGACAGACAGGGCTGGCCTGGGCCTCAGCAGCCTGCGGACGAGGACCACCGCCGCGACCAGGGCGCCGATGACGGCGAGGTTACTGAGCACGCCCAGCCAGCTCCCGCCCCCCTCGTGACCCTCGCCAAAGCCCTCCGGACGCTCACCACGCTCGCCCTGGGGGCCGAAGCCGGGGCCGGACTGCCCGGTCGAGGCCAAGCCGCTGCCCGCGCTGACGGCCGCATACATCGCGCCGGCCAGCAGGCTGGTCACAAACAGGATGATCAGGATCCTCCCCAGCGTCTTCATGCCTTCGCCTCCTTTTGCGGGGCGACGGCCTGCGGGGAATCGCTGCGAGAGAATATCCGCCCGATGGGCTGGAAGACCAGGCGCCTGAAGGTACTGGTCACCCAGCTCCAGTGCAGGGCGGTGTGCAGGCCCAGCAGCACCAGGGAGAGGTCTGCCGAGAGACTGTGCAGGCTGCGCCAGGCAAAGCCTTCCGGCAGCGTGATCCCCAGGGCGGGGATGGCCACCTTCGAGATCAGGATGCCCGAGAGCATCACCAGGATGCCATCCAGGAACAGCAGCCAGTTCAGGACATAGTTGATGCGGGCCATGCCGCTCACCTTTTTGAAGAAGCGCTTCGTGACCTGGACGATCCACGACCAGTTGAGGAGCAGGTGAAGGGTGATGGCGGCCAGCGCCGAGAGCGTCAGCCACTCGTGGATGGCGATGCCGGTGGAGCGCGGCTCCATGGCCAGCAGGAAGCCGGTAAAGATGAGCAGGTCCAGGGCCAGCTTTGTGGCCAGGGTCATGCCGGGTTTCGTTCCGTTCGTTTGCATGTGAGGGTTCTCCTTCCAACGCATGGCATTGTAGAAGAAAGCCCCCCGGGATGGGTGTCAAAATTGCGGAAGGAATGTGAAGGTTTTGTAAAGAGCCCCTGCCCGCACCCTCCGCTCCAGGATTGCGTACAGAAAGTGGCGGAACGCACTCCGGCGCCGCCTGATTCAATGTCCCTCAGCGCAAGGCAGGCGAACCCATGAGCAGGGACCGTGAGCGAGGGTCCGGCCTGTTAAAATAGGATGCAGGAGCTCATCTTGAGGGTTCAGGAGGCAGGACGATGACCAGCACATACAACCAGGGACTGACCACCCTGGAGGGCGAGTTCCAGATCGAGCAGCTACCCCTCAGCGGCCGGCTGCCGCCCTGGCTTTCCGGCTCGCTGGTGCGCAATGGGCCGGGAAAATTCGAAGTGGGGTCCGAGCGCTATCGCCACTGGTTCGATGGGCTGAGCATGCTGCACCGGTTTTCGTTCAAGAACGGGGCGGTCTCGTATGCCAACAAATACCTGCAGAGCCGCGATTATCTCGAGGCGATGGAAAAAGGCCGGATCGCGGTGCCGGAGTTTGCCACCGACCCCGTCCGTTCCAGCTTTCAGCGATTCTTTTCCATGTTCGACCCCGGCAGCATCCAGAACGGCAATGTGAATGTCGCCCGCCTGGGCGGCAGCACACTTGCGATGACCGAGGTGCCCCTGCCGGTGGAGTTCGACCTGCAAACCCTCAACACCCTCGGCGTGTTCGACTACGGCGGCGACCGCCTTCCGGGGGTCATGACCACGGCTCACCCACACTTTGACCTCCGGAGCGGGTCCCTGGTCAACTGCATCACGGAGATGGGGGCCAGGAGCCGGTACACGGTCTACCAGATCCCGCCCGGGCAGAAGCGGCGCGAGCGGATCGGGAGCGTGCCCGCCCGGGAACCGGCCTACATGCACAGCTTCGGGATGACCGAGAACTTCGTCCTGCTGGCCGAGATCCCGCTGGTGATGAACCCGCTGAGGCTGTTGTTCCGCAGCCAACCCTTCATCGAATATCTTGAATGGAGACCCGCGCGCGGGACGCGCCTGATCGCCATGAACAAACGGGATGGCAGCCTCAAGACATGGACGTGCGAGGCTTTTTTCACCTTCCACCATATCAATGCCTTCGAGCAGAATGGCGATCTTTTTATGGACCTGGCGGCCTACGACGATCCGGGCCTGATCCAAGCGTTCTACCTGGAACGCCTGCGCGCAGGCGGGCCCATCCCGGCTTCGCAATTCCGGCGCTACCGCCTTCCGGCGCACGGCTCGAACGCCGACTATGAAGTGCTGGTGAGCGAGGGCATCGAGCTGCCGCGTTTGAATTACGAGCACAGCCATGCGAAGGACTATCGCTTTGCCTATGGCGTCAGCAACCGGCCCGACCGGCCCGGCGATCTCTACAATCAACTGGTGAAAGTGGATGTCCGCGAGCGCACTGCCAGGGTCTGGCTGGAGGAGGACTGCTACCCGGGAGAGCCGGTGTTCGCGGCCCCGCCGGAGGCCGCCGCCGAAGACGAGGGAGTGCTCCTGAGCGTGGTCCTCAACGCTGCCACAGGCACTTCGTTCCTGCTTGTCCTGGATGCCCATTCCTTCACCGAGATCGCCCGGGCCGGGGTACCGCACCATATCCCCTTCGGCTTCCACGGCCAGTATTTTGCGGATTGAGCGAGCCGGGAAGCGGCGGTCTCTCTGCCGGGGGGAGGCTCCTCGCGGGCGGGCTGGCCCCCTCGCGAACGGCCGCCCGGGCATGGTATAATTTCGCCGCTTGACCGTGGAGAGGTCGCGTAGTCCGGCTTAGCGCGCACGCTTGGAAAGCGTGTAACCCACAAAGGTTCGCGGGTTCAAATCCCGCCCTCTCCGCCAATAAAAAGCCCCTCGGGAAGAGGGGCTTTTTCGTTCGCGGGTTCAAATTGCTTCGCGACCCTCTCCGCCAATAAAAAGCCCCTCGAGAAGAGGGGCTTTCCTGCCCATGAGACCGCCGCGATTATCAGGCACTTTTTTGGTTTCAGGTTTATACTGCTCTCAAGGCAAGCCCATGCCCCACCTACGGACACCACATCCAGAAAACAATCTTCTTGGCAAACCTGAAAACCATGAACCACATCCAGGAATTTCCCCAATCTGTAATAGAGAGACTTGGTTATTATGTTTACTTGTTGATTGATCCCACAACTGAGAGGGTTTTTTATGTTGGCAAGGGCACAGGAAACAGAATATTTGCCCATGTTAACCTTGCGATAGCTTCCCCACGTGAAGATGACAGGCTCGAAAAAATCCGTTCCATTCAATCAAAAGGCCTTGAGGTCAAATACGCAATTATCAGGCATGGTCTTACCGAGAATGAAGCTTTTGAGGTTGAAGCCGCCTTAATAGACTTCATTGATATTCGTGAATTAACGAATATTGTAGTGGGCCATAATTCTGACAGCCGCGGCCTGATGAGTATGACAGATATTATCGCCAAATATCTTGCTCCTGAAATTACGATTGCCGAGCCTGCGATTTTGATCACAGTCAATCGTTTGTATCGGCGCAATATGAACGAGGACGAGCTTTACGAGATAACCCGCGGTAATTGGGTTGTGGGGCAACGACGAAATAAAGCAAAGTATGGGTTCTGTGTTTACAATGGCATAGTCAGGCAGGTCTACGAGATCCAAAGATGGTTTCCCATCAAGGCACGCAAACAGGAGGCAAGAACCCAGGACCGTTGGCGGTTTGATGGTATTGTTGCTCAAGATTTGCAGCATTATATCGGGGGTAACGTTGAAAAGTACATTGGGGCACAAAACCCCATCAGATATGTAAATTGCTGAACCAAATCGGTGACTGACAGCGCAGGCAGCGTGTACTTAGTGCGCGATTGGAGGGTTTTTCAGGCTTTTCCGGGAACCCACTCTTTACCACAGGGAAAGCCCCTCGCGAGGAGGGACTTTTCCCATGTGTTGATCACCACCGGACCGGGCTGCTAGACAAAGATCAAGATCACGAAGATCAAGATCAGCACGGTAAAGATAGCCTGGCCGGGGCCTGCAAATACGGCAGGCGGGAGGTAGGCGGTTAGCTGCTCCAGGGTAAGGCCGGACGGGTCGGCTCCGGTCCAGCCGTGACCGAAGCCGTTCTGGAGCATGAGGAACAGCAGGGTCCCGGCTGCCAGGTATCCATTCATCAAGCCAAGGACTCCTCCGAGCAGCCTGTCCGGCAGGCGGAGGGGCGCGGCCCTGGCAGGCAGAGTCTTGAGACTTGCAAACCCCATGAAGGCAAGCAGGAAGACGAGAACCCCCTGGATGACGAACCCCGATCCGGGGCCCTGAGCTCCTGCGCCCTCAAAAGCCGCGGGCCAATACTCGCGCAGAAAGGAGGTCATGGAGAGGGCCACTGCGAGGGCCAGGGAGAGCATCATGCCGCCTGCCCACCCCACCCTTGCGCCCACCACACCGAACCCGAGCACGACCGCGCCAAAGATCCACAGCAGGGACTGGGGCGAGATCCACCCCGGGAAAACGGTCTCGACCCCGACGACCGCAAAACCGGCCAGCACGGCCAGGAGCGCCAGCCGGAGAAATTCAGACCAGCCGATCCCGCCCCCAGAGGCGGCTGCGGGGACGGATTCCTTCCGGACCGGGGATAGAAAGGGATCCACGAAGCTGGGCAAGCGGTAGAAGCCCCCGCCCGACTCCTTCGGCGAGATGAACGTCCAGGCGGGCTGCACCGTGCGCGCGGCTGCTTGCTCCTGTTTGCCGGTGCCGCCAAGGTTCAACAGCCCCTTGGCCAATCCGGACAGGGATAGGACGGTGGTGATCACCCAGCCGATCGTATCCCGGACCTCCGGTTGGATGGAAAAGGACCTGGCATAGATCAGCACAAGCGCCCCGGCGATGAGGCCCAGGACCCCCAAAGCGATCATCAGGCGCGAGGAATTCCCCTTCAGGTATTTCATGCTTAATCAGTATACATACTTTCGGTCCCGAATCAAAATGAGATCGATCACAAAAGGCCCCGTGCGGGGAGAGGCTTGTTGATGCGTGCCGGTCCAGCCGTGACCAAGCCCATCAACCCGGACAGCCAGACCTAGGTTTCGAGATACACGAGAGCCCGGTCATCATTGTAGGAGAGCAATTCCGCGTAGCGTCCCCAGTTGATGAGGGTATCCAACTGCTTCTCTGCCTCATCTTTTGGGAATTCCAGCTCGAGAGCGGTATTGATCACATCCCAGTCCAGGGCATGGTTCTCGGATTTGTCCAGCATCGTCGTCAGCCAGCGGACCAGGGGCAGGCGGCGTATACGCGTGGCGAAGATCTCCTTGCGCGCCTGGATTCCGGCCTCGGCAAAAGTTTCACCGAGCGGGGTGAGGCTGATGTCGCCCTTCTCGACGTAGACAAACCCCAGGATCTCGGCTGCCTCGGTCAGGCTGAAGATGTGATTGGGGTCGACCTTTAGTTCCTCCGGCAGGCGATAAATATCCTGCCGGTTTTCGGGAAGCTCCGAGAGGTGCTCCAGCAGCCCGGCCAGGTCCGAGATGGCGATCTTGGGCAGCGCACGGGTATGACCCTGCTCACCGGGAGCGGTGCCCAGTTCGATGGCCTCGGATTGCGTTTGCCCTGCCAGCATTGCATACACCTCGTCCACGACCTTCTGGAACTCATCGGATTTGCGCTGGCGGGGGTGCGGCAATTCCACCTTTACTTCGGCAATGATGCGCCCCGGCTCCTTATCCATGACCACGATGCGGTCGGCCATGAACACCGCCTCCTCGATATTGTGGCTGACCATGAGGATGGCTTTGGTGGGAATGCTGCCGCTTGTCCACAGCTCCATCAATTCCCCGCGCAGGGATTCGGCGCTCAGAACATCCAGGGCAGAGAATGGCTCATCGAGGCAGAGCAGTTCAGGCTCGACCGCCATGGCGCGTGCAAAGCCCACCTTCTGGCGCATGCCGCCGGAAAGCTCGCGCGGGTAGGCGGTCTCAAAACCGTCCAAGCCGACCCGGTCGATCAGGTCCAGCGCGCGCGGCGTCCGGGTATCGGAGGGGATATCCCGCGCCTTCAGGGCCAGGTCCACATTTTCGAACACGCTCAGCCAGGGGAAGAGGGCGAAGGTTTGAAAGACGATGGTGGCATGCGGGTTGACGCCCTTCAAAGGCTCGTCCCGATAAAGCACCTTTCCTTCCGAGGGCTTTTGCAGGCCGGTGAGGATCCGCAATAATGTGCTTTTTCCACAGCCCGAGGGGCCCAGCAGGGCCACGAACTCCCCTTCGAAAACGGTCAGGTTCACATCCTGCACGGCGGTGAACCGGCGCTGCCCGCTGGTGTAGATCTGCTGGACATGGCGCAGCTTGAGCAGCGCGTGGTCGGTGGGATTGGCTGCCATGATCACTCCATCCGGTATTTTTCTTCGGCCACCCTGTACAGCCGCCGCCAGAACAGGCGGTTGACCAGCACGACCGCAAGGATCATGCTGAGGGTGGAAGCCAGGAGCAGGGGGTAGTCGCCCGAGGCGGTCGCCTGCGAGATGAGCGAGCCGATGCCCGTGGCGAACAGCGTCTGCCCGCCAAAGTGGACATACTCCGCCACGATGCTGGCGTTCCAGGCGCCGCCGCTGGCCGTGATGGCGCCCGTAATGATGAAGGGGAACAGCGAGGGCAGGATCAGCGTGCGCCAGGTTTCCAGGCGTGAGAGCTGCAGCAGGGCAGAGGTGTACTTCAGGTCCTGGGGGATGGCGCTCGCGCCCGCAATGACATTGAAGAGCATATACCACTGCGTTCCCATCAGCATCAGGAAGATGGCGGCGATATTCAGCCCGCCCGCCATATGGATAAAGAACAGCAGGATGATCGGGAAGACCGCGGTGGCGGGCACAGCCGCCGTGACCTGCACGATCGGCTGAAGAAATGCGGCCACGCGGCGATCCGTTCCAATGGCAACGCCGACGGGGATCGTCCACAAGAGAGCAATGACCAGGGAGACGCTCACGCGCAGGAAGGTTGCGAGCACGCCGACAGCGATCTGCCCCCACTGGGCCGGCGGAACCGAGGCCAGCATCCGCGCGGCGCGATACCCGCCATATGCCAGTATAGCTCCGATGAACAGGTAAAAGAGGCCCAGCTTCCAGTCGAACTTCGGCGCCCCGGCTTCCTCATCCGCGCTCATCGGAAGGCGGTGGATCACCCAATGGTCGAACCGCTCATTGGCCCGGGAGAAGACCGAGCGCACCCACAGGTACAGGCGGGCGGTATGCACCAGGTCATAGAACCAGGAGGTCGGGGGCTGGTCGCTTTCGATCATTTCCACCTTGAAGCGGTCGGACCAGGCCAGCAGCGGGCGCCAAACGAATTGGTCCAGCGCCACGATGGTGAGGATCAGGGCGGCCAGGCCAAAGGCGATGGCACGGAAATCAGCCCGGTTGGCGGCTTCATGAAGATAGGCTCCCAGGCCGGGCAGGCGGAAATCCTTCGACCCGACGGTGAAAATCTCGGAGGCCATCAGGAAGAACCAGCCCCCCGCCCATGACATGACACTGTTCCAGATCAGCCCGATCATCCCAAAAGGCAGCTCCAGGCGCTTGAAGCGCAGCCAGGTGTTCAGGCGGAAAATGGCGCTGGCCTCGCGCAGTTCCTTCGGAATGGTGGTCAGCGATTGGTACCAGCCGAAGGTCATATTCCAGGCCTGGCTGGTGAAGATCAGCACGACCGCTGCCAGTTCGGCTGCCAGGCGTTGAGGCAGGAAGGCGCTCAACCCCAGCAGCACGATCGGCAGGAAGGAAAGGATCGGCACGCTCTGCAGAACATCCAGCAGGGGCATGAGGATGGATTCGGCCCGATGGTTATAGGCCGCAATGCGCCCGTAGGTGAGCGTGAACAGCAGCGAAAGAAGATAGGCTGCCAGCATCCGCCCCACGGAAAGCAGGGTATACCAGGGCAGGGCGGAGGGATCCAGCGAGATCTGCGGACCCTTGATAACGGGCGGGGAACCAAAGGCAAGGCGCGCGCCCCCGTAGAGAAGCACGGCCATGAGCAGAATGACGATCAAATCCCCCCACGTAAAGGAGCGTTCCAGGCGTTCTCCGGAAGGCTGGATGTTCTGAAACAATCCCATATTTATTTCTCACGAAAAGGCCGCACAGGCTGAGCGTTCAGCCTGCCGGGTATCCAACATGATTCCTTAAGACCGGCCCCGGGATGGGGTTGCCCACGGCTATCCTGAGCCGCGATCGAGGTTCATGTCCTCACGGGAGACGGGGTCCTCGACCGGCTCGATGTGGGTGACGATGTTGGCGAGCGGGATCATCTGCGCGACCTGCTGCTCGATCTGCTCCGCATACTGGTGGCCCTTGCGGACCGTCCAATCCCCGGGGACGAGCAGGTGAACCGCCAGGAATTTGCGCGCGGCAGCCTGCCGGGAGCGCAGGGAATGGTAGCTGATGCCTTCCTTCCGGTAGCCCTCCAGGATCGACTTGACCCCGGCCGTCTCCTCGGCAGGCAGGGCCATGTCCAGGAGGCCCTGCCCCGAGCGGACCAGCAGCCGGTAGCCTGTGACGAGGATATTGACGGCCACCGCAATGGCGATCAGGGCATCCAGGCGGGTGAAACCGGTCAGGCCCACCAGGGCGATCCCGACCAGCACACCGCCGGTCGTCCATACATCGGTCATCAGGTGGCGGGCGTCCGCCTCCAGGGTGATGGAGTTGTAGCGCCTGGCGGCGCGCATCAGGATCAGGGACACCCCCAGGTTGATGAGCGAGGCGATGACCGAGATGACCAGGCCCAGCCCCACCTGCTCCAGCTCCACCGGGTGGATCAGGCGCGGCACGGCGCTGAAGATGATGCTCCCGGCGGCCAGGAGGATCATGCCCCCTTCAAAGCCGCTGGAGAAGTACTCGACCTTGGAGTACCCGAAGGTGAAATCATCGCTGGCCGGGCGCGTGACGATGCGCAGGGCGATCAGGGCCACGATGGCGGCGGCCAGGTTCACGAAGGATTCGATGGCATCCGACAGCAGGCCCACCGAGCCGGTGATGAAATACGCCGTGGTCTTCAAGCCGATGGTGGTGATGGCTGCAATGATCGAAAGCCAGGCAAAGCGGGTGAGGGAAAGCGGCGGCTGTGACGAGTTTTCCATGTGTGATTTACCTCCCGAAGGACAGCCTGTATTATAGCCCCGCAAACTCAGGAGGGGGCCTGTCCCTGCTCCGGGCTGCGCCCGTAGATCTCCTCGATCTTCTGCATCTGTTCGGGGTTCAAAGGGCCGAACTCCG
>CAZSPX010000128.1:7813-9168 GCA_964608885.1 uncultured Anaerolineaceae bacterium | reverse complement strand
ATGTCGGCAGGCAGAACGGAAAATTCGTAGGGGCTTTCGGGGTAATACAGGTTGAGCAGGATATCACGCAGGACTTTGTCGTCAATGGACAGGGCGGGGGTCAGCGTGTCGGCTGTGCTCGACTGGCCTTTTTCCTCCCTGAAATGGAATAACCCGGAGTTGTAGCGCGCGTCCGCGCGCTGGAAAAGCTGCATCAGCCCGCCATAGACCGCATGCCCGCCGCCGATCTCCTTAAGCTGTTCGTCCTGCTCGATGCCCCGGTCTTCGCAGATTCGCAAAAACACGATGCGGTCTATGGTCATCTGGACCGCGTAGTTCAGCTCGCGCGAGGTCAATGCGGGGTTGCGCAGCGCGATGTTCCTGGCGAGCAGGTCGCGCCAGCGCTCGATCTCGTTCAGGAAGGCGTCATCGACCTCGGTGGTGCCTTTCTTGCCCTTCACCCCCTCGGCGAATTTGTCGAAGGAGCCCTTCAGGATCGCCTCGCGTGAGAAGACCGAAGCGATCTCGTCCCATCTGTCAATGTAATCCCGGAACGATAACAGCCTCACCCGCCCGATGGAGGCCTTGTCGTCCTTGTCGGGGCGCACGCGGCAGTCATAGACCGCGAACTCCTCGAAGTCCGAGAGAATGCCGAGAGGCAGCTTGGCAGACCAGGCATAGCGCCGCAATTGGAAGGCCGGATGGATGCTGGTCTCGATCCTGATGGCGGGTTTCTTGGCCTCCACGAAGAACTTGCGTTGTCCCCCGATGCGGAAGGCATAGTCGGGCGCTTTGGAGCCTCCCTCCACCTCCAGCGAATCTTCGTGGATGACTTCTTTGTAGGCTTCGGCGTATCCCTGCTTGTTGTACACATCCCAGCCGAGGGCCTCGAACATCGGGTTGAGGAACTCAACCCGTAGATTGGTCTCGTTGTATCGGGCGGAGCGGTAGGATTCGAGGTTGTTCTCGAAGCGGGCGACCAGCTCGTGGATTTTTTCCGGTGCAGCCATGTTCCTCGGTCCCTGCGAAGGATGGAATAATTATAGCAAAGCAATACCCCCTTACGTATCATCTATCTCGTACGCTCTCCCTCTTGACAAACTAGAACATTTGTGCTATTATGGCTCGGTGAATACCTTTGCCCTCGTGCGCTTGCCCTTCCCCCCAAATAACGACGTACCCGTCGGATTTGGGGGGAAAAGAAGGGGGGTCAAATTTTCCGCTTCCTTCCCCCTAAATACCCCGAGCAGAGCGAGCGAAGCGAGCGGAGCGAGCGCATTTGGGGGGAACACAAGGGGGGTGCATTTTGCCCTCCCATCCGCTCCGCCCACGCCTCTGCAAAGTTGGGGCGGACGTGTCCCCGAAGCAGAGCGGAG
>CAZSPX010000128.1:3112-7713 GCA_964608885.1 uncultured Anaerolineaceae bacterium | reverse complement strand
TCCCCTCTTTTTCGTGTACTTCGTCCTTCCGCGAAGCGTTCCGCCGCCCCGCCGCGCGCAGACAGGGGCGATTGTACGGGGCTCTCGCAACACGCCTCACCCGCCCATCAAGTACAATCAGGGGCATGAAACGCCGCACGCTGACGATCACCGGGCCGCGCCGGGTGGAGCTGCGCGAAGAGGAGCTGCCGCCCCTGAAGGAAGGCGAGTGCCTGGTGGAGACCGCCTGCTCCGCCATCAGCGCGGGCACCGAGCTGCTCATCTACCGCGGCGAGTTCCCGAAGGAGCTGGAGGACCTGCACGACCGCTTCAGCAGCGGGGTGAAGTATCCCTGGGCCTGCGGCTATGCCTGCATCGGGCGCGTGATCGAAACCGGCGCAGGGGTGGAGGCCCGGCTGCGCGGGCAGAGGGTCTTTTCCTTCCAGCCGCACAGCACGCACTTCATCGCCCCCGCCGGTTCGCTGATGCCCCTCCCCGAGGGACATGCGCCGGAATCGGCCTGCTTCCTCCCGAACATGGAGACGGCGGTCAACCTGGTGCAGGACGCCGCGCCCCTGCTGGGAGAGGGCGTCCTGGTCCTGGGGCAGGGAGTCATCGGGCTGCTCACGGCCTCGCTGCTGGGCGAGTTCCCGCTGGCGGCGCTGGTCAGCGCGGACATGTATCCCCTGCGCCGGGAAGCCTCCCCCGCCCCGCACAGCCTCGACCCCGCCCGGGCGGATTTCCACGAGCAGGCCAAAGCCCTGCTGGGAGAGGGCGCGGACCTGACCTTCGAAGTGAGCGGCCATCCCGCCGCGCTGGACACGGCCATCGCCCTGACGCGCTTCAGCGGGCGGGTCATCATCGGCTCGTGGTACGGGGAGAAGCGCCTGCCCATCGACCTGGGCGGGAGCTTCCACCGCTCGCGCCTGCGGCTGATCGCCTCGCAGGTCAGCACGATCGCGCCCGAGCTCTCGGCGCGCTGGGACAAGAGGCGGCGCTTCGAGGCGGCCTGGGCAGCCCTCCAGCGGGTGCAGCCCGAGAAGTGGATCACGCACCGCTTCCCCCTGCAGGAGGCCGCGCAGGCCTTCGAGCTGCTCGACCGGTCCCCTGCCGACGCCTTGCAGGTCATCTTCACCTACTGATCCCCTGGCATGGAATTCCAATACGCCGACCTGACCAACTGCCACACCCACACCGGGCTGGTGGTGGTCATTGACGTGCTGCGGGCCTTCTCCACGGCGGCCTTTGCGCTGGCAGGCGGCGCGAGCCGGGTGATCCCGGTGGGGACGCTGGAGGAGGCCCTGGAATTCAAAAGGGCCCACCCCGGCTGGCTGGCCTGCGGCGAGATCAACGGGGAGCCGCGTCCCGGGTTCGACCTGACCAATTCCCCCACCCGCCTGCTGGAGATGGACCTGAGGGGCCGCACGCTCGTCCAGCGCACCAGCGCGGGGACGCAGGGCGTGGTGCGGAGCGTCGCGGCGGGGACGCTCCTCGCGGCGAGCTTCGTGGTCGCGGAGGCGACCGTCCGGCATATCCGGGCGCTTGCCCCGGGGCAGGTGACCTTCGTCGTCACGGGCGGGAGCCTGGACGGCGGGGCGGAAGACCTGGCCTGCGCGCGCTACCTGGAGGCCCGCCTGAAGGGGCTGGACCCCGACCCCGCCACCCACCTCGAACAGGTGCGCCTCGCCCCGGACGCGCGCCCCTTCCTGGACCCCTCACGGCCCCAGTTCCCCGAATCGGACCTGGCCTACTGCACCGACCTGGACCGCTTTGACTTCGCCATGCCCGTCCGCCGCGAGGACGGGATGCATGTGATCGAGAGACTTATCGTTTAAGTAGAGGAGCAGCCATGTACACATTATCCGTCCGGCGCGAGTTCATTGCCCGTCACTACCTGATCGGCGGCGATTGGGGGCCTGAGAACTTCCCCAACTCGCATCACTATGTGCTGGAGCTTCAGCTCGAGGGCCGCGAGCTGGACGAGCACGGCTACCTGGTGGACATCGTGGACGTGGAGAAGCAGCTCGACGAGCTGACCGGCTATTACAAAGAGCAGATGCTCAACGACAAGCCCGAGTTCGAGGGGCTCAACCCTTCGCTGGAGCACTTCGCGCACATCCTGGCGGCCAGCCTCAACGGGCGCCTGCAGGCCTCCAACCTCACCGCGCTGACGGTCATCCTGTGGGAGAACGACAGCGCCTGGGCCTCGTACCACATCGACCGGTGAAACTCGGCCTGCTGATCTACGGCAGCCTCGACACGCTGAGCGGCGGCTACTTCTATGACCGCCGGCTGGTCGAGTCCCTGCGCGCGCAGGGGGACAGCGTGCAGATCATCAGCCTGCCGTGGCGCAACTACCTCTCGCACCTGGGCGACAACCTCACCTTCCGCCTGCCGCCCGGGCTGGACCTGATGATCCAGGACGAACTGAACCACCCTTCGCTGCTGAGGGCCAACGCCCCGCCGCACCCCTATCCGGTCGTGAGCCTCGTCCACCACCTGCGCGGCTCGGAGGAGCATCCCGCCTGGCAGAGGGTGATCTACCGTCTCGTGGAGCGGCGCTACCTGCTCAGCGTGGACGGGTTCATCTACAACTCGGAGACGACCCGCGGCGAGGTCGAAGCGCTGCTGCCCGCTCCCAAGCCCTGCGTGCTGGCCTACCCGCCCACCGACCGCTTCGGCCTGCCGGAGGTGACGGAGGAGGAGATCGCCCGGCGCGCCGCAGGCGGCGGGCTGCGGGTCGTGTTCCTGGGCAACCTCATCCCGCGCAAGGGGCTGCACACGCTGCTGGAGGCGCTCCTGCACCTGGACTCTCCCTTCCATCTGGACGCGGTCGGGTCACTGGAGGCCGACCCCTCCTACGCCCGCCAGATGCAGAGGATCGCGGCGCACCTTCCCGTGACCTTTCACGGGGCGCTGGCAGACGAGCCGCTGGCCGGGCTGCTGAAGCAGGCGCACGTCCTGGCCGTCCCCTCCTCCTATGAGGGCTTCGGCATCGTGTACCTGGAGGGGATGGGCTTCGGGCTGCCGGCCATCGCCACGACCTCGGGCGCGGCGGGCGAGATCATCACGGACGGGGAGGACGGCTTCCTTGTCCCGGCGGGGGAGGCGGCCGCGCTGGCGATGTGCCTGCGCCGTCTGGATGCCGACCGGGAACTGCTGAAGCGCATGAGCCTGGCGGCCCGCCGCCGTTCTATGCGCCAGCCGGAGTGGCCCGCCAGCGCCGCCGCCATCCGTAGATTCCTGCAGAAAATGCTATAATGGCCCGCGTAGTCATGTCATTGTCAGTGGCGCTTTGGCGCCACGAAGCGATACCCTGCAATTTATGGTTAACCGTAAGCTGCAAATCCAATCAAACAGAGTGCCTACAGTAATCAGGTAAAATCGTGAAGTTCGAGCAATTCAATCTGGACGCCCGCCTGCAAACCGGGATCAAGCGCGCGGGCTATGAAACCCCCACTCCCATCCAGGAAGCCGCCCTGCCCGCCGCCCTGCGCGGCCGGGATATCATCGGCACGGCACAGACCGGCACCGGCAAGACCGCCGCCTTCGTGCTGCCCATCCTCAACAAGCTGCTGGATGCCCCTGCCGGGGCGCCTCACGGCCTGCCGCGCGCCCTCATCGTCACGCCGACGCGCGAGCTGGCCGAGCAGATCCACGAGGTCATCCGCGTGCTCGCCACGGGGACCAAGCTGCGCAGCGTCACCATCTACGGCGGCGTGGGCGCGGCGCCGCAGGTCAAGGCCCTCAAGGAGGGCGTGGATATCCTGGTGGCCTGCCCGGGCCGCCTGCTGGACCTGATGGCCCAGGGCCACGCCAAACTGAACGGCATCCAGATCCTGGTGCTGGACGAGGGCGACCGTATGTTCGACATGGGCTTCCTGCCGGACGTGAAGCGCATCATCAAGGCGGTGCCGACACGGCGGCAGACCATGCTGTTCTCGGCCACCTTCCCGATGGAAGTGGAGCAGCTGGCTTCCCAGTCGCTGATCGAGCCGCAGCGCATCTCGGTGGGGCTGAGCCGCCCGGCGCGCACCGTCTCGCACGCCCTCTACCCGGTGCCGCAGCATTTGAAATCCGCGCTGCTGCTGGAGATCCTCAAGCGCACCGAGACCGAATCGGTGCTGATCTTCACGCGCACCCGCCACCGCGCCCAGAAGGTGGAGCGCCAGGTGAAGCAGGCCGGCTACAAGGTCACGAGCCTGCACTCGGACCGCACGCAGGGGCAGCGGCAGAACGCCCTCAACGGGTTCAAGAGCGGGCGCTACCAGATCATGGTGGCGACCGACATCGCGGCGCGCGGGCTGGACGTGGAGAACATCTCGCACGTCATCAACTACGACATGCCCGACACCGCCGACGCCTATATCCACCGCATCGGGCGGACGGGCCGCGCCCAGAAGACCGGGGACGCCTTCACGCTGGTCACCGCAGAGGACGAGGACCTGATCCGCACGCTGGAGCGCATCATGGGGGGGCCGCTGACCCGCGAGAAACTGGAGGGCTTCGATTATGAGGTCCCCGCGCCGCCGCGCACGGGTCCCATGCGGCACGAGCCGCGGCGACCGCCGAAGCCCGCGCCCACGCCGACGCGCTCGCTGAGGCACGGGCTGGCCCCGCGC
>CAZSPX010000128.1:0-3012 GCA_964608885.1 uncultured Anaerolineaceae bacterium | reverse complement strand
TGCGGGGCTCTTTTCAGTTGCGCAGAGCCTCAGCTCATCGGGCGATGACATGAACGGCCTGGAGACCCTTGGGACCCTCCTCGACCTCGAACTCGACAGTCTGGCCTTCGGTCAGGGTGCGGTAGCCGTTACCCTCGATGGCCGAGTAGTGGACGAACACATCCTCTCCCTCCTCGCGGGCGAGAAAGCCGTAGCCCTTTTCGCCATTGAACCATTTGACAGTGCCGAGGATACGTTCAGACATGGTATTTGCCTCCTTAAGGCAGATAAAGGTGGATCAGGTTTTCTGTTTGTTCCATCGGAGGCAAAACCAAACGGCCCACGGACGTAACCGTGAGCCGCCGAGTTCTTCTACCAACGTAACTAACGGTTATCCTGCGGTCGGAATCATAGCATGGGAGCGGCCGGGGGTCAATAAAATTGGAGGGGAATTATCCGGATTTGGGCCACTGTTAATGGCGGTGTTGCTGCCCTCGCGCGGAGAATCCTGCAGGGGCTATTCACTTTACAGTCCGGTCGGGAGACTTCCGAGGTTTTTGACCTCGTACCGCTCAGCGGTAAAACTTCGGAAGTCTTAAAAAGAGAAGAGCCCCGCATTTCTGCGGAGCTCTTTTTGATCCCGGAACAATTAGTTCAGGACGGTGACCTGGGCGGCCTGCGGGCCCTTGGGGCCCTGCTCGACCGTGAACTCGACGCGCTGGCCTTCCTGCAGGTTGCGGAAGCCATCGCCCTGGATGGCAGAGAAGTGGACGAAGACGTCCGCTCCACCCTCGCGGGCGATAAAGCCGAAGCCCTTGTCGCCATTGAACCATTTGACGGTGCCGGTGATACGTTCAGACATTGTGTTTGCCTCCTTAAGGCATTGAAAAGAGTATTAGGTGTTCTGTTTGTTCCATCGGAGGCAAAACAAAACGACCCACGGACCTAACCGTGAGCCGCTGAGTTCTTCTACCAACGTAACTTACTGTTATCCTATGGGAAGGATGATAACATGTATGCCCGCCGGGGTCAAGGAATCTGGAGAGGAAATATCTGAAATTTATGGAAGCCGCTTAACAAGGCGCTTTGAGCGGGGGCGAAATGGCGCTTCATCTGCGCCCGCTCTGCTCACTGTGTTCGGCGCGAGAATCGCGTGTTGATATGAATTCATCATTTCGATTTTGGATGTTCCCGAGATTGCAACGACATACCGAAAACTCCGTATAATATTCACATCTCTGATGATCCACACCTTTGAGCTTCACGGATTGACGCTGCAGACCGGCGACGTGATCTGCACCATGAACGGCAAGCCCGACATCCTGCCGGGCGAGTTCTGGCGCATCGTGGGCCGCCTTGTCCCCGGCGACGTGGACCACGTGGCGCTGTACACGGGTCCCGGCGGGCGCTGCGTGGAGGCAGGCTCACGCGGCGTGATCCACTTCGAGCTGCCGGGGCCGGTCTGGGATACCGAGCGCATGGCCTATGAGCGCGGGCACCTCTTCGACACGCTGTACGGGGTGGTCTCGCCCCTGGAAGGGCTGGGCCTGGCCGAGGACGAGGAAGAGCAGATGCGCATGCGCCTGGCCGATTACGCGCTGGCGCAGGTGGGCAAGCCCTACAACCTGAACTTCCTCGATCCCGAGCGGGAGGACGCCTTTTACTGCAGCCAGCTGATCTACAAGGCCTATGAACAGGTGGGGGTCAACCTGAACACAGGCCTTGCCATGGAGCGCCTGCCGGGCTCCAATCTCATCATCTACCCGCAGGAGATCTGGGCGGGCAGCCCGCACCGGCAGGTCTGGCAGCCCGGGGAGTGACTAGATCCAGCGCCTCACCTGCCGCTTGTATTCCGTGTACTGCGAGCCGAACTTGCCCTCCAGGTAGGCTTCCTCGGGCAGGATCACCCAGCTGGTGATGAGCCAGACCACGGCCGGGACGAGCAGCAATCCCCAGGGCGTGCGGAAGATGAAAGACAGCCCCGTGAAGAGCAGCGTCAGGCCGAGGTACATGGGATTGCGGGTGAAGCGGTAGGAGCCGGAGAGCACCAGCGAGGTCACCGGGCGGGCCGGGTTCAAGGAAGTGCGCGCCTTCAGCATGGCCCGCACCGCGGGCAGCCCGATGGCCAGGTTGAGGAGCAGGATGGCCAGGCCGGCCAGGCGCGCGGGGGTCGAGGCGAGGAAGGGCAGCGGCAGGAGCCACTGGAGCAGGACGCCAAGCAGGAACAGGACCAGGTAGATCAGCAGGGGGTTGACGACGACGGGGGCGTGGTCGGGGGAAACGGCAGCAGCTTTCATTGTTACCTCTAATTCTCAACGCCGGGCGATCCCGGCCTTTCCCGCTTGACAGGCGGGAGAAAAACCGATAAACTGATTTCAATATATCGTCACTTTATTGGATACAGTAATGATGTATCCAATATATCAAATTAGACAAGGTTTGTCAAGGTTTATTTATGGGCACAAAGCGCAGCTATAACTCGACCCGCCGCAAGGAGCAGGCCCGCCAGACCCGCAGGCAGATCGTGGAGGCAGCCCGGGAGCTGTTCCAGGCGCGCGGCTACACGGGCGCGACCATCGAGGCCATCGCGGCACGCGCGGGCGTGGCCCCCGAGACGGTCTATGCCGCCTTCAGCAACAAGCAGGCCATCTTCCAGAGGCTGATCGAGGTCTCGATCCTGGGGGACGACGACCCCACCCCCCTGCTGGAGCGGCCCGGTCCCATGGCGGTGCGGCAGGAGACGGACCCCCGCCGGCAGATCGAGCTGTTCGCGCAGGACATGCACGGGATCATGAGCCGCATGGCGCCGAACTTCATGCTCATGCGCTCGGCGGGCTACACCGAGCCGGAGATCCGCGGGATGCTGGAGAAGATCCTCTCGGACCGGGTGGGCGGGATGCTGGCTTTCGTGCGGATGCTGCTGAAGAACACTCCGCTGCGGGAGGGGCTGACGCCGCGACAGGCCGCGGAGACGGTCTGGGCGCTGACCAGCGGGGAGATGTTCACCCTGCTGCGCACCGACCGCGGCTGGAC
>CAZSPX010000127.1:0-9237 GCA_964608885.1 uncultured Anaerolineaceae bacterium | reverse complement strand
GCGTGGCGGTGCTCTCCCCCGGGCAGATCGCCGAGCGCCTCGACGACCGCTTCCGCCTGCTCACCGGCGGCAGCCGCGCCGCCCTGCCGCGCCAGCAGACCCTGCGCGCCCTCATTGACTGGAGCTACGAGACCCTCTCCCAGGAGGAGCGCACCCTCTTCCGCCGCCTCTCGGTCTTTGCCGGGGGCTGGACGCTGGAGGCCGCCGAGTCCCTGTGCGCCGACCTGCCCGCCCTCGACCTGCTCACCCGCCTGGTCAACAAATCCCTGGTGACGGTGGAGGAAGGCGAGACGGAGCGGCGGTACTTCTACCTGGAGACGATCCGCCAGTACGCCCGCGACAAGCTGCTGGAGGCCGGCGAGGCCGAAGAGATGCGCAACCGGCACCTGGAGTTCTTCATCAAGTTCGCCGAGGTGGCCGGCCCGATGATGGACCGCAGCGAGCTGCTGGAATGGATCCCCCGCCTGGAGGCCGAGCTCGATAACCTCCGCTCGGCGCTGGAATGGAGCCTCGAGACGGACCAGATCGCGGCCCTGCGGCTGGTGGGCAGCCTGGCCTACTTCTGGTCGCGCCGCGGCTATGCCGTGGAGGGCATCCACTGGACCAGCGCGGCGCTCAAGCGCTCGGAGGCGCCTCCCTGGGGCATGGACGACACGATGACCCGCTTCCACCTGCGGGCCCGGGGCTCGGCGCTCCAGGCGCTGTCCTTCCTGCGCTTCGGCCAGGGCGACAACCCCGCCGCCATCCGCGCCGGGGAGGGGGCCATCGCCATCGCCCGCCGCCTGCACGACTGGAAGCTGCTGGCCGTGAACCTGTCCTTCACCGCCACTGCCAAGGCCTTTCTCGGCGAGAGGGGTACGGCCTTCTCCTACGCCGAGGAGGCCGTCCAGATCGCGCGGCGCGAGGCCAGCCCCTTCGAGCTGGGCCTGGCCCTGGGTGTGTACTCGCAGCTCATTGCACTGCTGCGCGGCGATATGCAGGCCGCCAAAGCCCTGGAAGAGGAGAGTGAGACGCTGTTGAAGGTGGAAGGGGAGAACTGGTGGGGCGCGACGACCGCGCTGCTGGCCTCCGCGCAGGGAGCCATCCTGCGCGGCGATTATGGCCGGGCGCGCGCCCGCCTGATGGAGTGCTTGCCGGCCTTCGAGCGGGCAGGCGACGTGCACCGCATCAACATGGTCCACAGCGAGCTGGCCCACCTGAACCGCCGCGAGGGCAACCTGGAGGAGGCTGAAAGCGCCTACCGCGAGACCATCCTGGCTTGGCAGAAACTGGGCCACCGCGCCGCGGTGGCCCACCAGTTGGAGAGCTTCGCCTTTATCGCCGCCGCACGCCGCGAGCCGGTCCGCGCGGCGCGGCTGCTGGGCGCGGCCGAGGCGCTGCGCGAGGCCATCACCATCCCCATGACCCTGACGGAGCGCGAGGAGTACGAGCAGGAGGTCAAGCGCCTGCGCCTCGCCCTGGACCCCGCCAGCTTCGCCTCCCTGTGGGATGAGGGCCGCGCCCTCACGATGGAAGAGGCCATACAGCTGGCGCGCGGCTGAGCACCGGTCTAGGCGTTGTAGGCCATCATCCAGATGGCGAAGGGGATCGCTGCGCACAGCACGCAGTCGAACACGCCCAGGAGGATCCATAACAGGGTCTGGGCGGGAGCCTTCTTCTCAAGCACGGCGTCGGCAGGGTTCTGGGGGTTGTAGTACACGGTGACCGAGGCGCCCATGGCGTACCGGGCCGCCACCGACCGGGCCCCGCTTCCCCCCACCTCCATCCCCGGCGCGATGCGGCTGCCCTTGTGGGCCTGCCCGCCCACCTGGTAGGAATAGCGCACCACGGGATAATCGGTGTAGCCGTCCTCGCTGGCGCGCGCCTCCACGGTGGAGGCGGTGATGACCCCCTGCGTGGAGGGCCAGCCGCTCACCTGGCTCACCTTCCTGCGCATGAAATAGAGGATCCCCAGGAAGATGGCGTTCAGCACCACCAGGACGAAGAGGATCGCGCCGACTACGATGATCAGTTCGACTCTCATGGCTGCTCCTTTGCAGGATAATACTCCCTTCCCGGAAGCGTTTAACCCTGTGGCTGATTATTCCACAGAACGGAGAAACGCATGATCCGAAAACTTAAGAACGGCCAGTACCGGCTGTACTCCGAGAAGAAAGACCCGAAGACCGGCAAGCGCCGCAACCTGGGGACGTTCAACACCCGCGAACAGGCCAGGAAGCACGAGAAGCAGGTGGAGTTCTTCAAGCGGAAAAAGTGAGCGCCGAGTAGAACTCCCTGAGGAAACTGGAGGGGCGCGTGGCAAGCAGGCGCGGCTCGCTGAATCCCGCCTGCGGGGCCAGCGCACGGAAGCCTTCGAAGGAGAGCGGATAGGGAACCCAGGGATTGCCGCGGTCCACGTTGTACTCCACCAGCAGCAGGCGGCCCTGCGGCTTGAGCAGGGAATGCACGTGCTCCAGCAGCCTGCGCTTGTCCCGGAAGAAGTGCAGGGAGTTGGCCATCACGACCCCGTCCAGAGCGGGAAGGTCCAGGCTCCCTGAGAAATCCGCGGCGAGGGTCGTAAGCCCGGAGAGGCTCCCGAAGCGGGCCTGCCAGAGGCGGGCAAGCTCCTCCAGCGCGCGGCGGTCCTGGTCCACGGCGCAGATGCGCGCTTCGCGGGGTGGTGCGACCAGCTCGCGCAGCGCAAGCGTGAACGCCCCCGCGCCCGCGCCGAGGTCTGCCCAGAGGCCGCCCGGGGAGTCCACGCCGGGCCTCAGCAATTCCACATGATCGTTGTGGTCCATTGGCCGGAAAATGGTATCATATTCAAAACTCCGGTTCCCGGGAGCTTTCCATGCTGAACAACCGACAATTGGCCGAGACCTTCGAGCTGATCGCCAACCTGCTGGAGATCAGGGGTGAGATCGTGTATAAGACGCTGGCCTATCGCAAGGCCGCCGAAAGCCTGATGAGCCTCGGCAGCGAGGCCTCCGAGTATTGGAAGGAGGGCCGGCTGGAGGACATCCCGGGGGTGGGCAAGGCCATCGCGGAGAAGATCGACGAGCTGCTGCGGACCGGCAAGCTGGAGTTCCTGGAGAAGCTGAAGAAGGAAGTGCCCCCCGAACTGGCGCAGTGGCTGCCCGTGCCGGGGCTGGGCCCCAAGAAAGTGGCGCTCATCTGGAAGTCGCTGGGGATCACCTCGCTGGCGGACCTGGAGAAGGCGGCCCGCGGGGGGAAGCTGCACGACCTGCCGGGCATGGGGGCGAAGTCGGAGCAGCAGATCCTGGCGGGGATCGAGTCGCTGGCGAGGCGCTCCACCCGCATCCCGCTGGGGAAGGCCTTTCCGCTGGCGCAGGAGATCTGCGCGCAATTGATGAAGGTCCCGGGCGTGGTGGATGCCCAGCCTGCCGGCAGCCTTCGGCGAATGCGCTCCACGGTGGGCGACCTGGATATCCTGGTGGCGGCAGAAGACTCGAGAGCGGTGATGGAGGCCTTTGTCAGGCTCCCGCGTGTGCAGCGGGTGCTGGGGCAGGGCGGGACCAAGGCCAGCATCGAGTTCAATGACGGGCTGCGCGCCCAGCTCTGGGTGCATCCGCCCGAGCGCTTTGGCACGGCGCTGGTCTATGCCACCGGCTCGAAGGAACACAACGTGCGCCTGCGCGAGATCGCGCTGGCGAAGGGGCTTTCGCTCTCGGAGCATGCCTTTGCACCGGTCAAGGGCGGGGAGGAGATCCTGTGCGCCACGGAGGAGGAGGTATACAAGACCCTCGGCCTCCCGTGGATCCCGCCGGAGCTGCGCGAGGACCGCGGCGAGATCCAGGCGGCCAGGGCGGACAAGCTGCCGAAGCTGATCGAGGTGAAGGATATCAAGGCTGACCTGCAGACCCACTCGAACTGGAGCGACGGCAAGCTGACGATGCTGGAGATGGCGCAGGCGGCCGCCAAACGCGGGATGAAGGTCATCGCCTTCACGGACCATTCCGTGAGCCTGGGCGTGACGGGCGGGCTGAGCATGGAACGGCACAAGCAGCAGGCTGCCGAGATCCGCAAGGCGCAGAAGAAGCTGGGCGAGAAGATCCTCATCCTGCACGCCAGCGAAGTGGAGATCAAGGCCGACGGCACGCTGGATTACCCGGATGAGTTCCTGGCCTCGCTGGACCTGGTGCTGGCCTCGCTGCATACCAGCCTGCGCCAGCCGCGCGAAAAGGTCACCGAGCGGATGCTGAGCGCGGTCAACAACCCACAGGTGGATATCATCGGACACCCCACGGGCCGCCTCTTCCCGGACCGGGAGGGCGCGGACCTGGACATGGACGCGGTGCTGAAGGCGGCGGCCCGCTCCGGGGTGGCCCTGGAGATCAACGCCCATCCCGCCCGCCTCGACCTGGATGACGTATATGCCCGCCGGGCGAAGGAGATGGGCATCCCGATCAGCATCAACACCGATTCGCATTCCGAGGCTGACTTTGACCTGCTGTTCTACGGGGTGGCCATTGCACGCCGCGCCTGGTTGGAGAAGGGCGACGTGATCAACTGCTGGCCCGCGAAGAAGCTGCTGGCCTGGCTGAAGAAGCGCGGCTGAGACCTGCCAGGCGGGAGGCGCGGGATGCAGACCAAGAGGTCCATGAGGCTCGTGGTCCGGAAGGAAGTGCTGATCTCCACCCTCAGCGACACCCGCCGCGAGCTGCTGGACTGCGCGGAGAGTTTTTCCGAGGAAGAGGCACACCGGGTCTTCCTGGGGAGCTGGTCGCTGATGGACCTGCTGGCGCATCTTACCGGCTGGGACCACGCCAATGTGGAGGCGATCCAGGCCGTGCAGGCCGGGCGGCTGCCACATTTCTACAAGTATCATGATCACGACTGGCAGGGTTACAATGCCATCCTGGTCCGCAAGCACCGGCTGAATATGCTGGCCGAACAGGTCGCACAGGCAGAGTCCTCCCACCTGCGGCTGCTGGAGGAGCTGGGAGATGTGCCGGCGGAAGATATCGACCGGGATTTTTCCGTGCGCTTCCGGGGCTACCGCGTGACGGTCCGCAGACTGATGGAGGGAGAGAGGAGGGATGAAGCGGTCCACTTTACCCAGATCCAGGAATATCGGCGGTTGCTGCATGCATGATTTCCCACCCTCCTGAATTCGAGGGTGATCGGTTTCGCCACGAGTTCAAAGGAACAATCCATGAAAATTGCAAAAATCGTCTCTTTTCTCGGCATCCTGGCCATGACCGCGGTGCTGATCAATGGCTTCACCGCCGGGGACTTCTTTGGGGAAGGCGGACAACTGGCTTCGATGCCCTGGGGCATCGTCTCCCTGGTGGACCTGTACACCGGCTTCATTCTCTTTTCGATGTGGATCATCTACCGCGAAAAGTCCCTGCCCGCGGCCATCCTGTGGACGATCGCCATGCTGGTGCTCGGCTTCTTTGCAGGCAGTCTGTATGTCTTCCTGGCCCTGCAATCCAGCCGTGATGACTGGCGCAAGTTCTGGCTTGGAAAACACGCCTGAAAATGAAACAAACCAAAGGGCGTGAAGTGCTGGATGAGCTCCGCACTGTCTTTGCCGGACGCAACTCCTTCCTGGATGCAGCTCTGCCGCCGATCATTTTTCTGCTGGTCAACGGACTGGCCGGTTTTCAAGCCGCGATGTGGAGCGCGCTGGCGCTTTCGGTCGTCATCGCTGCCGCGCGGATCATCCGCAGACAGCCGCTGACCTATGCCCTGGCCGGAGTCGGGGGCGTGGGGGCCGCCATCGGCATCGCCTGGTTTTTGGGGAGGTCAGAGGGCTTCTTTGTGCCGGGTCTCCTCAGCGGGAGCCTGACGTTGCTGCTGGCCGTCACCAGTCTTTTGATCCGCCGCCCGATGGTGGCATGGACAAGTTACATTGCCCGGCGCTGGCCGCTGGACTGGTACTGGCATCCGCAGGTGCGGCCTGCCTACGGGGAGACCACTTTCGCGTGGGCTGTGTTTTTCGCCGCCCGGTTATTTTTACAATATTCGGTCTTCCGAAGTGAAAACGTCACCCTGCTGGCTGTGACCAATTTCATCACAGGCTGGCCCTTCACCATTCTTCTGCTGGTGCTCACGTACCTGTACGGGACATGGCGGCTGGCACAGCTGCAGGGTCCCAGTGTGGAGGAATATAAAAACAACAGCCCTGCCCCGTGGCAGGGTCAAAGACGCGGGTTCTGATGCATGCCCCGTAAAAGCATATCCGAGGAGAAAATTCCATGAAATCAACAGATCGCAATGCGCTCATCGTTTTTCCCGTTTTGATCGTCATCGGCCTCCTGGTCGCCTGGGCCGGCAGTCAGGGGGGGATTTCGATCGGTGGAGTCCCCTTGTTTGCCCTGGCGGTCGGACTGGCCTTCCTGATCCAGTGGCTGGTCTTTATCCCGGCCTATTTGCAGCAAACTGAAAAATTCTTCGATCTGACAGGGAGCCTCACGTACATCTCCATCATCACGATCGCGTTCATTCTCAGCAAGGCGGCCGATGCAAGGACCATTCTGCTTTGGGCTATGGTGGTGGTCTGGGCGCTTCGCCTGGGCACTTTCCTGTTCCGGCGTGTCCAAAAGGCGGGAAAGGATGATCGTTTTGATGACATCAAGCCTTCCTTTATTCGTTTCCTGAATGTCTGGACCATCCAGGGCCTGTGGGTGACTTTCACCATGGCGGCGGCGCTGGTTGGCATCACAACCACCCACCGGAAGGAATTGGATGTATTCGCCATTGCCGGTTTTCTGATATGGGCGACCGGCTTTGCGATCGAAATTGCAGCCGATTCCCAAAAAAGCCGCTTCAACGCAAATCCGGATAACAAAGGCAGGTTTATTCAGACAGGTTTGTGGTCCCGGTCCCGCCACCCCAATTACTTCGGTGAGATCCTGCTCTGGGTTGGCGTGGCGATCGTGGCCCTGCCGGTTCTGCAAGGCTGGCAGTGGGTCGCCCTGATCTCTCCCGTTTTTGTCACATTGCTCCTGACCCGGGTCAGTGGAATTCCCCTGCTTGAAAAAAAGGCGGATAAAAAATGGGGCGGGCAGGAAGATTATGAGTCCTATAAAAAGAGGACTCCTGTATTGATTCCCCGATTGTGATCTGCGGCCATTCCGTTGCGAGGCGGGGGCTAAAGCCCGCCGCCTCAGTTCAAAGAAAGTCGGCGAAGCCGACTCGAAGAGAGAGCCCGAAGGGCTTTCTTGGGAACTGGGAAGGGGCTTTAGCCCCGGCGGGTAGCGGCAACTCCCGGTCGCGCAGATAACCCCCGCGTATATTGTTATAATAGGAATATCACACAAGGAGGTCTTTCATGATCGGCAAAACAATGCAGGACGCAATCAACGAACAGATCAACAAGGAGCTGTTTTCCTCCTACCTCTATCTCGCCATGGCGGCTTACTTCGAGGGGAAGAACCTGCCGGGCTTCGCCCACTGGATGCGCATCCAGGAGGGGGAGGAGCGCGAGCATGCCATGAAGTTCTATGACTTCATCCTCGAGCGCGGCGGGGAGGTCTCGCTGAAGGCCATTGCCGCCCCCAAGGCTGCGTGGGATTCCCCGCTGCAGGTCTTCGAGGAGGCCGCCGCGCATGAGGCCATGATCAGCGCCTCGATCAACTCGCTGTACGAGACGGCCCTCAAGGAGAAGGACTACCCCGCCCAGATCATGCTCCAGTGGTTCATCACGGAGCAGGTGGAGGAGGAGAAGAACGCGGCCGAGATCGTCGCCAGCCTGAAGATGATCGAAGCGCACGAGACGGCTGTGCTGCAGCTCGACCACCAACTGAGCAAGCGCGGCGGCGACTAATAGCCCCAACTTTGATGACGGAGGCACGGTCATTGTGCCTCCGTCGCGTTTAACGGAGACTGGAATGGATATCATCATCCGCCGCGCCACACTGGAGGACAAACCGGACTGGCTGCGCATGCGGCTGCTCCTGTGGATCTATTCGCCCGCGCCGGAGCTTGAGCACGATCTTGACACAATCCTGGCTGACCCGGGCCAGGTGGTGTTCATCGCCTCCACGGTGGAGGGGCGGCGGGTGGGCTTCGTGGAGGCCGGGACGCGCACCTACGGCGAGGGCTGCACGACCACCCCGGTGGGTTATGTGGAGGGCTGGTACGTGGACGAGGATATGCGCGGGCTGGGCATCGGCTCCCGCCTGGTGGAAGCCGCCGAGGAGTGGGCGCGCCAGAAGGGGTACAGGGAGATGGCCTCCGATACCTGGCTGGACAACGAGGCCGGCATCTACACCCACCTCAAGCTGGGCTACCAGGAAGTGGAGCGGCTGGTCCACTTCATGAAGCGGCTGTGAGCGACTTCCTGCTCTACGGCTCGTATGGCTACAGCGGAAGCCTGATCGCCGGGCAGGCTGCGGCGCAGGGACTGAAGCCCCTGCTGGCGGGGAGGGATGAGACCCGCCTGAAAGCGCAGGCACAGCGCCTTGGCCTGGACTACCGCTGTTTCCCCCTCGGCAACACGGAGGCGCTGGAGGCCGCCTTGCGCGAGACCGGGGCTGTGCTCCACTGCGCGGGGCCATTCGTGCACACCTTCCGGGCGATGGCCGGGGCGTGCCTGAGAACGGGCCGCCATTACGTGGACATCAGCGGCGAGATCCCCGGTTTCGAGACCCTCGCCGGCATGGATGAGCCGGCGCGCCGCGCAGGGGTCATGCTGCTGCCCGGCGCGGGCTTCGATGTGGTTCCAAGTGACTGCCTGGCGGTGCATTTGAAGAACCGCCTGCCCTCTGCCACGCATCTGCGGCTCTACATCCGCGGGGTGGGCGCGGGAGTCTCGCGCGGCACTGCCTCCTCGGGCATCGAGAACATGGGGCGCGGGGCCATGCTGCGCAGGGAGGGAAAGATCGTGAGCGTTCCCCTCGCCTCCAAAACGACACGCATCGATTTCGGCCGCGGCCCGGTCTGGACGGCGCTTTTCAACTGGGGGGATGTGAGCACCGCCTTTTACAGCACCGGCATCCCCAATATCGAGGTCTACATGGCGCTGCCGCGCCAGACCATCGACATGCTGCACGCGGTCAACCTGTTCATGCCCATCCTGAGAACGCGGCCGGTCAGGGCCTTCCTGCGAGCGCTGCTCAGGTTAATGCCGCCGGGTCCCTCCCCAGAGCGCAGAGCCGCGGCGCTGGCGGTCTTCCAGGGAGAGGTAACAGACCAGAATGGCAAGCGGGCCGCGACGCGGCTCACGGTGCCGGAGGGATATACCCTCACCGCCTCGACCGCGGTGGAGATCATGAAGCGCATCCTTGC
>CAZSPX010000126.1:0-9247 GCA_964608885.1 uncultured Anaerolineaceae bacterium | reverse complement strand
TGTGGCGGGTCGCGTTGCGGGCCGCGGTGGGTTCGACTCCCATCCACTCCCGCCTGTGAGGATGTGATCAGTTGCGGAGGGCAGCTGAAGTCGCCGCCACGCCCGACAGATAAAGGTGTAAATGACATTCCCCGAACCTGAAGTCCTTCATAACCTGGTACGACGTGTATTCCGGATCGATGACATCACGCTGGGCGACCCGCGGACCTGGATCGTACGGTACCGCGGACAATTGCTGAGCGAAGATTCAGCGGGGGCCTACGATCAGCTCACGGAGCTGTTGCAGCCCTACAGGATCACGCCGCTGTTCCGGCGGGAGGGGGCAGCCCAGGTGGTGCTGCTGGTCCCCTCCATGCCGGACCCCAAACCTGCGCGGCCGTGGGTCAATGTGGTGCTCTTCCTCCTGACCGTGTTCAGCGTGATGCTGGCGGGGGCCCGGCCCTCCGAGACCATGCCAGCGGATACGCTGGGCCAGATCACCCTGCTGCTGCGGAGCATCCTGACGGGCTGGCCGTTCGCCCTCAGCCTGCTGGGCATCCTCCTGGCACATGAGTTCGGGCATTACCTGATGAGCCGGTATCACAAGACGCCTGCCACACTGCCGTATTTCATCCCGCTGCCGTTCAGCCCGCTGGGTACGCTGGGGGCGGCTATCGTAATGCAGGGCACGCCCAAGAACACGCGCACCCTGTTCGATATCGGTGTGGCGGGTCCACTGGCGGGGCTGATCGTGGCGATCCCGGTCCTGTGGATCGGGCTGTCGATCTCGACGCTGGGCCCGGTGGACCAGGCGGTTTATCCGCCGCTCAAGGCCGGGGAGCAGGCCTATTGCGAACCGGCCACCCCTCTGCCAGGCGGAAGTTACACCTGCACAACGGACAATTCGCTGGAGGGGAATTCGCTGCTCTACCTGGGGATGAAATACCTTCGCTTTGGACAGCTCCTGCCTTCGCCCGCAGACTACAACGGGCAGTCGCCCGTAACCTACTGGCTGCGTTATTTCTTCACGGGCGGACCGATCCCCCTGGGAGGCCGGGATGTGTTCATCGACCCGGTGGCCTTCGCCGGTTGGGCGGGATTGCTGGTGACGGCCCTCAACCTGCTGCCTGCGGGGACCCTGGATGGCGGGCACGTGGTCTATTCCCTGTTCGGAGAAAAAGCCGGCAGAGCCTTCCCGTTCATCCTGCTGTTCCTGGTCCTGTTCGGCTTCTTCTGGATGGGCTGGTGGCTGTGGGCGGTGCTGCTCCTGTGGCTGGGACGCGTGCATGCCCAGCCGCTGGACCAGATCACCACCCTCGACCCGCCGCGCAAGGCGCTGGCCGTGGTCATGATCCTGGTCTTCCTGCTGGTCTTCGCGCCGGTGCCGTTCGTGACCTTCTGATGAAGCGGTTCCTGTTTTTATCGCTGCTTCTGATCCTGCCGTTCACAGCCTGCGCGCCGGTGACCGCGCCGGTGGCTGAGACCGCGCTTCCTACACGGACCGAGGCGCCCACGCCGACCATGCGCCCGGCCGGGAGTCCCTTGCAGGAATTCGAGCCGGGTTTGAAAGGGCTGACCCTGCAGGTCTGGCACCCGTGGTTCGGAACGGATGCCAGGCTGTTCGAGACCATGGTGGAGGAATTTAACAATAAGAACCCCTGGGGGTTCCAGGTGGCTGCAACAGGACAGGTCAGTTACAGCATGCTGTACAACAGCGTGACCGCGGCTCTGCCCACAGCCGACAGCCCAGACATGGTCATTGCCCTGCCGGAGCAGGCGCGCGTCTGGGATGCAGATGGCTTCGTGGCGGACCTGACGCCCTATGTGGATGACCCGCTCTATGGATGGACGCGGGAAGAAGTGCGGGACATCCCGCAGGTGTTCTGGCTGCAGGATGCGGCCGGAGATAGGCGGGTGGCGCTGCCCTTCCAACGCTCGGCGCGCTTCCTGCTCTGGAACAAGTCCTGGGCGAGTGAGCTGGGCTTTTCTAAACCTCCAACGGAGGCGGCGGAGTTCAAACGGCAGGCCTGTGCTGCCACTCAGGCCATGACGGCCAACCCTGATCCTGATTTTCACGGGCTGGGCGGCTGGATGGTGGATACCGAGGCAATGACGGCGCTCTCCTGGCTGCGGGCCTTTCAGGGAGGCGTGCAGGAGGGCGAGGGATACCGCTTCCTGACGCCCAATAATATCGAGGCGTTCAAATTCCTACGCGTGCTGCAGGAAGATGGCTGCGCCTGGATCCCTCGCGCGGTGGATCCGACCCAAGTGCTGGCGACCCGCCGGGCGCTCTTTGTCACTGCCGACCTGGGACAGTTCGCAGAGGTATCGCGCGCCTTTGCCGCAGCGGAGAACAAGGATGACTGGGTCCCGCTGGCTTTCCCGGGGCAGGACAGCCAGGCGCTGGAGGTGTATGGTTCCTCGCTGGTCATGCTGCGGTCGGATGAGACCCGCCAACTGGCGGCCTGGCTCTTCATGGACTGGCTGCTCTCGGCGGAAAATGATGCGCGCAATGCCAAAACGACGGGCCTCTTCCCGGTGCGCACTTCCTCGCTCAGCCTGATGGAAGATTACGCAGCCAGCCATCCGCGCTGGGAGCAGGCAGTACAACTGATCCCGCAGGGCGATATCCAGCCGCAGCTCGGCTCCTGGCGCAAGGTGCGCGTGATGCTGGGGGATGGGTTCACGCAGATGTTCCGCGTCAGCCTGCCAAGCGGGCAGGTGGCGGCGGTGCTGGCGCAGATGGAGTCCACGGCCAACGACCTCAACCGGTGAGCATGTACCCGGGCTATCACACGCCACGCGACCTGGTGCTCAAGGTGATAGGGGCGGGCCTGCGCGGGAAGCGGCGTGATCTGCATCACGACGCGCAGGCTTTCGTGCAGGGCATCCGGCCTCCGCTGCGCAGCCTGGGGGAAGATCTCATCCCACGGCGCGGCCCCTTTCTCCTCGTGGTCAACCATTACTACAGGCCGGGATTCGCAGTCTGGTGGCTGGCGCTCGGCGTCTCCTCCTTATTGCCGATGCCGCACACCTGGGTGACCGCCTCCGAGTGGACGGCCCCGGGAAGGTGGTATGAGCAGGCGAAGACGGGGGCTACACGGTTTCTCTTCCAGAGGCTGGCGGAGGTGTATGGCCTCCTGTCCATGCCGCCTATGCCGCCGCGCCCAAAGGAGGTAGAAGAGCGAGCGAGGTCGGTGCGGCGCGCCCTTGCTTATGTGGAAAGCCAGCCGGAAGCGGTCCTGTGCCTGGCTCCGGAAGGCCGCGATGTGGACCCGCGAGGCCCGGGGCAGCCGCCTCCCGGTACAGGGCGGTTCATCTCCCTGTTGACCCGGGGTGGGATGCCAATCCTGCCGGTGGGAGGCTGGGAGCAGGGTGGGGAGCTGGTGATCCGCTTTGGAGAACCGTACCGGTTGGAGAGGACTGCCGAGGGAGCCGGGACAAAAGAAGAGACCGACCGCCGCACTGCGCAGACCGTGATGAGGAGCATCGCGGCCCTGCTGCCCCTACCCCTGCGAGGAGAATTCAAATGAAAAGAGTCAGCCTGTGGCGCATGATCTTAATGAACGGCTACTGGGTGGGGCTTTCCTTTATGTGGAACGCGCTGCATCCCATCATCCTGCCCGCCATCCTGCTCAATTACGTGCCCGATGCGCGCAAGAACACCTGGCTCGGGCTGCTGACCTTTGTGGGGCTGATCATCGCCATGATCGTGCAGCCGGTCTCGGGCGCGGTCTCGGACGGATGGCGCTCGCGCTGGGGCCGGCGCAGGCCGCTGATCCTGGTGGGGACGCTGTTCGACTTCGTCTTTCTCTCGCTGCTGGCCTGGGCAGGAGGGCTGGCCTGGCTGGTGATCGGTTACGTGGGGCTGCAATTCAGCTCGAATATCGCACATGCGCCGCTGCAAGGTCTACTGCCTGACCGCGTGCCCAATGAACAGATCGGTGTAGCCAGCTCGCTTAAAACCTTCATGGACATGCTCTCGCTGATCCTGGCCTCGCTGCTGGCCGGCAGGCTGATCGACCCGGTAAGCCGCGACCCCGGCCTGATCATGGGGGTGGTCATGGGGCTACTGGCGGTGGGTCTCATCGTTACGCTGGCCGGGACGCCGGAGACTCCCACGCACGAGGTGCCCCGCTACAAGGCGGAGGGAGGATTCTTTGAGCAGTTCCGCGTGGACCTGCGGGAGAACCGCTCCTACTGGTGGGTCATCGGCGAACGCGGGCTGTTCCTGCTGGGCATTTACGGGGTTCAGGCCTTTGCACAGTATTATCTCCAGGATGTTCTACGCGTGCCCGATCCGCCGCGGCAGACAGGGGATCTGCTTGCAGCGCTCACCGTCTCGCTGGTTGTGCTGGTGTTGATCGGCGGCTGGATGGTGGACCGCTTCGGCGCCAAACGCATCCTGTATGCGGGCACGCTCACGGCTGCGGCCGGGATGCTGATCATGATGCCGGTGCGGAGCATGACGGGCCTGCTGTTCTCCGGGATGGTCCTGGGGGCGGGCATCGGGCTGTTCCTGACGGCGAACTGGGCGCTGGCCAACAAGCTGGCTCCCCTCCAGGAGGCGGGCAAGTACCTGGGGCTTTCGAACCTGGCCACAGCCGGGTCGGGGGCGCTGGCGCGCCTGGAAGGCCCGGTCCTGGACTGGCTGAACGCCCTGTGGCCCGGGCGATGGGCGGGTTATACTCTGCTGTTCATTTTCGGTGCAGCCTGCATGCTGTTGAGCATGATCCTGCTGGTACCGGTCAAGGAGAACCGATGACAGATTTCAAGGACCTTCTGGTCACCAACACACCGCAGGCGCAGGACCTGGCTCTCAAACTGCGTGAACTTGTGACCAGCGTGCTCCCGGCTGTGTTGGAAAAGATCCAGCCGGGATGGGGAGTGGCCGATTATCACATGGGAGAGATCAAGGGCAGGGGCTTTATGTCCATTGGGCCGCAGAAGAAATGGGTCAACCTGTACTTCATGGATGGTGTGGATCTCCCGGACCCGGCGCATTTGCTGACCGGAGCCGGCAAGCGGATGCGTCACGTGAAGATCCTGAAGCCAGAAGACCTGGATAACCCGGCTCTGAAGACGCTGATCCTTGCGGCGGCGGGCCAATGAGGCGCTCCCTTCCCTGGGCCCTGGTGCTGGCCATCGCGGCGATCATCCTCTTGCTGGCCTGGCCGTACTTCGTCCGGGTGGATCTGCCAGAAGGGACAATGTCTGCTTTTGGTGCGGGGACGGTGAGGGCGCGCGTTTCGCAGATCCTTGATGAGGGCCGGATCGACCTGGGCGGGCACGAGCAGAATTACCAGGTGGCGCGGGTCGTGATCCTGGAGGGAGAATATGAGGGCATCCCTATGGAGATCGATTACGGGAAGAGGCAGCTGCGCACGGACGATTACCGGCTTCGGGTCGGCGACCGGGTCCTGGTCTCGATCAGCAAGACTCCCGACAACCTGGTCAACGCCTATTTCGTGGATTTCGTGCGCACCACGCCGCTGCTCTGGCTGGCCGGGCTGTTCGCGGCGGCCATCCTGGCGATCAGCCGCTGGAAGGGGCTGCGCGCCCTGCTCAGCATGGCTTTCAGCCTGGTAGTCATCATCGGATACATCATCCCGCACATTCTGGCGGGCGAGGACCCGCTGCTGGTGAGCATCATCGGGTCGGCCATCCTGCTGGGGGTCACCCTGTACCTGACCTACGGGTGGACACTGAAGTCGCATGCCGCGGTGCTGGGGATGATCCTGGTCCTGCTGCTGACGGGTGCGCTCTCGGCGGTGTTCGTGGTCTTCGCGATGCTGAATGGAACCGGCGACGAGAACAGCATGTTCCTGATCCAATCGCTGCAGACCAACATCAACCTGCGCGGGCTGCTCCTGGGGGGCTATATCATCGGAGCGCTGGGGGTGCTGGACGACCTGGTTACCACCCAGGCCTCGGCGGTCTTCGAGCTGCACCACGCCAACCCTGCCTCTCCGGCGCGGGAACTGTACCGCTCGGCGATGCGCATCGGGCAGGACCATGTGGCCGCCACCGTCAATACGCTGGTGCTGGCCTATGCGGGGGCCTCGCTGCCCATGCTGCTGCTGTTCTCGCTGGCGCGCGGCGACTACGCATACCTGGTCAATTTTTCGATCGTGGCCGAGGAGATCGTCCGCACGCTGGTGGGCTCGCTGGGGTTGATCGCGGCGGTGCCGGTCACCACGGTGATCGCCATCTGGTTCGCCCGCCAGGCGGGCCGCCTGGGGGGATTACGCAGATTCCTGGGACCGGAAGGGGCGGAGACGGGACATGTGCACTAAAACCGGTGGGAGAAGAGGGGAATTTGGAGGAAAATCCTGCAACTTTTATTTCCGAGGAGCGTAGTATAAGTAGCAAGTCGATAAGGAGCGCGCGTGAACGAGGAAATGTCCTGGGTGCTCCAGGCAAAACAAGGGAGCGACGAGGCTTTTACCCGCATCGTCGAGACCTACCAGACACCGGTCTATAACCTGTGCTACCGCATGCTTGGCGAGGAAGAAGCCGCCGAGGACGCCGCCCAGGAGACCTTTCTGCGTGTATTCCAGCACTTGAACCGCTACGATCAGAAGCGCCCATTCGCAACCTGGCTGCTCTCGATCGCGGCACATTACTGCATCGACCGTCTGCGGCGGCGCAAGATCTCCTTCTTCTCAATGGATGAAGCCGATGAGAGCGAGGCGGGCTTTGAACTGCCCGATCCATCCTCTCCCGACCCGGAAGCCGAATCCATCAAGAAAGAGGAGCGCGACCGCCTGCACGGCATGCTGCGCCATCTGGACGCCACAGATCGCGCCGCCATTGTCATGCGCTACTGGCACGACTTCTCGGAAGCCGAGATCGCCGAAGCGCTCAATCTATCCGTGAGCGCGGTCAAGAGCCGCCTGCACCGTGCCCGTCGCGAGATGGCCGGGCTGTGGGAGGGGAAATCGACAAGGAACCGCGCTCAAAGGAGGCCAAATGAATCACCAGCCTTTTGAAACCTGGCTGCTCGAGGATGCAGCCCTGAGCATTGAAGAGAAACGGAAACTTAACCTGCATATGAGGGAGTGCGAGCACTGCAAAGCCCTGGCCGAGACCGGGCTGGCGCTGCACAGCACCCGCCAGGTCGCGCCGGCTCCCGGTTTCACAGACCGCTTCCTGGAGCGCCTTGAGGCGCGGCGAATTGCCCAGCGCCGCCGCAACTTCTGGGGCGTGATCCTGTTCACGCTGGCCGGACTGGGCATGATCGCGATGCTGGTCGCGCCCCTGGTCAGCCGCATCGCCGATACGCCGGCAGAGTGGATCTCCCTGCTTGCGGGGTTGATCATTTTTGTACTGAGCTCGATCCAGGCACTGGTGCAGGTGGGATTTGTGCTGCTGCGGGTTGTGCCTGGTTTCATCCCCCCGTACCTGTGGCTGATCCCTGCCTCGGGTGCGGCGGGCCTGAGCCTTCTATGGGCCGTTTCGATCTGGCGGCTGACCCGCGCCGCTCAAGGAGTCTGATAAAGAATGAAGAACATTGCTAAATTCATTGCGGTAAGCCTGCTGCTAATACTACTGCTGCTGCCTGCGCTGCCTGTCTCCGCACGGGGAATGGCAGATGCCCCACAAGGCGTCCCGCAGGGCGGGAAGATCATCTTTGGGGATAACTATATCCTCAAGTCTGGTGAGACCCTGAGCGGCGACCTGGTCATCTTCGGCGGCAACGTGACACTGGAGAGCAATTCCACGGTGGCCGGCAGCATGGCCGTCATCGGCGGGAATGTGTCTGCGGCCAAAGATGTGTCGGTCACGGGCGACATCGTAATGATGGGCGGGAACCTGGCACTGCAGGGCAAGCTGGATGGCGATATGGTGCTGGTAGGCGGGCAGGCCTCCCTGGATGAGACGGCCGTGGTGGGCGGCGATATCATCACAGTGGGAGGCAATCTGACGCGTGCTCCCGGCGCGCAGGTGCTTGGAAAGGTACAGGATAATTCCTCGGCTCCCAGCATCAACATCCCGAGCATCCCCTCGGTGGGCAGCCTGCCCGCCACGCCGGGCCTGCCTCTGCCTGTCACCCCTGCGCCGAACGTGAAGGTGAACTTCAACCCGTTCGCCGGGTTCCTGGGCATGGTGGGATGGGCCATTGCGGTGGCGCTGATCGCGGTAGTGGCCTCGCTCTTCCTGCAGCCGCAGATGGAGCGGGTCAGCGAGACGGTCATCTCCCAACCGCTCATCACGGGCAGTTTCGGCCTGATCACGGTGGCGGTCTCGGTCCTGGTGCTGCTGATCATGGCGGTCACGATCATTCTCATCCCGGTTTCGGGGCTGGGGCTGATGGCGCTGGCGCTGGCCTGGCTGTTCGGGCTGGTCGCGGTGGGGCAGGAGGTGGGGGACCGGCTGGCAAAGCAGTTGAACCAATCCTGGACGGTGCCGCTCTCCGCCGGGGTGGGCACCCTGCTCCTGATGCTGGTCGTAGGCGCACTGGGCAGCCTGGTCCCGTGCATCGGTGGCCTGGCGGGCCTGCTGGTGGGGCTGGCCGGGCTGGGGGCAGTGGTGCTGACCCGCTTTGGCTCTCGGATCTACCCGGTCCCGGAAGCGGCGCCGGTGGAGATCCTCCCCCCGGCTTCCTAGAAAAACCCTGCATGATATAATTTTCCCGCCCTGAGCGAATCGCCAGGGCGGGTTTCCTGTTTTCCCCTGAAAACGAGCGTTCGTCCCCCTTTATTATCTGTAATTATCCGCAGGAGAAAGTATGCTCCCCAGCCGCAAGCAGCTTCCGATTCCCAACACCCCGGTCCACAATGCACCGCCTCCCCTGGTGGAGGTGAAGGGCAGTTTTTTGGAAATGGGCCGGCAGGTGGGGGAGGCCTGCCGAACGCAGGTGCAGCACAGCGTGGAGAACGCGCGGCTGTTGATCGACCAGTCCTACGGGCAACTGGAGCTGACCTGGCCGGGCGCGCAGGTCCAATCACGGAAGTACCTGCCCTTTGCGGAGGAGCGCTACCCACAATATGTGGATGAAATGCGCGGGATGGCCGAAGGCGCAAACGTGAGCTTTGCCGACATTCTGACCCTGAACACGATGGAAGCCGTCACCATGGATGCGCTGCACCTGACGCGCTGCACCAGTTTTGCGGTCAATGAGGAGCGCACTGCGGATGGGCACATCCTGGCGGCGCACAATGAGGACTGGATCCCCGAGGATGAGGACGATGTGTACGTGATCTCGGCCTGCCCTTCGGAGGAGCCGCCCTATCTCGCCATGACCTATGGCGGGCTGCTCCCCAAT
>CAZSPX010000125.1:0-9257 GCA_964608885.1 uncultured Anaerolineaceae bacterium | reverse complement strand
AGGAACTGGGAGGGCGACCTGTTCTTCTTCATCGAGCCCGAGGGCAGCCTGCCCGAAGAGATCACCTTCTATCTCGACCTGTACCACGGCGCGTGCCGCACGGTGGATTTCAAGCCCGATCCGGCAGCCTATCCCAAGCCCGCCTTTACCCTGCGCGCAAAATACAACGATATCACCGCCATCCTGACGGGCAGGCTCAACCCCATGACCGCCATGATGACCAACAAGCTGCGCGTCAAAGGTTCGATGGCCTATATGATGCGCAACGTGCCGACTGTGCTGGATTTCGTCCGCTGCGCAGCCGAGAACACGGATCAGATCCTCTAGCCTATGCAGCCGATCCTCCACATTGATCTCACCTCCGGGCGCATTTGGGAGAGCACGGTCCCGGCGGAATGGGAGCGCAAATTCCTGGGTGGGGCCACACTGGCAGCGCGCCTGCTCTATGATGAGCTCACGCCAGGCCTGGACCCGTTCGCACCGGAAGCGCCGCTGCTCTTCATGACAGGGCCGCTCACTGGCACCTCGGGTCCCACCACCGGCCGCTTTGTGATCTGCGGCAAATCCCCCGCCACCGGTCTCTGGGCCGAATCGCACATCGGCGGCTTCTGGGGTCCGGAGCTGCGCAAAACCGGATACGCGGGTCTCTGGGTCACGGGGCGTCTGGAGAAGCCCGGCTGGATCTGGATCCGCGATGGGCAGGTGGAGCTGCGCGACGCTGCAGGCCTGTGGGGTCTGGATACCTATGAGACGCAGGAGAGGGTCAAGGCTCTGGCGGGCATACCCGGGGCCCGCGTCTGCGCCATTGGGCCGGCAGGCGAGAACCGTGTCCGCTTCGCTTCCATCCTGTGCGACCACGGGCGCCTCGCCGGTCGAACGGGATTGGGCGCGGTCATGGGCGCCAAAAACCTCAAGGCGGTCGCGGTGCACGGCACCGGGACCATTCCCGTCTTCGATCTCGCCCGGTATGCCCCGCTGCGCTCCGAGGCCAATCATGCCCTCAAAGCCGGCAACCAGGCGAAGGTCCTGCACGAGACCGGCACCTCCGGTGCGGCGAACTACTCCGAGTATCTCGGCGCGACTCCGGCGCGTTATTACTCGCGCGGCGCCTTCCCTGAGATCGACCGGATCTCCGGCGGCACCATGGCGGACACCATCCTTGTCGGCACCTCTGCCTGCCAGGGATGCGTCATCGCCTGCGGGCGCGTGGTCAGGCTCGAGGACGGCGTGAAGCGCAAGGGCCCGGAGTATGAGACGATCGCCGGATTTGGCCCCAACCTGCTCATCAGCGACCTGCCTGCCATCGTCATGTTGGGCGAGCTGTGTGACCGCCTCGGCATGGACACGATTAGCGCCTCCAACACCATTGGGCTGGCTTTCTTGCTCTATGAGCAGGGACGCCTCACTCCTGAGGCTGCCGGTGGCCTGAAACTGGAATGGGGCGACGCCGGGGTTGTCGCCCGGCTGCTCCCCATGATCGCACGGCGCGAGGGCCTCGGCGGCCTGCTGGCCGAAGGCTCCCTGCGCTTTGGGCGTCACTTTGGGGCTGAGGATCAGGCAGTGCAGGTCAACGGGCTGGAGGTGGCCTATCACGATCCCCGCGGTGTCTCAGGGATGGCTCTCTCGTATGCCACCTCGCCGCGCGGCGCCTGCCACAACCAGTCCGATTACTTCTTTGTGGACTGGGGTGAAACCAATCAGGAGATCGGTATCGGGTTTTTCGAGCGCCAGGCGGGCCCGGAGAAGGCGGGCAACGTGAAGCGGCACCAGGATTGGCGCACGGTCTACAATGCCCTGACGATCTGCATCTTTGCCAACGTGGAGCCGGAGAGGATGGCCGCGCTGGTCAATGCAGCCTGCGGGCTGGAATGGACCGTGCCGGATCTGATGAGGTTCGGGGAGCGCGGCTGGACTCTGAAGCGGCTCATCAACCACCGCATGGGGCTGGATGGCTCCGCCGATAAGCTGCCGCCGCGGCTCCTCGTCCCGCTGCCGGATGGCGGTTCGGCGGGCTTCGTCCCGGATCTGGGCAACATGCTCTATGCCTACTATATGGAGCGCGGCTGGGACCTGTCCACGGGCCGCCCTCTCCCTGGGAAGCTTGTGGAGCTGGGCCTCGAAGACCTGGCCCCCGCCGTACATCCTGCACATTGACGACTTTATATTGGAGATCCCATGAAACTTGTGACTGTTGAGCAGATGAAAGCCATCGAGAAGGAGGCCGACGAGAAAGGCCTCAGTTATGCAGACCTGATGCAGAACGCCGGGCGTGAGCTGGCCTTTGCCATCGCCGATATGGTGGTGTTCGAGGAGGACGACGAGGCCTCCGTGCTGGCGCTGGTCGGGCCTGGAAACAACGGCGGTGACGCGCTGGTGGCGCTTACTCACCTCGCCGCGCAGGGCTGGACGGCCAGGGCCTATCTCGTCAAGCGCAAGGTCAAGGGAGATGAGTTGGTCCAGCAGTTCACCGGGATGGGCGGCGAGGTGCTGGAAGCCTCCAAGGACGAGGGCTTCCCGGCTCTGCAGGAGGCGCTGGCCGGTTCCAGCGTGCTCGTGGACGGGCTGCTTGGCACCGGGATCAAACTGCCTCTCAAAGCGGAGATCGCCGGGGTGCTGTCCGCGGTCAATCAGGCGCTTGAGGAAGCGGACGAGGTGCCCTTCATTGTGGCCGTGGACTGCCCGTCGGGTGTGGACTGTGCGACAGGCGAAGCTGCACCCGAAACCCTGCCTGTGGATCTCACCGTGACGATGGCCGCGGTCAAGGAGGGGATGCTCAAGTTCCCCGCCTATGAGCTGATGGGCGATCTGGTGGTGGCCGATATCGGCCTGCATGACAAGATCAAGTCCTGGTCCTCGATCACGCGGCACGTGGCCGAGGAGGACATGGTGGCGGCGCTGCTGCCCGCGCGCCCCGCCGAGGCGCACAAGGGGACCTTTGGAACCGCGTTGATCGCGGCCGGGTCGGTCAACTACACGGGCGCGGCCTACCTGGCGGGCATGGCAGCCTATCGCTCTGGCGCTGGCCTGGTCACCATGGCGGTCCCGGCCCCGGTGCATGCCTCTCTGGCGGGGCAGTTCCCCGAGGCCACCTGGGTGCTTCTTCCCCATGAGCTTGGGGTCATCTCCGCCGCGGCCGCCGAGGTGCTCACCCGTAACCTCGAGCGCGCCACTGCGCTGCTCATTGGCCCGGGATTTGGGATGGAGGACACCACCCGCGATTTCATCGCCAATTTCCTGGAGGGCAAAGCCGCCGCCCGCAAGGGGACCAGCCATATTGGCTTCGTCCATGAGACCCGGGCCCCCGCGGAAGCGGCGAAGAACGCCCTGCCCCCCCTGGTGTTTGACGCGGACGGCCTGAAGCTGCTGGCAAAGCTCTCAGACTGGCCGAAGAAGTTGCCCGCCCCCGCGGTGCTTACGCCTCACCCCGGAGAGATGTCGGTGCTCACCGGCCTCTCCGTGGACGAGATCCAGTCGGACCGGGAAGGCACAGCCTCGCGCTTCGCGAAGCAGTGGGGGCATGTCGTGGTGCTGAAAGGTGCCTTTACTGTGATTGCCGCCCCCGATGGGCGTGTGACCATTATCCCCGTGGCGAGCCCGGCGCTGGCGCGCGCCGGCAGCGGCGATGTATTGGCGGGTCTCATAGTGGGGCTCCGCGCTCAGGGCGTCGAAGCCTACGAAGCCGCCCTCGCGGGCGCCTGGATTCACGCCCTCTGCGGTCTGGAGGCAGCCGAGGCGCTCGGCGGCACCGCCTCCGTCCTGGCCGGCGACCTGCTGGATTCCATCCCGGACGTCCTTTCCGACCTGGGATAAAAAAAGACTTCCGAAGCCTTCAGGACTTCGGAAGTCTGCTTTTAGTAGGTTCTCTAGCCCTTCAGGAAGGTTTCCAGGGCTTCCTTGCTGATGCGGTAGGCGGTTCCGAGCTTCTTGGCTTTCAGGTCGCCGGAGTTGATGGCGGCGAGCACATCCTCCTCGGACACGCGCAGGATGCCGGCAGCCTCGGCGGGTGTCATCACGTCCGGGATGCCCGCGGGAGTCTTGGTGGTGCTCTGTCCCTGCTGGACCGCGCCGGAGGTGGCCTGCTGCATCAGGTTACCGATTCCCATTCCAGCGCCGATGCCTGCCGTGAGACCAGCTCCCCCGCTGGGGTTCTGGGCGGCGTCGCGCATGGCATCTGCAGCCTGCAGCTGGGTGTAGGTGGCCATATCGAGCATGCCCATGTCGCGCAGCTCCTGGGCGGACTTATCGCTCGGCTTCAGGTTGCCCACATAGAATGTCTTGAGGGTCAGGCCGATGGCATCGAAGTCATCCTGTGACTTGGCCCGCACGGCCGCGCCGAGTTCCTCGGTCAGCCCGATCATCTCGGGGACGGAGGTCTTCGCGCCCGTCTCGCCGAGGACGTCCTGCAGCTTGGAGAGCAGCATGGTGCGCAGGCGTTCCTCGATATCGCCGGTGCGGTAGGCGCCCTGGGTGCCCACGATCTGGGTCACGAACTGCTGGGGGTCCTTCACCTGGAAGGAGTAGGTGCCGAAGCCCTGCAGCAGCGCCACGCCCAGGCCCATGCCGGGGTTGCGCACGATGATCGGCTGCGGCGTGCCCCACTTGCGGTTGGCGAACTCCTTCATCGAGACGAAGTACACCTCGGCCGGGAAGGGCGTGCGGTCGTTGAAGAGCTTCCCGATCCAGTTGATCAGCAGCGGGATGTTGGCGGTGGTGATGGTGTGGCGGCCCGGGCCGAACACATCCAGGGCGTTGCCGTCCCGGAAGAACACCGCCCGCTGGCTCTCCCGCACGATGACCTGCGAGCCGATGCGGAAGTCGCCGATCCCGGTCTCCGGGAAGCGGTGGACGATCTCATCGGTCATCTCGTTCGGGTATTCGATGACGTCAAATATTCTGGCCATTACATTCTCCTTGTTGGCTGGATACCATTTTGATTATAGTCGAACAGGCAGGCAGGTACAAGAAGCCGTCCCTTTAGTGTATACGAGATTCGGCGCAGGGGGTTGCTACTTGACCTTGTCTGTCTTCTCCATTTTCATGGTCTTGCCGGTGCCGCCGTCGCGCAGCATAAGGATCTCGGCCAGGATGCTGACCGCGATCTCTTCGGGGGTCTCGGCGTTCAGTTCCAGGCCCATCGGCGAGTGGACCTTCTGAATCTGTTTGGCGCTCACCCCCCGCGCCTTGAGCGCCTTAACAGTGGTGGCCCAGCGGCGGCGCGAGCCGATGACGCCGATATAGGCAGCCCTGGAGGCCAGCAGCGGCGGCAGCCCCGCGGCGTCCACGCTGGAGCCGCGGCTGGTGATGACGATGAACGTGCGCGGCGTGATCTTGAGCTGGTCTGGCAGCTTCTCCATCGGTACCGGGTAGTACGCATCCGCTCCGGGGGTGGACTCGGGCGTGCAGAACTCGGCGCGGTCATCACTCACAGCCACCCGGAAACCGAGCCATTTTGCAAGGTGCACGACCGCCTTGCCGACATGTCCCGCGCCGATCACGACCAGAAGGGGAGAGGGGAGAATGGGCTCCACAAAGACCTCCACCTGACCACCACAGACTCCCGGGTCGCCGCGCGAGGGGTCAGACATGTTGTAGGATAGCAGGCGGGGTCGGCCGTCTGCGATGGCCATCCACGCCTCATCCTGTACGCGGTGCTCCAGGTCCCCGCCGCCCACTGTTCCGATGAACGTGCCATCGGGGTATACGAGCATCTTGCTGCCAACGTGCCGCGGGGTGGATCCCTGGCTGGCGACGACGGTGCAGAGTGCCGCGGATTCCTGGTTTTCTTCGATCGCAAGCAGTGCCCGGGCGATGGAGTTCATGGGTCAATTATAGCCGCTCCAGGCCTTGTCCCGGCTTCGTATAAGCGGGGGATGAGCCGATTCTTACCGGATGCTCATGCCCGGCGGTAACAGCCCCCAAAAAGGGCTCGTTAAGCACACCGTAGTCAGCGCCGCTCCGGGAATTCTCACGGGGGCAAGGCGCCGAGAATCTCCTTTCGGAAGTGTGCGCTATTGACCGTAACAAGAAAGGAGATCCATGAAAAAGTCAAGTCTGCTGCTCATCATGGGCGTACTGCTGTTTTCCCTGGCAGTGACTGCCTTCGTGACCGCCAGGGCTGATGCGGCCCCGGCTCTGCAGGTGACAAGCACACCGACCTTCACGCCCACGGCCTTTCCCCCTCCAGCCGGAGGGAACGGCACTTCCGTTACACCGGTGGCGCCTCTCCAGAATGCCTCGATGATCGTGCTCTGGGACAGGGTTTGCATAAAGAAGGTGCCGTATAACATTATCGCCCTTCCGGCGGGAGCCACCTTTGAACTGGTGGCCGCGGATGGCACGCCCATCCCCGCCCTGATGCCGGACAGCACCCCGGTCCCCGGCCAGAACGCCTGTAAGAGCGTTCTGATCCTGGGCGACAAGCAGGTGGTGGTGTGCACCGGCCAGCAGGACACCAGCTACACCCTGCGCGTGACGAATGGCGGTATTACAGAGGATTTCGTGGTGGCTTTGAAGGCCTGCCCTCTGAAGCCTCCACAGGTGGAGAATCCGGTGACGCCCACGGTTTCCACACCGGATGTCCCCCCGCCCTCCACTCCTCTGCCGCCCACCCCTACTCCCTGACGATCTACCCTCAGAATGAAGTAAGCAAAACCCGCCCTGCATGACGCAGGGCGGGTTGATTCCCGAGGAGTGGGTTCAGCTTTCCAGCAGGCCAAGGACCACAGGTAGGAGCTGCTTCTTGCGCGAGACGACGCCGGAGGCATCGCGTGTCCCATCCGGCAGTGGCGGGTAGGGCAGCTCATCCAGGATCGGCGGCGCGGCGCTGGAGAGTACCAGCCGCGAGGTGCCGCGTACCACATCCGTGATCATGAGCATGGCGAAATCCAGGCCGCGCTTGTTCTTCAACTCGTCCAGCGCCTGCCCCAGGGCTCCGAGATGCTCGGAGATCTCCATCAGGTCGGTGACCTCCACCTGTGCCACGGCAAACTTGAAACCGCCGGCCTCGTAGGGTTTGATATCCGTGCTGACCACCTGCTCGGGTTTGCGGTTGGCGAGGCCGGTCCCCGCGGAGAGTACCGCCTTGCCGTAGGTCTCGATGGTTTGTCCCTTGAGAGGTCCGCTTTGGAAGGCCCAGCGCCCCAGGCGCTCGGCGGCCTCCCGGTCGCGGGGCGTGGTGGTGGGCGAGGTCAGGATCAGGGTGTCGGCCAGCAGGCCCGAAAGGAGCATTCCCGCCAGTGGGGGCGGCAGGGAGATGCCCGCATCCGCGGCCTGCTCCGTGACCAGCGTGGAGGTGGAGCCGACGATATCCACGGTGAACCGGATCGGCGCGTGTGTGTGGGGGTTCCCCAGGCGGTGATGGTCGAGGATCTCCATGAGCTCGGCCTCCTCAATGGCGGCCAGGGCCTGGCGAGGTTCATTGTGGTCCACCAGGATGAGCTTGAGCCGCGGCGGGTTGAGCACCTCGCGCTGGCTGGCGATGCCCAGGTAAAGGCCCTGCTCATCCACCACCCAGTAATCGATATATTCATCCCGCAGCAGACGGTTCAGGCTGTCACGGATGTGGGCATTGGCGTTATAGCGTGGGACCTGCGTGTCTGCGGCCAGCGAGCACGGCGCGGACATCAGCTCACGGACCGGGGTGGCCCCCGGACGCGGCCCGAGGGTCTGGGTGAAATATTTGAACAGGCTCAGTCCGTTGATCAGGCCGTAGGGCTTGCCATCCGCGGTCACCACCGGCGCCAGGCCTCCTGTGCGGCTGGCAAGGTTCCAGGCCAGGCCGAGCTGCTGGTCCGGCTGGATGGTATCCAGCCGGCGCATGACCGACTCGAACCGCGGCGATGCATCGGTCAAGAGGAGAGGCGCCTCCAGCCCCAGGGTCTTCAGCACCCAGGCGGTCTGCGGGTTGACCGCGCCGGCCCGCGCCGCGACGGTGTTGGCGCCATCCCGCTCGCGCAGCAGCCAGGCATAGCCCATCGCCGAGGCGATGGAATCGGTATCCGGATTGACATGTCCAATAACGTAGATCGTGTCGGCCATGAATGCCTCAGGAGACCTTTCGCAGACCGCGCCATACCTTTTCAGGTGTGATCGGGTTGTCGTCCACGTTGACGCCCACGGCGTCCAGGACCGCGTTCCCCACGGCAGGGGCCACTCCGTCCATTGGGATCTCCGCCACGGCCTTGACGCCGAAGGGATGGCTCGGTTCGAAGGTCTCGACAAAGATGGTATCCAGGCGCGGCATCTCGTCCGCACGGAAAATATGATAACGGTCAAAGTCGCGCTCGATGGCGCTGCCCTCCGCGTCGTAGCGCATCTCCTCACATACCGCGTACCCGAGCGCCTGGGTCATGCCGCCCTCGATCTGTCCCGAGGCGGTGAGCGGGTTGACGATCACGCCCGAGTCGACCGCCATCACCAGCCGGTCCACTGTGACCTGGCCGGTTTCGGTATCCACGGTCACCTCGGCAAACTGTGCGCCGAAGGGCGGCGGCGAGACCGGCGATACATAGGATGCCACGCCCATGATCTGCTCCTGCTCGGACTTGTGCAGGGTATCCAGGGCGATCTCGGCATGGGTCACTGAGCGGCCGTCCGGTGCAAAGGCCTTGCGGTCGCGTAGCTCGATCGTTTCCGGGTCATCCACTTTCAGCATTTTGGCAGCGCGCAACTTGATGCGCTCCGCCGCCATCTGGGCGGCCCGGGTGGCCGCAGTCCCGGAGATGTACGTGGTGGAAGAAGCATACGCGCCCTTATCGAAGGGTGTAAAGTCGGTGTCCGAGGAGTAGCAGATGACATCTTCCAGCGGCACGCCCAGTACCTCGGCAGCCATCTGGGCGAGAACCGTATCGGAGCCGGTGCCCAGGTCTGTGGCGCCAACCAGCAGGTTGAAAGATCCGTCATCGTTCATCTTGATCGAAGCGCCGCCCATGTCCAGGTAGGGGATGGCCGTCCCCTGCATGACCATTGCCACGCCGATGCCCTTGCGCTTCGTGCCATCCCCATGCCAGTCTGCGTTCGCGTACTTCGTATCCCAGCCGATGGTCGCCTTGCCCTGCGCCACGCATTGCTCGAGTCCCACCGTGTGGACGATCTCGGGGCGCGGCTCGCGTCCCTCGTTCCAGGCAGTCGAGAAGGGGTGATACTCGCCGGGGTGGATGGCATTCTTCAAGCGGAACTCAATGGGGTCGAAGCCCATCGCCCGCGCGATCTTCTCCATATGCCGGTCGAGAGGCCAGTAGCCTTGCGGCACACCGTAG
>CAZSPX010000124.1:0-9260 GCA_964608885.1 uncultured Anaerolineaceae bacterium | reverse complement strand
ATTCCATCTCAAGGTTCAGCTCGCGATGCACCCAGGCCGGGTCCGGTCCTTCCAGTGAGTCGGCTCCAAAGCTGCTGGTCAGCACGTGGACCTCATGCCCCCTTCCTCGCAGGCCTTCCAGCACTTCCCGGCACCACTCCTCAAACCCGCCGCGGCTGGCAGACGGATAGAAGTTGGAGAGGAAGAGGATCCTCATGGGTCGCGGGTCTCCGCCCCGGCCCGAGCCTTCACATCCAAGAGAAAAGCTTCGATCCCGTCGGTCATTTGATGGATCGTGAAACGCTCGAAGGGCAGCTTCCTCCCTGAATGGGCCAGCCGGCTGCGCAATCCCGGATCGTCCAGGACGCGTTGGATCCTGTCTCTCAGCTCTCTGGCATCACCGGCCTGGAACAACTGTCCCGGCTCATAATCCCTGAATATCTCGCGGCTCCCGCCCACATCCGAGCCGATCACCACAAGGCCCGCCATCATGGCCTCGATGATCGTACGGCCGAAGGGCTCGGGCCAGGTCGATGTGAAAAGAAAGACATCGAACTGTGACAGGTACTCAGGGATCTCTTCGCGCCCGATCTTGGGGACGAACTCCACCCGGTCCTCGATCTCCAGCTCCCTGGTTTCCTGGACCAATTGTTTTTTGTAATCCGGGTGCCCATCCCCGAGGATCGTCAGCTTGACACGCTCTGCCAGTCCGTCATGCTTCAACAGGCCGAGCGCTTCGATTGCCGTATGCACTCCCTTTTCGGGGACCAGCCTTCCAAAATAGAGCAGGTGGAGGGGCTCATCCGCGCGAGGGCTCTCCTCAGCCGTTCGATCCCTGAAAAGGTCCGGGTTGGAGCCGGCATATACTACGCCCGCCTCCTGGCGCAGGAGTCCTGCCTCTGCCAGCCGGTCGCGCACATATTCACTGCAGCAGATCACATTATCCAGCTTCAACGCGGGTGGATACCCTTCCCGGCGTAATTTTCCAAGCGCGATCTCCCGGAGCGGACGTTTGATGATCTCTGTGACCCGCCGATTTGCGGGAGACTTCCAATAAGCGTAATGAAGGTCTTCATCCAGGGGCCAGTAGGAGGCCACGTAATAGGAGATTCTTCCCGGAAGCCATCTTTCAGCCCAATACGGTAAGCTATGCGAAAGTGCAAACATCCCCCAGAACATCACCACATCCGGCTTGAACTCGTCGATGGATCCTCGAAACACCTCCAGGTTGGTCCTCTCCTGCCGGGGAAGATGCAGGAAGAAGTCCAGCGGCTTGTAGTAATGGATATCTGCCATCAGGTGCAGTGAACGGTCCACATTTCCAACCCGGATGGGATCCTGTGGTTGGAGTCCATAACGGCTGGTCAGGATTCTCACCTCGTGCCCGCGTTCCATCAATTCCGCGGTCACTTCCTGGCAAAGCTGCTCATAGCCTCCCAATTCGTAGGGAGGGTACTGGCTGGAGACGAACAGGATGCGCATTACCGGAAAGCCTCTGCCATCGCCTTAAGCCGCCTGACCCCTTCCACTCCCAGCATGGATCGGATCAGTGCCCCCGCGAAGGAACGATCAACGAGGAATGCAGGGCGGAATCGCAGGGCGCGGACAAGAAAGCTCCGGGCCGCGCTGGTTCTCCCCTGCCCGTAGGCCAGCCGGCCGAAGGCATGGTTTGCATGCGCCATTGCGGTCTGCATCCGGCCATTCATCCCTGCCACTTGGGTAATACCCTCCAGCAGCCTCGTCACAACCTGATAATTCCTCTCCAGGTCCAGGGAGGCGAACTCCCCGCGATACCCCTTGGGTTGGCTTCCGCAGCCCAGCTCGTAGAAGGTTTCCATCCTTCCCAGCAGGTCAGGCCAGGCCTGGGCCATCGAGCGGACACACTCGGAAGCGCGGCTCTCGTTATTCGCCTGCAGGTATTCGACAGCTGATATCAGGTATCCCCGTCCGTATGCCCGGCGTTGCGCGGGACTCCAGGTTCCTCCGGCTCCAGGCTCTTCACCGAAATGCTTGCAAATGACTTTCATCCGGTTCTGGAACTGCCGGGTGGGGTCAGCCGACATGCTGCCCGGGAGCACCCGGTGGCGGGTGAGCACCTCCGTCGTCGAGATGATCCTGAACCGGCTGGATACCCTCAGCCACATATCCAGGTCCTCAAGCGCCGTCAGGGAAATGTCGAACAGCCCTGCCTGGTCATAACAATGGCGCCGCAGGAACATGGATTCAGGCACCAGGAAGTTTCCATCCACCAGAGCCTGGAACAGCTCCCCCGGCGGCACATCCCGTGCTTCGACCTGCGGGAGAGGCTGGTTCTGGTGGTCCACGAAGCGATAACCGCAGTGGATCCCGTCCGCATCCGGCGCCTCTTCCAGGCATCCCAGGAGGATCTCTATGAACCGCGGCTCGTACATGTCGTCGGCATCCAGAACGCCGATATAGTCTCCCTGTGCGGCTTCAATGCCGGTATTGCGCGCCGCCGACAGCCCGGCATTGTCCTTGTAAATGGCGCGCACCTTCTCGCCGAACTCCCCGATCACCTGGCGGCTGTCATCTGTCGAGCCGTCATCCACCACGATGATCTCGAACCCGGGATGGGTCTGGCTAAGGACGCTGTGGATCGCATCCCCCACGTACCGGGCATGGTTATAGTTCGGGATGATGATGCTGACCAGCGGTTTTTGTTTGTTCATTGGATACAAATTGCGGATGGTAATACTAAAGCGAGCCGACCGGTTCCCGTTTCATCACGGCCGCGAACACCCGTTCCAGCCGACTCAGGTAGTGGTCCCATGAGAATTGCGCCACGGCATCCTGCCGAGCCTGCGCCCCCAGTGATATTCTCAGCTCCGGGTTCTCGATCAACTTGACCAGTGCGCCCCCTAGATCATTGGCCTCGCCCGGTGATACCAGAAGCCCATTCTCTCCCGGCCGGATAACCTCTTTGATCTGGCCCGTCGCCGAGGCGACGATCGCCTTTCCGCAGGCCATGTACTCGAAGAGCTTCAGGGGTGAGAGCCACATCTCCTGCTTCATGGGAGGATATGGCACCACGGCGATATCCGCTGCCGCAATATACCCGGGGACCTCGGTATGGGAGACGATGCCCGTAAATCGCGCCGCGCCTTCAAGATCCAGTTCCGAGGCACGTTCCATCATTTGCGCCCTGCGTTCTCCGTCCCCTACCAGGACCAGCCGGGCCTCCGGACATGACTGGCGCGCCCATCGAAAACCCTCCAACAGGGTATCCACATCGTGCCATTGAAAAAAATTGCCCACGAATATGATCAGGGGTTGGTTCCCGAGCCCCAGGGAAGCGCGTTTCCGTTCCCGGGAGGCGATGGAAGGTTTGAACTTATCCACATCCACGGCGTTCGGGAATACCAGGATCTTATCGCCGGGAACCTTCCATTGTTCGATCAGATGCTTTTTCCCGGCCTTCGTGACGCAGATAATGCAGTCCGCGGTCTTCAAATTAAAGCGCAGGATGCTTTCGGCGCGTCTGCGCAGCCATCCTGTTACCGGCCGCTTCATAATATCCAGCTCCATGAGCTGGTCGGCCTCGAAGAAGATCACGTAGGGCTTTCCGAGCCGGGCGGCTGCCATCCCCAGCCCGGCATTATAAAGGCCGTTCCTTTCATAGATCACATCGCAGTCTTTGAGGGCCTGGACGGCGGCATCCATGAAACGATAATTTGAGAACACATTCAGGTACGGGATTCCCACCGCCTTTTGGACCCGCCAGGCCGCCTTGCTTACCACCTCGAAGGGCAGCCCTGCCGACCAGCTGCGCCTCGCGATCCTGGGCTCGCGTATATCGTCGGTGAAGACAAATTGGTCCGGGCTGCAGGGGGCTGCGAATATTAGCATGTGTCCCCTCGCCTCCAGGCCCCTCGCAAGGTTGCCCTGGATCACGTACGTGGCATCTGCGGGCCGCCCGCTCATGGCATCCTGAAACGGCGCCCACTCAGGCAGGCCTATCGCAATACGCAGTTTCTTTTCGAAGGACATTCAGGATCCCAATTCCTGGGCGGCAGCGAGATCTTGGGGCAGATCTTGTTGCTCTCCAAGTATGAGCCCATTCGCAATATATTCAGCCTTGTTCCCGGCGTTTGCCAGAATTCTGGCAGGGATTCCAATGGCAAGGCTGTTGGGAGGCATATCCCGGTCTATTGTTGCATTGGCAGCAATTACAGCATGGTCGCCAATGGTAATCTTCCCCAGGACTCTGGCGCCGGCACTGACATGCACGAAATTTCCGAGCACAGGCCGTTCGTCGATCTGTAGGTCGGGACCAATGAATACATCATGGAAGATCATGCAGTTCTCGCCGATCCTCTCGGCGGCAATAACGGTTTCCACACCGTGCATAATGACGAGCCCCGGCCCTATTGACGGAGAAGCGATCTCCAGCACTTCCCGGGGTTTGAAACAGTACTTGGATATCCCTAGAAGGGATCTTTCCATCCAGTTTCTTCCGGGACTGAGCCGGTAAAAAACAAGGTTCCGGAATTCTTGGATATTCTCTCCATACATCAACCAGAGGAGTTTTTCTGCTAATGAATCGCTTTGGCGGGAATCATCGACTACCTTCACCCATCGATTGATGTCTGCCTGGATAACCTCCACGTTCTGGGCTCTCTCCACCAGGCGCAGGATGAAACTGACTTTGATTTTTCGTAGCAGGTGGTGTAATAGGGAAATCATGTCTTTCGTAGATAAAATTCTATATGCCGGCTTTCCCGACCTTTACACCGTTCTGCTTGATGATGCGGGCGGGGACTCCAACCACTGTGCAATTGGCCGGGACATCCTTGACCACCACCGCATTCGCACCGATCACGGCATTATCACCGACCGTCAGCGATCCAAGGATCTTTGCTCCTGCGCCAATAAAGACATTATTTCCGATGCTCGGCAGTCCGCTCCCCGCCCCTTTATAACCAAAGGTAACACCAGGACCGATCCAGCAATTCTCTCCCATTTTCTCCGGCCCGATCACACAACCAAAGCCTTTGAAGATGAACAGACCCGGACCGATATTCAAGGGTTCTGCGAAGCCCGGAGTCTCCGTGGGCGGATATAACCACCGAGCAAGGAAAACCAATGCTTTTCCCGCCAGGCTGGAATACCGCCCGATGCGGGCAAAGTAGAGGTTGCGGAACTCAGGATGAGACTCCAAAAGCCACATCAGGACTTCCTTCGGCGAATTCAGCTTTCGTTCCGGCTTGATGAACTGGAGCCATCGCAGCATGTCTTTTTCGATCGCGGTTCGCTGCGCTGTGCGTCTGAACAGGATCAGGGGAGGCAGTGCCTTGATGCTTATCATAAGAATCAATCATCTCCTTGCATACGGAAGTTTGTGCCGCACAAATCTGGCATACCAGGGATAAGCTCCCGGTTACAGGACCTTCCCGCTTGCCCTGCCGGCAGGCTTGTGTTCCTTCAGAACTTCCTCGTAGACCGAGATCAGTTTACGGCTGAGAGCCTCCGCTTTGAAGGGTCCGTTTTCATAGCCAAGCCGGGCCGCGGAGCCAAGCCTCTGCCGCATTCCCGCATCGGGCGCCAGCCTCATGATGTTCCCGGCAAGGCATTGAGGGTCTTCGGGCGGGCACAACAGCCCGTTCTCCCCGTCACAGATCAGTTCCGGGATCCCCCCCACGTTAGTGGAGACGATCGGGCAGCCATGAGCCATGGCTTCGGCGATCACCAGGGGCTGGCCCTCCAGGATCGAGGACAGCAGGAAGATATCCGTCTCTTCCAGGATCTGTGTAAGCTCGGCCCGGTCACGGAATATCCCCCGGAAGATCGCCTCACCATCCAGATCCAGGCGCTTCGCTTTCTCCATCAGTTCATCCCGTAGGTCGCCGTCGCCGTACACCCTGAATTCGATATTCGGATGGTTTTTCTTGACCAGCGCGGCCGCATCCAGCAGAAAAGTGAGGCCCTTCGTGATATACAGCCTCGCGACGGTCGTCACGATGAACGGCTTGTCCGGGTCGTACGGCCGGATCTTCTTCTTCCAGCCCGGATGGAAGGGATCGGCCAACAAGGGACCGATGATCTCGATCGGCCGGGTCACGCCGCAGACCTCGCGCAGCCCTTCGGCGCTCTTTTCAGAGACCGCGATCACCCGGTCCGCCCGGTTGATGCTGGCCTCGAAGCCCTGCCACCAATTGAAATGGGGATCCGGGGTCTGATGTTCCTCATAGACCACCGGCATCTTCCGGCGCCCGGCCCACTCGATCGCGAACAGCAGGCTGGTCGTATAACCCTGGATATGCAGAAGGTCCGGGTGCCAGCGCCGCATCCACCACCCCAGCAGGATCTGCCCGAGCGGCTTGCGATAATCCGGCCCGATCAGTTTGTCCATCAGCCGGCCCTTTAACCAGTTTTGAGCGCTCTCCCAACCCTGCCTCACCGGTTGTTTCCTGGCAAACGCCAGTGCCAGGCCGGGAAGCAGTGTGAATGGCCTCAGTACCCCCATGACCCGTTGTAGGATCTTTTCCTTCGTCAGCCAGTCCGAGGCCAGCTGGGAGACCCAGGCGGGCGGCTGGAATAGTGGGATGGTCTGTTCGGCCAGCCGGCGTGCATACTGGTTTTGAGGTGGCACCCGCGCCGCGCAGATCACACTGACCGCGTGTCCCTCGGCCTGCAGGCCGGCCGCAAGGTTAACGACGTATTCCTCGAGCCCGCCGAAATCCTGCATATCATAGACAAGCATGCCGATTCTCATGGGCATTCTCGGCCGCCAATATGGTTTCTTTTTGCCAGGTCAACTGTCATCATAACGATTGAAGCGATCCGGCCTCTAGGATTTTTGACCCGCCAGGTTTCTGGCCATGTCCACAAACATCTCTTCCAAACCCCACTGCGGGCGCCAGTCAAGCTCGCGTTTCGCTCGCCCGTTTGCCATGAGCAGGCGGCCGGGATCCTCCGCCTTTTCCGGATCCATGACAAGGTTCCCCGTATTCCCGAAGGCCACATTGATCGCCTCGGCTAATTGCAGATGTGTGACCGGCTTGCCCAGGCTGATGTTATATACACCGACCCGCTCCGGATACTCCAGCGCCTTCTGGATGGCAGAAACCACGTCCAGCACATAGATATAATCCCGGCTTCCCGCCCCTTTGCCAAAAACGTTCAGAGCTTTCCCGGCGCCGGCTTTATCCATGAAGTCCTTCAGCATGAATCCGCCGCGCTCCTCCAGTCCCACCACCTGCCCCACTCGCAGGGATTTGATCTTCAGCCCGAACGCGTGATTATAGTAAGCCCCGATCTTTTCGCACATCAGCTTGCTCACGCCATAGTGCGTCACAGGCGAGCAGTCTTCACCCTCGCCAAATGGCAGGGCATTGATACCGGGGTTGTACACCGCGATCGAAGATAAGAACACGATATTTCGCACACCGGATTCGGCCGCAGCGGCGTATAGATTTTCAGTGGGAACCACATTGTTCGCGAGATAGTCCCGCATTTGCCGGTCTTTCCTCCAGCGCAGTCCGCTGAGGTGCACGATTGCATCGGCATCCTTCACGGCGCCGGGAAGGTCTCTGCCGTATCCGGTTTCAACCAGTGAAACGCCCGGATCTGCATCACTGAACGCAGATCGCAGCGATTCCATGTCCCTGCCCATTAAGATCAGCCCGTGACCACGTTCCCGCAGCTCGCCGACCAGGTGCCTGCCTATAAATCCTGTTGCGCCGGTGACGGCAATTTTCATGGCCCTAATTTCCCTGCTGGATATAGTATCCAACTTTTTCATAATATCCATTGATCGGTCTGACGAGCTCGCCATCTTCGTAATAATATTCAAGGTGGCACACATCCGCAGGAGCCGGGTGGTCTGCTGTCCTGAATTCCACACCGGGAAGGCTGAAGAGGAAATTCAAATGTGCACCTGGCAGATCCCCGCACATTTCCAGTTCCAGGGATGTCTCACCGCTCAACAGCTTGATGGAAGAGTCCAGCAGGTCCACCTTCCCGACCGTCTTAATCAGCCGCCAGATGTGGCAACCATCCAGCCGCGGGGTGATTTCGATGACCTTTGGACCCTGCGCTGTCAGCTTCATCTGGAAATATACGGGGCCGTTCTCGATCCCCAGTGCCTGCACACAGCTTTTTACCAGTTCCTTCGCCTGTGAAAGCATATTTCCCGTGCACGATCTTGCCGGGAGCACATGGCTTTCTGGGATCCCGCCAGCATAACTCTCAACCACCAGGCGATCGGACACCTCGCAGAAGGGCAGATCCCCTTCCAACACAAATGCATTGACGGAGATTTCCGGCCCATCCAGGTACTCTTCCACGATCACCGTTCCGCTCCTGGATTGCTCCAGCGCTTTTTCAAGCCCGTCCGCCAGCTCCTCCACGTTCTTTGCAAGGAAGACGCCGCGCTGGCCCTGGTTATCGGCAGGCTTGGCGATGGCAGGAAAACCGGACCAGCCGTCAAGATCGCTCTTTCCCCGGATCATCCGGTGTTTGACCGGGCTGATATTCCGTTCGGTCAGAAACTCCCTCAGTTGGACCTTGTTCTGGAGAAGACTGGCGGTCGCATAATTCGCAAGCACCGGAAGCCCAAGGCTCGCAGACACCGCACCGATCGTCGGCATGGCCAGGTCCGAGCCGATCGAGTACACCAGGTCGACACCTGCGGTCCGGGCCAGGCTTTCCACCCCCGGGATATCCGTTATGTTCACCTGCTCGAATCGATCGAGGTACTGCAGCCCCTTCCCCTCCTGACGGTAACTGCACCCAAGGACCCACCATCCCTCATCTTTCAAATAGCGGATCAGGTCGACCTGGGCGCTTCCGGTTCCAAGCACCAATGCTCTTTTCTTCATTTCATGATCTCCGTTGGGTTTCCCCTCAATTGGAGCCCTGCCCGGAAGCGGCCATGCCACCGGCAAGGGATTTGATGAAGCGCCGGACGACACCCCGGTTGAACAGATATTCAGGGCGGCTGGCGAACGCCTCGAGCAGGAGATTGGCAGGCTTCCCGCCGCCCTCACTCGGGTGTCTGCCCGCCTTCTGGAGCAGGTAACTCCCCTTGATCCATTTCCCCCAGCTCTTCTTCCCGATCTTCTCGAAATATTGTGAAAGCCGGGCAAGGAGTGCTGGCACCGCCTCATCCCCGTAATACAGTTCATATCCCAGAATTTCGTGCGTCATTTGGCCGATGAAATCCTCATCCATCTCGAACCTGGCCAGGTTTGCCTTTGTAAAATGACTGTCGGCATCTTCCGGGCGGTCCCAGATCAGCGCCCGCACTCCCCGGATCAGGC